>CANFLZ010000041.1 GCA_947448135.1 Flavobacteriales bacterium
AAAGTTTAATTTGTTTCCTGGCATTGACAGGTATTTGTTTTCTTACCTAAAATTTATCGCTGCATTATTTCAAAGAACTTCATTTTTTCACTTCACTCGATTCAACCTCTGTCGAACCGGGCGGCAAACATACAACCTTTTTTCTTTCCTGCAACATTTATTTCATATTTTTTTCAAATATATTTTATGACACTCTACTCAATCAAGGCTTTCGTTTGACTCAAAGAACGTTTTGTTTTTGAAAGCGGGTGCAAAAGTACATCCTTTTTTTACATACACAAGTTTTTAATCAACTTTTTTCATCTTTTTTTTTCGCTTTTTCCGCGACTCATAGCTAATATGCTAAGGGTTAGGAGGATGGGTTGTGGGCTACTGCGCTTTACTTCGAAACTGATGCAATGTCCATTGGGCTAGCAAAGGATTCAGCTGATTAACTTTGGGCTGAATGTGATGTTGTAATAAAAAACCACTTAAACTTTTCTTTAGATGACTTGCATTGTTGATGTCTGCATCATCTTTAAAATTCAATATAGACTTTAATTGATAAAAGAATCGTGGAAACTGACTGCGGATTTTCTCCTTGAACGGATTCCACTTGAATTCAGGAACGAGACTTAGACCTCCAGATACTTGCATGGGTTCAAAATAACGCTGCAAAGCCCAATGCTTGAATTTGATTCGATTCCATCTGACTTGCAGAGATTGGCTGTACCACAAGTCCATCCAATCTCTGTCCCATAAAGGCATGCGCCATTCGATACCGACTTCTTCGAAACTTCTTAACCCACTCAGAACATATTTGGAGACCTTTTGTTGGGTGAACCATTTTTCATAAACCGAATTCCACTCACCCATGGTTTCAAAGGGCTGAATAAACAATTGAGAAAAAATCAATTCCCTTGCTTCATCATATATTTTGCTATCGCCCAAAAAAGACAAATGCCGGGCATGTAACCATTGTTCGGCTCTATTTCTATCGAACGGACTGTCGTTTCTTTCATCTGGCATGGTATAACTTCCGGCCAGTAAATCTCCGCAATAGCCGGGGATGATGACATCATCATTTCGGATAATGCCCTTCTTTTTCAAATCCTTTAAAGCAAACAATTCTTGCTCTTGAATGGACAGACTCCCTCGGCTCTCTCGTTTAAAAAAAGATTGAACATCGTCGCTCCAAAAAGATTGAAGGACTTCATTGCTGTATTCGATAAAATGCCATTCTACATTTAGTTCTTCTGCTATTCCCTTCGCAGTTATCACTTCAAAACTACTCGAAGTTCCGTAGGTATATGTAACAACATTCTTCACCTCGCGCTCTAGCAAACTGCAAAGAATCAGTCTCGAATCCCAACCTCCACTTAATGGAACAATCCATTTGCGTGGATTGGCCGATTGGATGAGACGATCCACAACTCCATTCCATGTCTGCGTTAAATCCGTATGTTGCGCACTTGATCCTTGGGCAATAGAACCTTGCTCCATCAATTGAAGGGCGCCATTGTTTAATAGCATTACCTCTCCTGCTAAAAGCTGATGAATTCCGTTGAAACACGTTTCGTTTTGAGGACAAATAGAAAACAATTCGAAATGAAGCAAATCTCCTTTCAATTCGATATCATGAGCCTTCGCAATCATTCGCGCATCATCTGCTATTGACCAATCATTTCCAGATTGGAAATAATAAATCGGGAAGGATCCTATTTGATCTGCAATTACCCAACATTCATCTTCGTCTTCAATTACAGCTGAAAAATGGCCATTCCAGTTCAAAGGAAATCTTGGATAATTTTTACGGATATCATTTCGAATAAATTCCAATGCGGATTTACCTTCCAACCTGTTTCCCATCGGGTCGTATACGAAACCACGAAAACGAGAATTGCCCTCTACGCACCAAGGAAAAACGACAGTATCAGAGAATAGGAATTGTAAGGTCATAGGAATCGAAAGATTAATCGGTGCAACATATCACCTAAAAACAATGAACGTCTCGGCGGATTCATCAATGATTTCCATTTCGAGGCAAATGCGGTACTATTGGCAACTTGTGAACTCGAAAGTTTCTTCAATGCAGTCAACTGCGCTTCTTCGGTACGAATTCGATGACACTCCGCAGACCATTGTCTCCAATAAGAGAATTGAAAGAACTGAACTTGCAATTCATTCCAACTTTTGGCATTATCCGCCTCCACCATTCCCAATTCCGCATTGACTGTGACAGGAATTCCTTTGCAAGTCAATCCATTTTTATCGATGGTCATTTCAACGATAAGCCCCTTATCGACTCCAGCTCTTCCCTTGTGCTCATCAATATCAAAAACAAAATTGCCTAGTGAATAAGCTACCCATTTGTTGTTCTGATGAATCATCGGTTGTGCGATATGTGGGTGATGTGCAATGACTGCATCAATATCCAAATGCATCAGATGATCCAATCGATTGCGTTTGAATGGAAATGGGATATTGGAATACTCCTCTCCTCCATGGTATTGCAAAACGATATAATCGGCATTTTCGCGAATCTCGACAAGTTCACGCTTGAGTTGACTTGTATCCCAACGATTGTTCCCCTCCTCAATGGCTAAAATAGCCACTGTCAATCCTCCAAAACAGATGTAGTGCGCATCTAAAGAGAATTGGCCTTTGTCATTCATTCCCACACATACATCACCTCTGTGTAAAATTTTTCGTACAGTTTCGGCAGCTACTTCAACTCCTTTGTCCAAAGTGTGGTTATTGGCCAAATTGAAAACGTTAACTCCTCTGACTGATAAATAATCAATGCTACCAGCAGCATTGGTCACTGCCTCTCCTTGCTTTCGAGGGGATGCAGTCGCAAATTCAGCTCCCTCAAAATTGATGCATACGGCTTGAGCCGCTGAAAATTTTTGAAGAATGTCAACACTAAAAATTTCTCGATTTTCATACATCGCTTTTTCAAAACGACCAGAGATACATACATCCCCAGTGAACAGGATGGTCATTCCAGAACCCGCTCTGGGCTTTTCTTTCCAAGGCTTCATATCGCGAGAAAGCATCCAAAGCCAGATGAGCATTCCCAAAGCAAATAAAGCTCCGACCATACAATATCCCGCAACTGCCCATTCGCCAGAAAGAGAAGTAGCCAGTCCCAAAAGGACAATGAAACGCGCCAAAAGCAGCGCCAAGTTGTACCAAAAATGTTGCTTTAATTTGTTTTCAATGCTGATCAAATTGGACAAAGGACTGATCCAATACAAGAGATACAACCAAGGTGATAACCATTGCGCCATCTCACCAGCAATTTTGTATTCATCGCTGAACAACCATTCAAAAATGGAAGGGCCCCAACCCATCAACATGATTAAAACAGGCAGTCCCAGAAACAACATCCATTTGGACCACTGTTGCGTCAAAGTATGTATGGGTGCTATTTCCCCTCGTTTGGCTTGACTGGACTGTGCATTAAAAACCTGCGTGATGGTCGCACCAATCAACCCAAGAGGAGCGCTTAAAATTTTGTGAGCAAAAGTAAATTGTCCCAGTAATTCATCCGTGATCCAGAACGGTAAGATTAAAAAAGGCAATTGACGGGACAATGTATTGATATAGGAAGAAGCGACCGAAAATTTAAAAAATCTTTTGTACTCTGAAGCAACTTGAAAAGTACTTCCCTCAACAATTAGATTTGTATTGATCCAATTCTGCGCATGAAAATTCAACCAGAGAAAATGAACCATTTGACCAGCCACCCATCCCCAAATCAACACACTATGAAAGTATGGCCATTGATAGGCCATAAGCAACTGAACCAGCAAAGTAGTTGCTGCTTGAATGGCTCTTCCTGTTGCCAACGTTTTGTATCGCTCAGCCCTATTCAGCAGGTTAACTGTGCTGATGATACTGCCTTCGAAATAGACACTTGAAAAAATAGCAATGATGATTCCCGAAAAGTGCAATTCATTCAGCCATTCAGGTTTGTACATTCCCTTGACCAATAAAAGAATAACGCTTAAAAGCGCGATACCTCCTGTATAGCGTTTGCACAATTTCCAAAGTGCAACTGCCTTTTCGTTTTCTTTGGGTAACAGAATTGCTTGCTCATATCCACCATTGGCCATTACAGCAAACAAAGTCACAACAGCTGAGAAAACGCCAAATGTTGCCCATTTGTCTGCGTGAATCCAATGCGACAAAATGGGGTAAGACAAAAAAGTAAAAAGCTGGGCAAGCGCAGAGCCACCCAGCAAAATCGAACCTTTTGAAAGAATTTCTTTGAAACGTGGATTCATGGATTATTTCCAAGAATATTCGACCATCTTCTCTTTGTCATCATTGACAAAAATTTTGACCTTCTTGGTTTGCGTGCTGCGCAATGGCTTGATGTCATAAACCAGCGTCTCCATTTTCAAAGCTCGGCAATTGTCACCATTGGATTTGTGCTCCAAATACAAAGGCAATTGAGGAGGCAAGCTTTTTAAAAAGTTTCCATTCGAAATCATTTTGAACGAATGCGTTTGACAACCTCCGCTGTATTGTACAGAAACATACAACGAATCACCTTTTACTTCCACCGCATTAATGGAGAAAGGATCACCATTGGCAGGACCCACATAATCTTTGTTGATTTCAATGAAATTGTCATCGCCCACGAGCATTTCTGACATCACACCCAGGCCATCTTCTTCTAAGACTACCGCTTGCTTCTTGGGTTTGCAAGCCGTTAAAAGGACAAGCGTTGCGATTGTAAACATTAGATATTTCATGCTTCTATTTTTTCTAATTGATTTTGAATTTGGAACATTTCATCACGCAAACGAGCAGCATTCATAAAGTCCAATTCCTTTGCTGCGGATTCCATTTGCTTTTTGGTCGTTTGCAACAAATGCTGCAATTGATCTTTGGATAAATATTGATTGACAGGATCCGCTGCCATTGGCATAGAACCATCGAGTGGTTCAACATAGAACTTCTTCGGTGCAGTGCTGATGTGATCCTTTTTCACTTGACGAGGAGTGATGCCGTGTAGTTCGTTGTACTCAATTTGCTTATTACGTCGACGTTCAGTCTCAGACATCGTCGCTTTCATGCTATCGGTGATTTTATCGGCGTAGAAGATGACACGACCATTGATATTTCTTGCAGCACGTCCTGCAGTTTGTGTCAACGAGCGATTGCTGCGCAAAAATCCTTCTTTGTCCGCATCCATGATGGCCACCAAAGAAACCTCTGGTAAATCCAATCCTTCTCTCAAAAGATTGACGCCGATGAGCACATCAAACTCACCTTCACGTAGGCCTCTTAAAATTTCTATTCGATCCAATGTTTGCACTTCACTATGAATGTATCGGCAACGAACGTTGATTTTGTCGAAATATTTTGCCAATTCCTCGGCCATTCTTTTGGTCAAAGTCGTTACCAGCACTCGTTCTCCCGCAGCGACCGTCTTGCGAATTTCCTCCAACAAATTGTCTACTTGGTTTTTGGTAGGACGAATTTCGATGGGTGGATCCAAAAGCCCAGTGGGGCGAACCACCTGATCCACTACTACCCCTTCACACTTCGTCAATTCATAATCGGCAGGCGTTGCTGAAACGAAAATGACTTGATTCTGCATCATTTCCCATTCATCAAATTTTAATGGTCGATTGTCCATAGCTGAGGTCAATCGAAAACCATGCTCTACCAAATTCACTTTACGACTTCTATCACCGCCGAACATTGCACTCACCTGTGAGACGGTTACGTGGCTTTCATCGATTACCAAAATGTAGTCTTTCGGAAAATAATCCATCAAACAGAAAGGACGTTGACCCGGTTCACGACGATCGAAATAACGCGAGTAGTTTTCAATACCGGAACAGTATCCCAACTCTTTCATCATTTCGATATCGTAAGTTACACGTTCTTCCAATCGCTTGGCCTCTGTCGTTTTTCCTTCTCGATTGAAAGCTTCCACTTGTTTGACCATGTCTTGTTGAATCTCCCAAATTGCTTCATTCATCGTGTCTTTGCTCGTCACAAACAAATTTGCCGGATAGATTCTTGTTGCCTCAAACGCCATCATTTTTTTTCCAGAAGCTGGATCGATGGAATGGATGGATTCTATTTCGTTATCCCAAAATACAACGCGAATTGCATGTTCAGCATAGGCCAAATACACATCAACAGTATCTCCATTGACTCGAAAAGTAGCGCGACCAAAATCAACCAATGCCCTTGAATACAAAGATTCCACAAGCTTGTGCAAGAAACCTTGACGGCTCATCTTTTGGCCTTTTTTGATATCGATCACCGACTTATTGAATTCCGAAGGATTGCCGATACCATAAATACAAGAGATACTCGCGATCACAATTACATCTCTTCTTCCCGAAAGCAATGCCGAAGTAGCACTGAGTCGCATGCGCTCAATTTCCTGGTTGATGGCCAGATCTTTTTCGATGTAGGTATTGGTCACCGGCAAGTAAGCTTCCGGTTGGTAGTAATCGTAATAGCTGACAAAATACTCCACCAAATTATCTGGAAAGAAAGCTTTGAATTCCGCGTATAACTGAGCGGCCAATGTTTTGTTGTGAGAAAGAATTAAAGTAGGGCGACCCGTTTGTTGGATCACATTGGCCACCGTAAATGTTTTTCCAGAACCCGTCACACCCAACAAAGTTTGAAATTTCTCACCTGATTCAATTCCCTTCACCAATTGCTTGATGGCATTGGGTTGATCGCCTGAAGGCTCAAATGGGGATTGAATCGAAAAAGTCATGAACCAAAGTTACCTATTTTGAAAAGAACCAAGTCAATCCCGTATAAAAGTTTCTAGAAGGTGAAGGATTGTAAAAGCGATTGTTGCTGTCATTCCATTGCCAAAAGGAACAATAGCGGGCGTTCAATATGTTATTGACACCCACTTCCCACTTCATGTATCCAGCACCATCCCGTAAAAAAGATTCACCGAAAACACCCATGACCTTGCCATTGAAAATGTGGTATGGGTTAGAAAAAATCGTATTGCTATTGTTCAATGCCATTCTATCGATCCATTGATCTTGCAGAATAACAAAGAAACTTTGATCATGTGAATAGGTCAACATGAGATGTGCAGCATGTCCACTATTGCCAGGAATTTTTTTGCCATCATAATTTTGATTGGCCAAAGACCATTGCGTCCAACGGTAATCACCCCAATGAAAAGCCGATTGAATTTCCCACTCATTGTTTTTGTATTTCCATTTTTTTTTGATGGAACACTCTCCACCCTGCACTTTAGATTTTCCGGAATTGGCATACGACCAAGGCGAGTCTATGGTGATGGAGGTTGGCAAAATCAAAGACTTCAATTTCTGCTGATACAAGACCCCTTCGATAGAAAAATTCTCTTTGATCCAACGAGCACCACATTCTTTTTGCTGTCCCAATTCTGGAGCAAGCCCATTGTTGTATTGTGCATTTTGATAATCCACCTGCTCGAAAAAATTGGGATTGGAAAATCCTTTTGCGGTGGAAGCAAACAATACGAAATTCGAGAAGGGTTCCCAACTGCAAGCAACACGAGGAGTCCATCCCGGTTTCCAGTTGATTTGATCATTGAAATTATTGGGGCCATATTCACCATCCACATTAGCCTTTGTCAAATGATTGGCTGCTCCTGCTTCTAACAGTGCCTTATTTTTCCATTTCCATTGCAAAGCAGAATAAGCAAAAGCTTGGTTGTAATCCACGACAAAATGATACTTTTCAGCACCTGGTTTTCCCGATTCATTCACGTATTCATGGATGAGATAATTTTCCTGCTGCCACTCACCTCCCACTATCCATTCAATGCTGGTATTTTCATTTTCAATCAAATGATAATTCAAATTCACACGGGCATTTCTGCCTATCCCTTTCTCCTTTTTGAAACCTTGATTGGCTGAAGATGTCCCATAAGGATTTTCCTTTTGATTCAAAACCCAAGCCGTGCGCCACATGAAATTCCAGCGTTCACCTTGTCTATCTTGACCGAAACCCAACATCCAACGCGACCGATTCAGATGAGCGTCTTGCGCAATAGAATAAGGTCGAGCTTGTTGCGGATTGATGCGCGCTTCAGATTCAGTTAAACTTCCCGGCAACTGCCAGCCGCCGTTGTAACCTTGAACAACCGTGATATTCTCCCCTCTGCCGACATAACTATTTCGGAATCCGAACCAAGGAATACTGATTTTTTTGCGCAAGACCAACATCAGCATGTTGCGCTGATTTGCTTCTTGTTCGCGGTAACCATTGGTCTGTGATTGGGAAGAATACACAGTGAGATATCTGCGACTTAGTATGCGCATAGATGGCAATGGTACAGTTGCTCTTATGTTTCTTTGATTGAAACCAAAACTACCCAGAGCTTGGTAATATCGAACCGAAATTTTCTCAGGTTCACTGTGATGAGAAGACATTAAAAGAGCTCCACCCGCGCCATTGCCATATTGAACACTCGCGGGGCCCTTGACCACTTCCAGCGACTCCATCCAAGAAGGATCGATCACTTCGATAGGAGAAGTTCCGTCGGCTGAGGTCAGCGCAAATCCTTCCCAATACAAACGCACATTGCGCACGCCATAGGCCGATCGAAACATAGAGCCACGAATATTGATACGCGGACTTCCTCCATTTCCGCGGGATTCATAAAACACCCCTGGAATGGTATTGATTGCGTATTGAATTGAAGATCCATCGCCTGACATCAGTTGTTTATAGTTCAACACCCCTGAAGCATAGGTTCTTTTTTTGGGGGAAAGATGAAAAGAAAAAGCCGAAACGACCAATTCATTTCCCGAACTCGGCAATTGCCAGAGTGTATCTACAATTTGCGCACTGGATGAATGAATCGTTGTAACCAATAATACCCCCGACCAGAAAACTCTTGACAGCATTACTCCACGATAAAGGTTTTTGAAACGGCTTGATTTGCATTCAACACACGAACGAAATACTTTCCCGAACTCCATTGACTCGTGTAGAAATGGTTTGCAACTTGCGTAATGTTTCCCTCCTCGATTTTTTGTCCTTTGAAATCAAATACTTCAAAATGACTTCCAATCAAAGCTGGAGATACTTTCATTTGAAATTCATCATGCGCAGGATTGGGAAATAATTCAATAATGGGAGCAATGGATTTTGTTGGAATCGAATTGATATAATTTTCATTGCGAAATTCCTTGATGATATTCGGACCATATCCAGGATAATTGACCCCATTGAAGGCGAGATAAACAGAGCCTGTATGCGGATTGACGCAGATATCGCGAATACGTTGATTAAAAGATTGGAAATAAGTATCCACTGAATCAACACATGATGCAACTTCGCCAGAAGCTGTGAAATGAATAACGGACAACCTTTCATATTGAGAATTTAATCCACCCAATACTGCCATCAAAATACAATTCTGCCATTCTGGAATTGCAGGGTGCGTGTAGTATTCGAGTCCACATACCGCTCGGCAAGGTGACCACTCTAGCAAAGGCTCTTGAATAGGATTCGCGGCACAATAAGCCATCTCAGTGGTTGTATTGCAAGCGCCTTCCACTTGCGGCCATCCGTAATTTTTTCCCGGAAGAATTGCATTGAGCTCGTCACTGTTGTTTTGACCATGCTCACTTTCGATGAGCGCGCCATTCGGCCCCCAGCAAAGTCCTTGACCATTTCGATGGCCATAACTAAACACATACGAATTGGGCCAAGGGTTATCTGCAGGAAAAGAACCATCCAAGTTCATTCGCAAAACTTTGCCGTTGAGCGAACTTAGATTTTGGCTGGAAACGCCTCCATCGCCTGTGTCGCCAGTTGTCATGAAAATTTTTCGATCTGGAGAGATGACAATACGAGAACCATTGTGAATACCATTTCCAGCTATGGCATCTATCAGGACCACTTCGTCGACTAGAGCAGATCCATTGTAAGTGAACGATGAAATTCTTTCTTTGACATTTTGACCCTCGTTGTAATTGTAAACAATATAAACTTTTGATGTGTCAGGAAAATCGGGATGTAAAGCCAAGCCCAACATTCCAGGCTCAGTAGCCCCGCCGTACGGAACAGTTTTGGATAACAACTCCGTGTATGCTCCCGTGTAGGGATCGATGTGCAGTACCTTACCAGAACGTAAAGTGCACCAAATGAAATCATCTTGACCCCAAACCAATTCCCAAGGAAGGTTGATTCCTGTCACCACATCGTACTCAGTCAATGTTGTATTGCCGACTTGATGGGTTAATTGCCCAAATGCGTGAACACTGGGCTGAATCACCGAAATGAATAAGAGTAATTTGATCTTCCACAAATTCAACTTCTTCATATCAATCCGATTTGATGAATGACCAATGACCATTTTCTGTTTGCAAAATGTACAATCCATTGGACAAATGACGCACATCGATAGAAGCGACATTCCTCAAGGATAATACTTCACCTCCGGTTGAGTTCAGCACCTTCACAAAATTCGACTTTGAAAAATACAAAATTTCTGAAGTTGGGTTGGGGTAAACGAAATTGTACAACGCATTTTCAGTTATTCCAATCACCTTTGAATTGGAGGCATTGGGAGTAGCGGTAGAAAAATTAATCCATGGAACTTGCGCGTCAACCGCTCTTCCAAAAGAAGCATTTGCTGGTACGTTACTGTAGGAGATTGAATCCAACCAATGCCATTCTCCCTGATCGACATAAGAAACACCAACAAACTCCGATACGTTGTTCAAACTAAATGACACATGCTTGTAGCCTTCGTTGGGCTGATCATCCGCAAACAACAGGAGAAAAGGACCTATGCTTGACGATACATTTTTAAATTTCCATTTATTGGGATCATTGGCATCATCTGTAATCCAGATGTCGTTCCAATTGACCATACTACCTTGCTCTTTGTATAATTCAATCCAATCTTCATGCAGTCCAGATTCATCTGCGGCACTGTTGGTGCCAGCGGGTGACAATTCATTCACAAATAAACCCAAAGAATCTAAGCCTACATGTATCCAATAGGATTGACAAGGATTAGGATTGATTGAGTTGATAGAAGTTTGAAAAATCAAAGAACCATTGTAACTCTGCAAAGGCAAATCATACTGAAATAAATTATCCTGAATTCCATCGTATACCATTATAGGGGTCGCCGGGATCCATATTGACTCGGCCTCCCATCGATATCCGAATCCATTGATAGCAACGGGCGCCATGAATTGAACGGTAAGCGTATCATTGTGTTGGAATGAACGAAAACTATGCGCCAAAGTAGGCGTGATCGTATTCGATAACTGTTGCAGCGCAGAAGAACTTCTCAGATTGAAATAAGGCAAGATTCCGTATGTTACATGATTGCCCCAAGCCACATTGAGCGAATTCAAAAAGTCGTTGTCATTAAAGCCATAATCCAAAGTACGATAGGTATCAGCCAAAGCAGATGGAGTAATCATGGACAACATTTGCTGCAAGTGAGTGGTGAATTCATTCGAAACGACATATTGAGAAACCTGTTGGATGTAGTAGCTCAACAACCCTTTGAATTCAGGCGTATTGATCATTCGCTGATACAAAATGAGATTATTATCTCCATCGAAATTGTAAATATTTTGAGTTGCCCAATTGATGTTGAACCAATCCACGCCAAGTGTGTTGTCCAAGTCATAAGGTATATATTCTAATCGATGCGTATTGTCGTTTTGATAGATGTAGAAATTATTCTTGTTAAAAGAACCACCATCCCAGTTACCCGTAACAATGTCAATCGCGAGATATTGTAAAAATCGATCTACATCAAATATTTTGCGAAGTGCACAAGCAAAATCAGCGCTATTGTTGTTGTTCAGGCAATTGATGAAATCCGCCAATGACTGGTAATCGTTGAGTTGGGTGTTGTTTTCCAATCCATAAATTGGGGTTCCCCATGAGGTGTTGACTTGATAAGCGGAACCATTGGGTCCCAAATACTCGAGAGTCGCCGGATACAAGCACTTCCAACGATTGCCCGTTTTCTCTTGAAAATAATGCTTTGTGAATTGATCATCGATGAATTCTACATTGCTATACAAACCCTTGTATTCATCATTGATATACAACTCTGTAAATGATACACGAGATCCCGGTAATTCGAAATGGCGAATGATATCCCAAACAATTTTAGCGCGCATCATGGAGGGATCATTATGACTTCCGTTTAAATTGAGTTCTCTGAATCCATTCCATTTACCGACACTACCCGGTACAGAAAAATCAAGCTTGAATGATTTCTTTCCGGCTTGCAACGACGTATTACCGCGGGTTCGGATACCAACCACATCCACAGTGTCAATCAAACCATTCGATACATATCGAAACGCAGCAGGAAACTCATGACCATTTCCCAAGTAAGGATCAGATAGCATTAAATTCAATGAATCTGATGGAATGGTGATGTACATCTTTGTCACTTCATCTTGGGGAAATATTAGTCCCCAATCCGGAACCTGTGCCAAAGTCAATTTTGACAACATCCATGCAACAAAGAGAAAGCGAAATTTCATTTTACATTTTGATTAAGTGCAACATGCACCACCCATCTTTCACACGAATATTGTTTAATTGAAATCCTGAAAAAGCTTCTAATAAAATGGGTTGATCTTCTTCATAGAATCCACTCAAAAGAAGAGATCCTCCTTGGTTCAGATGAGTGGCATACACACCACCATCTTTGACCAAAATATTTCGATTGATGTTTGCGATGATGACATCATATTGATCTGTGATACACTCTGCTCCTCCCAAAATAACTTTTGTTTTTGGACAGTTGTTTCTTGCTGCATTTTCAATGGCATTTTCAAAAGCCCAATCGTCAATATCAATGGCATCAATACTTTCGGCGCCAGATTTCTCCGCTAAGAAGGCCAAGACTCCAGTTCCGCTCCCCATATCCAAAACTTTCTTGCCCGTCCAAGACATGGTTAACATCTCGGTCAACATCAAAAAAGTTGTTGCGTGGTGCCCTGTTCCGAAACTCATTTTGGGTTCAATGATCAATTCAAAAGGAAGTCCTTTGTCTTCGTGGAATGGTGCTCGGACTCTGCAGGAATCCGAAACTTCGATGGGGTCAAATTGGCTTTCCCAAGTGGCATTCCAATTCTGCTGTTCGATTTCTTGAACTGAAAAAGTAATGGCAGCGCCCATTTGCATGACCGTATCCACCGCCGATTGCAATGCTCCCATGTCCAACTCGTTGGTTGGAGCATAGGCTTGCAATCCATTGTCTGTTTCCACAAAACTATCAAAAGCCATATCGGCCAAATACACCGTTAAGATTTCACGATTGGGAATCAGCGGATCAATGGTAAAATTTACTTCAGAATAATTCATGCATTCGCACTTTGACAAATTGAAGTGAAGTCACTCACTTTTAAAGAAGCACCACCGACCAAACCGCCGTCCACATTGGGACAAGCGAAAAGCGCATCGGCATTGGCGGCATTGACACTACCACCGTATAAAATTCTGATTTGCGCTGCTGTATCCGCATCCCATATGGCTGACATCACTTGACGAATAAAAGCGTGCATCTCTTCCGCTTGTTCATCAGAAGCCGTAACGCCAGTTCCTATGGCCCAAACCGGTTCATAAGCAACCACAATTTTTACAGCTTCTTCTTTTGTTAAATGAGACAACGCCACTCGAATTTGCTGCTCAACCACTTTCTCTTGATGACCCGCTTGACGTTCTGCCAACAATTCGCCGCAACAATACACCGCGGTAATGTGCGCACGAAGACATGCATTTACTTTTTGACCAATGATCTCATCTGTTTCATGGTGGTAAGTTCTTCGCTCACTGTGACCGACAATTGCACCGTTGACACCTAAGGCCGCCAACATTTCGGCGCTAACTTCACCCGTAAAAGCACCCTTTTCGTGGATACTAACATCTTGGGCTAAAATCTGAACGCCTTTTGTTTTCAATGCCAGTAGGCGCTCCAAATAAATGGAAGGCGCACCAATCATTACCTCAGCATTCGCTGTGTTCGGTTGAAACGTTTCGATGAATTGATCGACATCTTGCGGAAGGAAGTTCATCTTCCAATTGCCCGCAGCAATTTTTTTTCTTTTCATTTTAAATAACTTCAAGTACCAAACCTTTTAAATATTCTCCTTCAGGATGAAACAAGCTGATCGGATGATCAGCGGGTTGATGCAGTTGATGTAAAATTTTCACTCGACGTCCTGCGTCAATAGCCGCAGCGACAATAGCCCCTTTGAAAGTTTCCTTGTCTACCGCTTGAGAACAAGAGAACGTAAAAATCAATCCGCCCGGTTTTATTTTTTTGATTGCAGCTTCATTGATCTTGCGATAACCTTGCACGGCCTTGTGTTTGGCACTCAAGTGTTTCGCAAAAGCGGGAGGGTCAAGAACAATGATATCATAATCATTTCCAACGGTCTTGATGTATTCAACAGCATCCGCCTTGATGACCGCATGTTTGCTTTCATCAAATCCATTCAATGCCACATTCTGTAACGTTAGATCCAACGCATGTTGTGAGCTATCCAAACTGTCGACATGACTTGCACCCCCTTGTAAGGCAGTTAACGAAAATCCTCCCGAATAACAAAATGTATTCAATACCTTTTTATTGGTTGACATTTCACCGAGTAATCTTCTATTCTCGCGTTGATCGATAAAAAAACCTGTCTTCTGTCCCTTTTCCCAATCGATATTGTATTTCAATCCATGCTCCAATGCAACGGCTTGGGTCTTTTCGCCCTTCAAATATTGCGCATTGGCTTCCATTTGTTTTTCGGAAGGCTTTAAGTAAATCGTGTCCAATTCAGGAGCAACCACCTCAATGGCTTTGGCAATTATTTCTGCCTCGTTGTACATTCCCAGTGTATGCGGTTGAATCACAACCGTTGTATCATAGACGTCCATGATCAAACCAGGCAAGCCATCTCCTTCTCCGTGGATCCATCTAAATATGGTATTCTTTTCTTTTTGATTCAAGTGCAAAGAAATTCGCGATTGCCAGGCAATAGTCAATTGATTGATCCAAAAATCCAAGTCGATATCTACGTCTTTGAAGGTCAAGATTCGCACGGCGATTGAACCCTCGTGGTAATGACCTGCACCTAAAAAACGGCCTTGAGCATCGACCACCTTTACCCATTCACCCGCTTGAGGCATTTGATTGACGCTGGCGATGGCTCCAGAGAAAACCCAAGGATGCGATCTTCGCAATGAAGATTCCTTTCCTGGTTTTAATTGTATGACGGGTATATTTTCTTTTTTCATTTTTTGTTTTTAAAATCACCCCACTTGGCTTTCAACCATTGGTCGATGGCCACTTCTTTGGCATTGTTGCCCGGTAAGTAAAAATACTCGGCTTGCACCGCGTCGGGTAAATATTGTTGTAAAATAAAATTGCCTGGAAAAGCATGTGCGTATTGGTACTCCTGACCATAACCCAATTCTTTCATCAGTTTGGTTGGAGCATTTCGCAAATGCAATGGAACGGGCAGATCACCCGTTTCTTTCACTTTAGCAATAGCCGCATCAATGGCCATATAGGCAGTGTTGCTCTTGGGTGAGGTGGCCAAGTAAATGGCACATTCACTCAAAGGAATTCTTGCCTCAGGAAAACCCACCTGATGGACAATTTGCGAAGTTGCATTGGCAATGAGGAGCGCGTTGGGATTGGCCAGTCCGATGTCCTCAGCCGCCAATATCATCATGCGGCGCGCGATGAACATGGGATCTTCTCCCCCAACGATCATTCGAGCCAAATAGTACACCGCAGCTTGCGGATCACTTCCGCGAATACTTTTGATAAAAGCAGAAATGATATCATAGTGTTGCTCGCCATGCTTGTCATAGTGCGCTGTTTGAGATGACGACCATTTGTTGACCGCCTCATTGGTGATGATCACATGCTCACCCAAAGAGTCCACAACCAATTCCAGAACGTTCAATAATTTTCGAGCATCACCTCCACTGTGTCGAATCAAAGCTTCCGTTTCTTGAATTTGAATCGACTTTGTTTTTAAAACTTCATCTTCAGAGATTGCTCGCTTGAGCAATGACTCCAAGTCCTCACGGGAATGCGGTTCCAAGGCGTAGACTTGGCATCGCGATAGCAATGCATAGTTGACTTCAAAAGAAGGATTTTCTGTTGTTGCGCCAATCAGAGTAATCCAACCCTTCTCCACTGCGCCTAGTAAAGCATCTTGCTGACTTTTTGAAAATCGATGAATCTCATCGATGAATAAAATCGTTGATTTTTGAAACAACCCTGTTCGCTTTGCCTCATCAATCACTTCACGCACTTCTTTTACTCCACTATTGATAGCAGAAAGTGCTTTGAAAGGGCGATCCACGCACTCGGCGATTACACTTGCCAAAGTGGTTTTTCCCACACCAGGCGGTCCCCACAAAATCATGCTCGGTATTCTTCCCGACTCTATGGCTCTGCGCAATGGCCCATTTTCTCCTAAAAGAGCGCTTTGTCCGACATAATCAGACAAAGACCTTGGGCGCATTCGTTCAGCCAATGGAATCATGCCACATGAAAATACCTCATGGCTTTTTCATGAGGGGTTGTAATTTGAAAATGATATTTTCCAGCAGGAAGATGTACTGTTTCCAATCCATAATTGTGATGCCCTTGATTGACAGAGCCTTTGAAAATTTCTTGGCACCATTGGCTGTCATCGCAAACTGCCATCACTTCAATCTCCATGTTTCTTTCGATTGTCATACCGAGATAAACCATCGATCCATCCCAAGTGCACGCGGCATCCAAGGAAGGATATTTGGCCATTGTATTTTGACGTTGCATCAAATGAATCAATCGCTTGTACATGATGTAAATCAACATGGTCAAGAGTGATATAAGCAGTAGATTTCTTAAAATTTCTATTTGTGACATATTACAAACTGATTATTCCATCTAATTTTCCAACGTGATCGTAACGGACAAAAATCGTCTCTGCATCCATCATCATTTCTTTGATGGTCAAGCTGACATATTTTCCACCTGAACTTTCCCGAACTGAAAATTGCGCACTTTCACCAAAGATTAATTTGAGTGCGATTAATTTTTCTTCATTCTTTTCGAAGATGAATTTGTACATGTATATACTCGGCCAAATGTGTATTTCATTCAGGCGTTGTCTCAGTAATTCTTTCTTTTCCTCGTCCATGATACAAAGGTAGGATAACAATGCTTGGAAGCCTAAAAACGATGCATCTTTGTAGCATGAAAACATTGCGAGTCGTGTTCATGGGAACTCCTCAATTTGCAGTCACCACATTGGAGCGGATGATTGATAGAGGAATTCATGTTGTTGGAGTTGTTACAGCCACAGATAAGCCTGCGGGAAGGGGGCAAAAAATCATGACCAGTGCTGTAAAAGATTGTGCGATCAAACATCAATTGCCTCTTTTACAACCTGAAAAATTGCGAGACCCCGCATTTTTATCAGCGCTTTCCGAATGGAACGCTGACTTATTTGTTGTGGTTGCCTTTCGCATGTTACCAGAAGTTGTTTGGAAAATGCCAGCGCAAGGCACCATCAATTTACATGGGTCATTGTTGCCCAAATATCGCGGGGCGGCGCCCATTCATTGGGCCATTATCAACGGAGAAAAAGAAACGGGAGTCACCACTTTTTTCATCAATGAGCACATCGATCAAGGAGCCATTATAGACCGCACGACAATTCCCATTGGTGAGAATGAAACACTCGGCGAGGTTCACGACAAAATGATGCACATTGGTGCGGAGACACTTTGCAATACCGTAGAAAAAATTGCCAAAGGAGAAGCGATTTCTATTTTACAAGAAACACTGATTCATCAAGAAGAGGATGCATGCTTGGCTCCAAAGTTATCCAAAGAAATTGCACAGATCAACTGGAACAAGTCGCTGCAAAATGTGCACGATTTTATCCGTGGGATGTCTCCCTTTCCTTGTGCATGGACTCTATTGGATGGTAAAAACCTGCGTATTTATCAAGGAAAGAAAACCAATTCAGAAAATAATTTAGCTCCCGGAAAAGTCCATTCAGATGGTAAAACTTTCATTCACTTTGGTTGTATGGACGGGCAATATGCTGTCGAAGATTTGCAATTAGAAGGAAAGAAAAGAATGCTCGTTGAAGAATTCTTACGTGGCTATCGAATTCAATCCTAAAAAAAAGTCAACTTTTCAGTTGACTTTTTGTTGACTGATTAGTCAATTAATATTTCTTGAAGATCTAGAATGTTTCCTCTGAACTCATTGTAATCAACATTTCCAGCGATACCATTTAATCGATGGCGATCGGTTTTTTGCCAGAAGGTCCAATTGCATCCTGGAGGATTTTTTCTATAATCAGCAATCCAGAGGTGGTATTCATCGCTCAATACAGACTCCAGATGTTGGCTGTACATTCTGCATGGGCAATAGATAATCGGTTTCACACCGATCGAATCTTCAATGATGTTAACCCACTCTTTTACATTTTTTGAAATCCAAGCAGAATTCGGCATTTCCTTTTTAAACTCAACATCCAAAACTGGAGGTAAATCACCCTTTTGAATGTGCGCTGTTTTTAAGAAGTGCAACGCTTGATCTTTACCTGAAGTTGTATAAGAGAAGAAGTGATAAGAACCCACTTTGATTCCTCTATCTGCAGCTTCAAATTTGTATTGGTGATACATTTTGTCCACATGCGTTGCACCTTCTGTGGCTTTGAAGAAAATAAAATGAGGATTTTCACAAGCGATTTGATCCCAATTGATATTGCGTTGGTGATGCGATAAATCGATTCCCCAAACCAAAGCGGTGGTATCGACCAAAGAATCAGCGACCGTAATAGAGTTCTTTTTGATTGGATCGGTTTCTTGCGCAGTCATGCCCGTTGTTCCTACGAACACCGCACCCAACAGCGAGAAGCCTCCAAATATTTTCAACCAATTTTTCATTTCCTAAACGAGAATAAAATTACACAGATCTTTCCTGTTTTCAAAACAAATAAAAAAAAGGGATATTTCGACGAGGTACATTTTTAGTTGTTCACAATTGGAGTGTGGATTTAAAAGTTGAAATTAAATTAATACAATGGGCGCAATGATTGTTTCAAGCTCACTTCTTTGCGATCTCTGCGGATTCTTGGCGTTAAACCTTTTATATTCGTCTCATGAAATCATTAATGGGCATTTGCCTTTTTGCTTTGGTTACGCTAACCACTACGGGTCAATTGATTCTCAACGAAGGAACCAATCGCAATTTCTCTTTGATCTATGATGAAGATGCAGAAGCATCCAACTGGGTGGAGATTTTGAACACGACGACAGATTCATTGGATTTGTTCGGATACATGATCAATGACAGTGCAGGAATCAACAACTCGTTTGTCTTCAATCATTATTGGATTCAACCACAAGAACATTTGATCGTTTTTCTAAGCGGCAAAAACAGACACTACTCCACTCCTTTTCAAGAGGTATTGTTGGCCAACAATTTCGTTCCGCAAAACGGCATCAACACGCATACTTTCACTTCACCATTCAATTGGGATGGTAGCTCGGACTTGGTCATCAACACTTGTTCTTTCAGCAACACTGGCTATACAGTGAATTCTATTTTCAATCAAACTTATACCCCTTATAATTCTACGCTAGCCGCCTACCAAGATGGTGGTGATGGCATTTGTCAAGCCCAAACTGGGGAATTGCACAATGTACGCCCCGTTCTCCAATTGAATGGATTGACCATCGGCACCAATGACTACGTGAACGGTCCAACTGATTATCCCGCACCATACGGCAATTGGTATTGGGCCTCACGTCATCAAATGTTGATAACAGCTGCAGAATTGAATGCCGCTGGTTTGAATCCAGGCCCCATCACTTCTCTGTCATTTGATGTTGCGTCTACCGATTCAACTTTGTACACCTATTTTGATATTTCGATGCGTCAAGTGATGATGAGCGAAATGACCAATTTCTTTGTTGGTAATCAAGGTCAATATTTCCACACTCAATTTCAATGCAGCACTGCTGGAGAAACCATCTACTTGTTTCAACCCGATGGAACGCAAATTCATTCTTTGACTTTGGATGCAACGGTATTCGACATCTCAGTTGGTGGATTACCGAATGGATCTGGGACACACAATGTACTCAGTCAAGCCTCTCCTGGGCAGCCGAACGACAATTCAGTTGCGGTGGTTGGACAAGCACTGGCTCCCATACTCTCTTTGAATGCTGGCGTATACAGCAGCTTGCAACAAGTGAGCATCACGGATATCAATATTCCAAGTGCCGAAATTCATTATACCACCGATGGAAGTGAACCCTCTCTTTCTTCCAATTTATACAACGGATTGCCCATCATGATTTTTCAGAGTACCGTCATTCGAGCTAGAGCTTTCGTTGCGGGCATGATGCCGAGTCCCATCACCTCATCATCATACCTGATCAACGTCAACCATACAACACCCATCGTTTCTTTGATGATTACTCCTGATCATTTGTTCAGTGCTGATGGCATATTTACCAACTGGTGGCTGGATGGCGAACGATTTGTTCAAATGGAATATTTCGATTCTACTTTGACCCACAATTTTGTTTTTGATCGCGATTGTTCGATTCAAGTGGATGGTGGCGCGGGTGGCTCGAGATCGAATCCCCAAACTTCTTTCCGTTTGGAGATGGCCAAGGGAATTTTCAATGAAAGTCCCGTCTTGTTGCCACTCATCCCCCAACAACCCAACCGATCAAAATACAGCAAATTGTATTTCCGAAATGGCAGCAATCAATATTTGAATCTACCTTATAAAGACGCAGCGCAGACCACCATGATGACTGGACAGAGCCACGGTTATTATTCAACCATGCGACCCGCATCGGTCTATATCAATGGTCAATATTGGGGATTGTATGAGATGCGAGAAAAACTGGATGAGGAATATTTCAAAGAGCAGGATGGCACTTCCAAATCCAGTATGGATATTTTGACCATGAGTTATTGGTACGGTTCTGTGCTCAGAGCCACGGCAGGTGACGTGAACAATTATTGGAACAGCTACAATCAGATTTGGGGATTCAATCCAACCGATGCCAATTACCTTTCGCAAATGGATTCCATTTATGATATGGATTACCTCACAGATTATGTCATTGGCGAAACTTGGATGGGCAATACGGATTGGCCTTACAACAACATTAAAATCTATCGCGGTGATTCAACTCAATACAGATGGCGATTTGCGACCATTGATTTGGAGTTGAGTTTGCAACCGAACGGTTGGACCGATTGCAACACCAATGGATTGGAGCATGCTATGAACAATGGCGAATGGAATCCATATATCAGAGCTTGGTGGCAGAGTTTGAACAACCCCACTTACAGAGATTACTTCATCAATCGCTATGCTGACTTGATGAATACATCGTACATGCCGGAAAGACTTCTGGCCATTGAGAATACCTTCTTTAATTTATGGACACCTGAGATGCCCAATGAATATCAACGTTGGGCGGATCCTTGGAATGTCAGTGCTTGGATGAGTGATTATTACAATCGCCATCTTCAATTTCAGAACGAATTGGTCTGCAAGGCCAATACGGTCCGCACACAAGTTGAAACGCAAATGAATTGTGGTCCTCAAAAAAATGTTGTCTTCAATATTGAACCTGCTCACGCTGGTGCGATTCATTTGAACACCATCACTTTGGAAGATTCAACTTGGTCGGGAATTTATTACACACAAGTACCCATTCACCTGAATGCACAAGCTTTACCCGGATATTTGTTCTCACATTGGACAACAGAAAATGGTGAGATTGTCGATACGTTGCAATCGTCTTTTACTACAACCTTGAACAACGATTCGATTTCATTTACTGCGCATTTTACAATCGATCCTAATGCACCAGTTGAAGAGGTCTTGTCCAATCAAACACGTCTATATCCCAATCCAGGCAATAGTTGGGTCAATCTTGAAAACAAAATTGGGATTCAGAAAATTGAGATTTGGAATGCTAACGGGCAGAAAGTGTTGGATAGAAAATATCCAGCCAACACCATGAAGACGGTTATCTTTTCTGACAATTTTGAAAGTGGCTTGTATTTGATTCAAACCACTGATAGCAAAGGAAACAAAGAGACGAAACGATGGATGAAGGCTAACTAATTCTTGGTCCCGCCCACAATTTTCGCCATTCTGTTTCTTCTACATCAATCAAAACCGCCTTTCTTTTGAAAGGCTTGTTTCTTCGTTTTACTTCCACGTTGTATTCACGCCATTTGTCTTCAACAGTAAGTACGATGTTTCCTGTTTGCGATTGCATCAATTCTTTGCCATTGCGGTGAATGTCAATACCGTTGATAGAAGTGATGCGCATTTCTTGACCAATACCCGCGTCATCGGCTGGACCTTCAAATACCACATTCATGACACGACCTTGGTCGTCCAATAAAAATCCATAGTAATCTTCTGCAACATTTCCACTACTCGCCCACTCCAACTTCCAACCCAAATGTTTCAATGCATATTTCAATTGAGAGAGATAATCGCCTGTGCCTTCACACAGTTCATATCGAAAGAATTCCCAACGATTCAATCCCCACTTCTGACAAATTCCCCAATAATCATCAGCTGTATATCCTACGCCACGCTTACCAAATTCTTTGTACAT
>CANFLZ010000042.1 GCA_947448135.1 Flavobacteriales bacterium
AAGCTCTATATTTTTTTCGATTTGTCCTTTCAACTTTAAATAAGAATTGCGCGAATGTTTATCAGCACCAACTGCAGAGACAAAAATGAAATGCGTGCAATGCTGAACATGCCCATAAGTAGCAGCATTAACTGTAATATCGAAATCTACTTTTCGATATGCGTCAGCGTCTCCTTTTACTTTCTTCTGAGTTGTTCCTATGCAACTAAAAATCACACTACCTTCTAAAATTGAATTCTGGAATTGAATTTCATCATTAAAATTCACGATGACTTCCGATAATTTTGGGTGTCGTATGTTCAATGATTGTCGCACCAAAATGCGAATTTCATCGAAATGGATGTCCTTTAAAAGTTGTTGAAGAAGATAACTTCCCACCAATCCAGATGCGCCAATGATGGTTGCTTTCATAGAGCAAAGGTAATGGATGCTATGCTGCTATTGAAAATTTCCCATTAATAAAGCAAGCTGATTTTGGATTTGTTCCTCCATCCTGCTTGGCTCTCATAATCGACAAAGTAAATCTTAAGATCGGCTTGGCTTTCATATTTGACGAAGTATATTTTCTTGTTGGCCTGACTCGCATATTGGGTGAAAAACCACTTGCCCTCGTTTCCTGAAGCCTGGCTTTCATACTTTACTTTGTATACCTTTAAATCAGCTTGACTTTCGTATTGTACAACAAATACGTTAATGTCGGATTGACTTTCATAATCTACTGAAAATAGTTTTTGGGCACTGCCTAAAGAGGCAGAAGCAAAGAGTACAATGGCAAGAGCAAATTTTTTCATCTTCTTTTTTTCAAATATCGAAAAAAAAAGGTTGCCATTACTGACAACCTTTTTATAATTTTTACTTATCAGGATTAACCCAAGTAAGACTTTAACATTCGACTTCTGCTAGTATGCTTCAATCGACGAATGGCTTTTTCTTTGATCTGGCGAACACGTTCACGAGTCAAGTCAAAGCGTTCACCAATCTCTTCCAAAGTCAAAGGGTGTTCACCATTTAATCCGAAGTATAAACGAACGACATCCGCTTCACGAGTAGTTAATGTCTTCAATGATCTTTCGATTTCCTTGCGCAATGATTCGTGCAACAAATCATTATCCGGAGAGGGAGTGTCATTGGTTTGCAATACATCGTACATCGTTGAACTACTTTCATCACCATCTTTCAATGGAGCATCCATGGATACGTGACGACCGCTGTTGCGCAAACTTTGCTTTACTTCATCCAAAGTCATTTCTAACACTTCTGCTAATTCGGCAGGTGTAGGAGGACGCTCGAATTCTTGTTCAAGCTTCGCAAATGCTTTGTTGATTTTGTTGATTGAACCAATTTTGTTCAACGGAAGACGCACAATACGAGACTGCTCAGCCAAAGCTTGAAGAATCGATTGACGAATCCACCATACAGCGTAAGAAATGAATTTGAAACCACGGGTTTCATCAAATCGTTGTGCTGCTTTGATCAATCCTAAGTTTCCTTCGTTGATCAAATCCGGTAAAGAAAGCCCTTGGTTTTGGTATTGCTTGGATACAGAGACTACGAAACGAAGGTTGGCTTTGGTGAGCTTTTCCAAAGCGATTTGATCGCCTTGTTTGATGCGTCTTGCCAATTCTACTTCTTCTTCCGCAGTAATCAAATCCACGCGACCAATTTCTTGCAAATACTTGTCAAGGGACGCGGTTTCCCGGTTGGTTACTTGTTTGGTTATCTTTAACTGTCTCATTCTATGAGGTAAAGTTTATTTAGTAAATAATACTATTATACTTCTTTTTCTGATTCAGGTTTCGTTTCTGCTGCTTTTTCTGGTTTAGGCAACAAAACTTTTCTGGATAACTTCAATTTATTGTTCTTCGGATCACGTCCTAAAACCTTGAATTTTACGATATCTCCAACTTTCAAAACCTTACTGACATCATCAACACGATTCCATTCCAACTCACTCACGTGAATCAATCCGTCTACTCCAGGAAGGATTTCGACAAATGCTCCAAATGGTTGAATGGTTTTTACGGGGCCTTCATAAACCTCACCGATTTCTACTTGTGGAGGCCAAACAATGCTCTTCACTCGGTTGACTGCAGCATCCAAACTAGCCTTATCAGCTGATGCAATTTCAACAACTCCTTTTCCATCTTTTTCATCAATTGAAATAGAGGCACCAGTAGTTTTTTGAATCTCTTGAATTACTTTTCCACCGGGTCCAATCACTGGTCCAATCATGTCTGAAGGAATCTCGAAGCTCACAATACGTGGAGCATGTGGCTTGTAATCTTCACGTGGCGCAGACAATGTTTTGGTAATCTCTCCCAAGATATGCAAACGACCTTCTTTGGCTTGATCCAAGGCTTCTGTCAATACTTGCATTGACAATCCTTTGATCTTGATGTCCATCTGACAAGCTGTAATTCCTTTAGAAGTTCCAGTTACTTTGAAGTCCATATCGCCCAAGTGATCTTCATCTCCAAGGATATCACTCAATACTGCGTATTTTCCGGTTGATTCATTAGTAATCAAACCCATAGCAATTCCAGAAACTGGTGCTGTAATTGGAACACCACCATCCATTAAAGCTAATGTACCTGCGCAAACAGTTGCCATTGACGATGATCCATTGGATTCTAAAATGTCAGAAACAATACGGATAGAGTAGGGGCATACTTCTGATTTAGGCATGACGGGCTTCAAAGCACGCAAAGCCAAGTTACCATGACCAATTTCACGACGACCAGTACTGCGGATTGGACGTGCCTCTCCAGTGGAGAATGGTGGGAAGTTGTAATGCAACAAGAATTTGTCATATCGTACTTCAGATACACCGTCAATCAATTGCTCATCCAACTTTGTTCCCAAAGTCAACGTTGTCAATGATTGAGTTTCCCCTCTTGTGAATACTGCTGAACCATGTGTTCCAGGCAAGTAATCTACTTCACTCCAGATGGGACGAATGGTGCGTGTATTACGACCATCCAAACGAACACCGTCAATTAAGATCATGTTGCGCATGGCGTCTTTCAAACAGTCATGCGTATATTTTTTCAAAAGAAAAGCTTTTTCTTTTTTCTCCTCATCTGAGAACTGAGCAATGAAGTCTGTTTCGATTTGATGGAAAGTTTCGCTACGCTCATGTTTTTCAGATGGCTTTTTAGCGGCATCATAAAACTTTTGGTAACATTCATTCCAAACACGTGCTTTCAACTCTTCGTCTTTTGGCTCGTGAGAGTACTCGCGTTTTGGACCATCTTTTCCAACTTTAGCAGCCAATTCTACTTGTGCTTGACACTGCATTTTGATAGCTGCATGTGCTACTTCGATGGCAGCAACCATTTCCGCTTCACTAACTTCTTTCATTTCACCTTCTACCATCACAATGCTATCAGCACTTCCTGCCACAATCAAATCGATATCAGCGTTGTGCAAAGCTGTGCGTGTTGGATTGACAACCAACTCTCCGTGAATACGTGCTACACGCACTTCCGAAATTGGTCCATTAAATGGAATATCAGAAACAGCAAGAGCAGCAGATGCTGCCAAACCCGCCAAACTATCGGACATGTTTTCTTTATCAACAGAAATCAAGCTTACAACAACTTGAGTGTCGCTGTGATAATCTTCTGGAAACATAGGACGCAATGCTCTGTCAATCAAACGAGATACTAAAATCTCATCATCATATGGGCGTGCCTCGCGTTTGAAATAACCGCCTGGGAATCTTCCTGCGGCAGCATATTTCTCACGGTATTCTACCGTCAATGGAAGGAAATCCATTCCTTCTTTTGCATCGTGGTTCGAAACCACAGTTGCAAGGAGCATCGTATCTCCTTGTCTCACAACAACAGAGCCATGTGCTTGTTTCGCCAATTTACCGGTTTCAATGGTAATTGGACGATTGTCTCCATGGTCAATCGTCATGGTAATTGCTTCTACTTTCATCTTATTTTTCGTCTTAAATATAATTCTTCAAAAAACGACAAAAGGCAATATGAAATTGCCCTTTGCCAAATAGGATATGGAAAGGATATGATTTATCTACGTAAATCAAGTTCCTTTACAATCGCACGGTAACGTGTGATATCAGTCTTGTGCAAATAGTCCAAAAGACTTCTGCGCTTACCAACTAATTTGATCAACGAACGTTGTGTGTTGTAATCTTTTTTGTTCTTCTTCAAGTGCTCAGTCAAATGGCTGATGCGGAAAGAGAAAAGAGCGATTTGCCCTTCAGATGTACCGGTGTCGGTAGCAGATTTGCCATGCTTGGCAAAAATTTCTTGTTTTTTTTCTGTAGTCAAGTACATGCTAATACTTTTTAGTAATTGTTATGTATAAATTGAATTGGGTGCAAATATACACTTTTTCAGAGTCGGTTTCTGTTTTGTTTTTTAGTTTCTTTTTGAGCTTGAATGATAATTGAGCTTGTTAAAATTGAGTTTAGATGGTTGTATTCAATGAAATTGTCATAATTTTGAGCTTTATAATTGTTGGAGGTCGTTATGGCAAGAAAAAACATTCCTATTCAAAAAGAAATTGTCGAAATTCTGAAGTTACAGCATGGGATATCTTCTAAAGAAGTTCATGATCAATTAAAAACTCCTGTCGCATATGCGACATTGAAGCGGACGTTGGTTTCTATGGTCAAGGAAGACCAGGTTGTCAAGTATGGAAGGGGGAAAGCTACTTTGTATGCATTGAATCCATCTTTTGATTTGCTGAGCCCAATTGATCTTGCGGCGTATTATGAAGTTCCTAACGATGAGCGAGAAATTATCCCGCATTTTAATTTTGATTTATTAGACGCTTTGTTTGCTGAAGATCATTTCTTTACTCACACAGAAATGCTTGAGCTTGAGCAGATGCACGAGCAATTTTTAAATCGCATTCAGACATTAGAAACTGCGGAGTATAAAACGGAGTTTGAAAGATTGGCGATTGATTTAAGTTGGAAGTCTTCTCAAATTGAGGGGAATACGTATTCATTATTGGAAACAGAGTTATTGCTCAAACAACAACTTACTGCTGCAGGAAAAACCAAGGATGAAGCGGTGATGTTGCTCAATCATAAAAATGCTTTGGATTTCTTGTTGGATCATCCTTATTACATTCATCCACTTCGGGTAACGGCAATAGAGGAAGTGCACAGTTTATTAACGCATGAGCTCAATGTTAAAAGAAATATCCGAAATCGACGCGTTGGAATATCGGGTACCTTGTATCGCCCTTTGGATAATGATTATCAAATTAGAGAGGCACTTCAAAAGATGTGTGCATTGATTAATCAGCGCCAAAATGTTTGGGAAAAGGGACTATTGGCTCTTTTGCTTATTTCATATATCCAACCATTTGACGATGGCAACAAACGCACGGCCCGGATCATCAGCAATGCATTGATGATGTACCACCATTACTGTCCTTTGTCTTTTAGAACCATTGATCCTATGGCTTATAAGAAAGCTCTGCTGTTATTTTATGAACGAAATAATATGAGTGCTTTTAAACGCATATTTATCGATCAATATTTGTATGCCGTCGAGCACTATTTTTAAAAAAAGAGCCCCTGAAAATCAAGGGCTTTTTTTGTGAAGTGAATTAGCCGAGAAATGGATATCGGTATTCTTTAGGAGTAACGAAAGTTTCTTTGATGGTTCTTGGACTAACCCAACGAATCAAATTCAAATAGCTTCCTGCTTTGTCATTGGTTCCGCTACCTCTTGCACCGCCAAATGGTTGTTGACCAACAACGGCTCCCGTAGGTTTGTCATTGATGTAGAAATTTCCAGCAGAATTTTCCAATGCATGACAAGCTTCATCGATCGCATAGCGCTCACGAGCGAAAATGGCTCCTGTCAATGCATAATCACCTGTTTCATCAACCAATTTCAAAACAGACTTCCAATCTTGATCAGCATATACATAGATGGTCATTACTGGACCAAATATTTCTTCGCAAAGGGTTCTGAATTTCGGATTGGTAGTTACAACAACGGTTGGTTCAATGAAGTATCCCTTTGAGCCATCATAATTTCCTCCAGCAATGATTTCCGCATCAGACTGTGTTTTGATAAAGTCGATATAACCAGTGATTTTATCGAAAGCTCTTTTATCGATAACGGCATTGATAAAGTTTCCGGTGTCTTCAGGACTTCCCATTTTAAAACTTTGCACATCTGCAACGATTCGTTCTTTAACGGTAGGCCAAAGCGACTGCGGAATATAAGCTCTGGATGCAGCGCTACATTTTTGTCCTTGGAATTCAAATGCACCTCTGGATATTCCAGTAGCCACCTCTAATGGATTGGCTGATGGATGTGCTACAATGAAATCTTTTCCTCCCGTTTCTCCAACAATTCTGGGATAGCTGCGGTAATGATTGATATTGTTTCCAATTTCTTTCCAAAGATGTTTGAAAACAGCCGTGGAACCTGTAAAATGCAAACCTGCAAATTCTTTGTGTTTGAATACAATTTCTCCGGTGGTAGGACCATCCACGCAAATCATATTGATTACACCATCTGGAAGTCCCGCTTCATGGAATAGCTCCATGATGATTTGAGCACTATACATTTGACTCTCTGCTGGTTTCCAAACGACCACATTGCCCATCATGGCAGCAGCTGCGGGTAAGTTCGCAGCGATACTCGTGAAATTAAAAGGAGTAACCGCAAATACAAAACCTTCCAATGGACGATATTCTAAACGATTCCAAATGCCAGGCTGTGAACCGGGTTGATCAGCATAAATCTGTTGCATGTACGCTGCATTGAATCGAAAGAAATCAATCAATTCACATGCGGCATCAATTTCAGCTTGCATGACGTTTTTACTTTGCGCCAACATCGTAGCTGCATTCATTCTGTCTCTGAAAGGACCTGCCAAGAGTTCCGCTGCTTTCAAGAAGATTGCTGCGCGATGCTCCCAGGGCAATTCAGCCCATTGTTTTTTGGCAGCTAAGGCAGCATCAATTGCTTGATGCACGTGTTTTGCCTCTCCAACGTAGGCAACACCAATTTGTTTCTGGTGATCATGCGGAGGACAAAGAGATATAGTTTGATTGGTTTTGATTTTCTCACTACCGATGTACAATGGAACCTCCATGTGGCTGTTGTACATGGCGCGATAAGTTTCAATCAATCGATTGGTTTCTGGTTGGCCTGGTGCATATGCTTTTACCGGTTCATTTACAGGTGCAGGGATGCGGTATATTCCTTTCGGCATAAAATTTTAATTTGGGGCTAATTTACATGCAATTTCCCGCTTTGGAAGCGAGTTTAATCACTTTCCAATAGACATTGCGATAGAATGAATATTGTAGCGTGTCGTTGTGCCAAAGGATGCAATAAATACCACCATTGGCTTTAACCAATTCAAGCCATTTGGCAAATTCTTTTAATACAGATTCAGGATGTGTAATATTCATATATCGCGGTGTGATTAACGTGACGTCCATAACACACAGCGGTATTTCAAGGATTGGGGTTGATTTTTTATTTTTGACATCAAATAGGTAATAGGGCAGAGAAGTGCTGGCTCTAAATCCTGTTCTATCGGCCCAACCAAAGCTGCTATCTTCAACTACCCCGGCACGTTCTAATTGCTCGGGGAATGTCAAAGGGTTAAATTTCAAAAAATGTTGACGATTGTGTTTTTTATTTTCAAAAGACATTTCATCAGAAAAAGCAATCCAGTTTTCCTTGATACCATCGGGCGTTTCAGAACTATTGTAATTGGGATGGCATCCCATTGTTGCTCCTTGATTTTTCAACTTTTCAATCAATTGCTTCATCAATGGATCGTGAAGGTTGTATTTTGAATCGTATTCAGCATGCGCTTGTATGGGAATCCAATAAAAAAAAGGATGGCTATTAAAGTTTTTGTTTTCCTTAATAATCCAATCGAAGTGATCAAAAGGATCAACTTTGTTTTTCAAAAAAGGATAGAGGATAATTCTTCCCAATTCGATGAATATTCGTTTGAAAGTATTTCCAAATTTATAGCTACCAATCCCGCGTTTAACGTGGGTCATTAGTGGTTCAAAGGCATATTTGTAAGGTCGGTCAACATCATGCGTGACCCTAAATTTGAAGTCTGGTTTTTTAATTTTCAATTGCGGAAAATGCAATTGCAATTCTTGTAAAAAAAGTTGAGCACATTCATTAACCACGCACCTTGAATGCCAGTTTTTTTCGACAACCAGCGCGTGCATTGAGCTTATTCGATTGTGAATGTCTTTTTCTTGCTGAATGCACTCGGCATAGTGGGAGAGTAAATAAAAAATAGTTCCGAGCAGATCAACATGCTCAGGAAACTGCGGGTGTGCTAACCCATTTCGCAGCGGAATAGGAATGAAGTGATTGGTCAGCCAATGCGTATCCAAATCATGAAAAAACTGAGCAGAATAATCGATGTGTTTGGCTTGAAGATCCGTGAACTTCCAACCTTCGATAGATTCATCTTTTAGAAGGATCATGGGATGTTCCAAAAAGTGCTGATTCAGAAATTGAATCACATATTCTTTTTGAGTCCATGCATGGGAGGAAGTATAAACTTGAATCACCATGCGAACTTAAGAAAAAAGTCCATTCACACATTGAGGGCTTTGGCGTACATTTGGCCTTTCTAAAAAATAATATGGCACTGAATTTAATTTTGTTTGGCCCCCCAGGAGCGGGAAAAGGAACTCAAAGTGAATTTTTGACTCAGAAATATCAATTGGTACATTTGAGTACAGGTGATATTTTCAGAGCCAATATCAAAGGAGAAACAGAGTTGGGATTAAAGGCCAAGTCATTTATGGATCGCGGAGAATTGGTTCCCGATTCTCTAACCATTGAAATGCTGGAGTCGGTGGTCAATCAGCATCCAGAGGCCAATGGATTTATTTTCGATGGTTTCCCAAGGACATCTGCTCAAGCTACAGCCCTCGATGAATTCTTGAGCAAAAAGAACACATCCATTACATGTTTGGTTGCTTTAGAAGTAGAAGAGTCAGAATTGCGTGCTCGTTTATTGAAGCGCGGAGAAACTTCTGGAAGACCAGATGATGTCAATCCTGAAATTATTCAGAATAGAATTAATGTATATCAACGTGAAACAACACCTGTTGCGGATCATTACCGTGCCCAGGCGAAGTATCATGGAGTAAATGGAATTGGTTCCATTGAAGAGATTGCTGAGCGATTGTGCATGGCTATTGAATCTGCACAACAAAGCGCATAAAGATGGCATCAGAAAATTTTGTAGACTACGTAAAAATTTGTTGTCGTTCTGGAAAAGGCGGAGCAGGTTCTGCGCATTTTCGCAGAGAGAAGTTTGTTCCCAGAGGTGGCCCTGATGGCGGTGACGGCGGAAGAGGTGGGCATATCATCGTAAGAGGAAATGCTCAGTTGTGGACATTGTTGCATTTGAAATACCGGAAGCATGTTATTGCTGAGCCCGGTCAAGGTGGTATGGGTGCTTTGAAGTCGGGAAAGGAAGGTGAAGATATTATTCTAGAAGTTCCATTGGGAACCATTGCCAAGGATGCCGAGACTGGTGTTGTTGAATTTGAGATTACAGAAGATGGTCAAGAGTTTATCATTGTTCCAGGTGGTAGGGGCGGATTGGGAAACAATCATTTTAAAACAAGCACCAATCAAGCACCACATTATGCACAGCCTGGAGAACCAGGAAGAGAAGAATGGAAAATTCTTGAATTGAAAGTTCTGGCAGATGTTGGATTGGTAGGTTTCCCGAACGCTGGGAAATCCACTTTGTTGTCTGTTTTATCGGCAGCAAAACCGGAAATTGCCGATTATCCATTTACGACTTTAGTGCCTAATTTAGGAATGGTCAAGTATCGTGATTACAAGAGCTTTGTAATGGCTGATATTCCTGGAATTATCGAAGGTGCTGCGGAAGGTAAAGGACTTGGACATCGTTTCTTGCGTCATATTGAAAGAAATGCGTTGTTGTTGTTTATGATCCCTTGTGATACCAAGGACATCATCGCCGAGTATAACATTTTATTATCTGAGTTAGAAAAATTCAATCCAGAGCTTTTGGATAAGAGAAGATTGTTGGCCATTACGAAAGCGGACATGCTGGATGAGCAAATGACTCAGGAAATGCGCGCACTCTTGCCAAAGGATTTGAATACCATCTTTATTAGTGCTGTAACCCAGCTGAACATCGATCAACTCAAAGATGAATTGTGGAAGATGATGAATGAGGAGAACTAACTTGTTAAAGCGAGTACTTCTAATTCAATTTCCTTGGTGATTTCTTCGGATGTTTGACCTTTTACCAAGGTAGGATTTCCCCAAATAATGCTAGCATTAAATGGAACGATTAACCTTTCCCCTTTTGGAAGGATTTGTCCCATGCCTTTTAAATATACGGGTATGTATGGCACATTTGGATATTTTTCCAATAGGATGCCGATGCCTTTTTTGAACTCTTGTAGTTTTTGAGGTTCGCCTCTAGAGCCTTCCGGAAAAATAATCAAACTATGTTTTTTCTCAATGAATTTCGACATCAATTCAATAGGATTGGGTCCCTCATTGTCTTTTTTCCTTTTGATAAGAATAGCATTGATGAAGTTTTTTGAAAAGTAAAATTGCCAAGCGCTTTTTCCGAAATAATCAGCGGCGGCAACAGGATGCGTACTGCCAATCAAATGAATCGGTATCATTGACATGATGGCCATGGTATCCATGTGGCTGTTGTGATTGGCAACAATAATAAACGGACCTTTCTTGGGCCAATTCGGTTGATTTTTGGGATGAATCCCGATGATGACCCTCAATACAAATCTCAGAACAATTCCATAAATGAAATAAAGACCGAGGTTGCGAATTTTAAGCATGATACAACGCGAAATAAATATGGAAGAATACAACACTGGTGAGCAAAAGAGAATCAACACGGTCAAGGATTCCGCCATGACCAGGAATCAAATGACCCGTATCTTTTATGCCAACATCTCTTTTGATCGCTGACAGCATAACATCGCCAATAAAACCTGATATTGCCAAGATTGCTGGAATGATGAATGCTGTCCAATCATCGAATGGTGTTAGGAAGCGCAGACCATAACCCAATAGACTCGTGGAGATTAGCCCTCCAAGAAATCCTTCCCATGTTTTATTGGGGCTGATGCTAGGTGTGATTTTGTTTTTCCCCAATAACTTTCCCCAACTAAATTGAAAGACATCATTCATCTCCGTTAGAAATACAACGAACAAGACCATCCCTGCGCCTCCAGCAGGGATAATTGTCGATGATGGAATGTTTAATAAAAATGCCAGATGGCTGATGCTAAAGACGGTGAGCATCAATTCAGAAGGTAGCACACTCATCGATTTTCCAATGTCGTTGGATTCACCTTTTAATACAAGCATCATTGGAATCCAAATGAACATGAACACAGGAATGAATACGATAAATCCATGAAACCTTTGAAAATAGGCGAGCGTAAATTGAATCGGAATGGCGATATAACACCATATAATTACATTTCTATCTGCGGGTCTAATGTTCTTGCTGATGGAAGACAATTCTCTGAAGGCGGATAGAGCCAATACACTCAGTAATATGGTTCCAATGATTGGCGAGAATAGAACTACTGCACCAACAAAGGCCGACAATATCCACCAGGAAAATGTCCGTGTCTGCATTTCGTTGACCAAATTGGAAGGTTTAATTTTTTTCCAAAACCAAAATAGCAGCGTTGCAAAGCACAAAATCACCAAAACAAATAGCAGGGTGGTGATGAGTCTATTATTTTCTAGATCGAATAAATTCATCTGTTCTCATTTTGGTGTTTAATGATAAATTGAAGACGGTTGAAGGTGCCCCATGCAATGGTGATGATGAAAACATACACCAAATAAGATAAGTATATGGCAGAGGTTGGAAACATGAAGAGTACGATTGCACCAATACTAAACACGAATGCTCGATCACTTTTCCCCATTGGTCCGTCATACCTGCGGGTACCGGTCATTGCCTTGGCCAACACACCACTGAATTCGTTGATGATGACGAGGAGAATAAATGCAAGAGCGGGCCAAGAGGGAAAATGAAAGATTGCGCCCAATGGAATAAAAAGAGCAATGTCGGAGATGATGTCACCGAGTTCGTTTAATATTTCTCCCAATGCCGATTGTAATTGAAATTGCTTGGCCAACATTCCATCAATGGCGTTGAGCATCATACGTAAGAGAAGAACTACAGGCAGCCAAATCACGAGTTGATTATTAGCCGTGATAAGCCATGCAAAGGCAATGCTGAGGATGATGGCCAAAAATGTGATCATGTTGGGGGTTATCCCCAATTTGTGAAGTAGGTTAACAATGGGTTGCAGTTGCTTTTGAAACCAAGGCTTGATTTGATAAATGGAGTTCATGATGAATAAATGATAAGATATGAAACATATATGACCACACATGTGGCGATATTCCAAGTTTGTGTCCACACAGTTTGCTGGCCTGTTTTACTCGCAAAGTAAATATTGACAGCACGCCAAACGCGGTCGAGATCGATGTCATCGAAATCTCTCAATGTGCTTCCAATGAGTAAGTTTTTAATCAGTACCCTCTTTTTAAGTTTGTATCGCTTTCCATTGATGACAAATGCGAATGCATAGAGCCAAGCCATGATAATCAGAGCAATGAATAGTTGAATCTGAAACCAACTAATCAATTTCAATAACAGCGGAAGTTCAATGAGCAGGAAATGAAAAATCATGAAATTTTGAAAGTTTACTTGACGAAGAGAGTGCAATGATTCTTTGATCTTATTTCGATTAAAAACTCTGTAGTTCATTCCATATAGAAACCAAGTCCCAACGGCTGTCGTGTACATTAAAAGCACAAAATTGAATAACGGCATTGAAGGAGCCATCAATGATCCCGTTAGAAACAAGGCGATTGCCGCAACTATAAATAAAATTAACCGCAGTAGCTTCATCGAAGGAGATGGACTTAATGCTTTTGATAAGTAATAAAAGGATCTTCTTGACAGGGTTCAATTTGAACGCTCGAAGGGAAGTGTCCGTTCTTAAAATAGTAAATCAAATCGTTACTGATTTGATCTAACTGAGTATACAAATCGTCATGACTTTGAAAGTAGTAAGCATAGTTTACTGTGGGCTGATTGAAGGCCTCTACGCGATGATCTGGTGCTGGGAATTTCTCAAATGAACGTCTTTTTTGATACAAAATATGCGAGGCCTTGCATTCTATAATCATGGCTATGGGGCATGGCGGAACGTCTAGTTTTGGGTAGGGCATTTGTGCCAAATCATGCATGATATTTCCAAAAGCGAGTCTGCTAGAAAATGGATTGTCTTGATCGAGAATTTTCGGAACGGCTTCTTGCAACGCACTTCGATCATAAATAATGGATGAGATATTGTCGGGATGATATTTTAGGATCCAATGATTGACAGTCCAAGAACCAACGATATATGCGAAGACATGGATGGATTTGTATTTAGCGAGTTGATTCTCTAGATAAAAGGTGGCTACGTTTTCTACACAATCCTGAATGGATTGCCTACTGATGTAGTCGGGTATGAGTAAATCAAAACCTTGGTGTGCGAGCGCTTTTATCTGATTTTTGTCGGTATGGTACAAAGATCCAAAGCCATTGAGTAATAAGATGGCTTCTCTTTTTTCAATTGGAACATCCGCATTATCAACGATAATTTTATCTTTTGCCAATACTGAAAAACCAATCAAAAAAAAGAATAGAGAAAGGTGGATTTTCCTAATCATGGTAGGAAAATACAACAAAAAAAGTTTACAAATTGTTAACCTGTAATTTTTCCATCACAAGAACCAAATCCGATGCGGTAGTCTTTGCCTTGTGCGAACGCTCGCATGCGAACAGTGTCTCCATTGAGAATGAACTTTCTCGTACTTCCATCTTTCATTTCAATGGGTTGCGTTCCTTTCCAAGCAATTTCTAACATGGAACCGAAAGAGCCTTTGTTGGGTCCAGAAATAGTACCTGAAGCCATCATATCTCCGACGCGTATTGCACAACCTCCCACTGTATGGTGAGCCAATTGCTGGGCGTAGTTCCAATACATGTATTTGTAGTTGCTCTCCGATACAATTGTTGCTGGCGCATTTTCTGGTTCAATGCTCACTGAAAGTTGAATATCCACATTGTAATTTCCTTCATATTTCAAATAAGGAAGTACTTCTGGATCTTGAATCGGTCCTGGAATGTGAAATTCTTCTAATGCATCCAATGTTACAATCCAAGGAGAAATAGTGGATGCAAAGTTTTTGGCCAGGAATGGCCCAAGCGGAACATATTCCCAACGTTGAATATCACGAGCACTCCAATCGTTGAAAATGACAAATCCAAAAATATAATCTTTGGCTTCAGCCGTAGAAATGGATTGACCCATAGGTTTGCCTTGGAAGGTTACAAAAGCCATTTCCAATTCAAAATCCAACTGTTGTGTTTCTTGAAAAATGGGCATGCTATCATCTGACGTATTGGTCTGGCCTTTAGGACGGTGAATGGGGTGTCCAGATGGAACAATGGTGGATGAGCGACCGTGATAACCAACCGGCAAATGTTTCCAATTGGGAAGTAACGCTTTTGCAGGATCTCTGAACATGATTCCGACATTTCGAGCATGATCTTCACTGCTGTAAAAATCGGTATAATCTCCAATGTGAACAGGTAAGTGCATGTTTGCATCTTCTTGTTTTACGAAGGCATCTTGGCAACAAGCATGTTGACACAGAGCTGTATTTTCATCAGAGAGTAAATCGATAATATGTTTTCGCAAGTCAGACATGACTTGCTTTCCATGGGACATCATTCCATTGAGGACACAATTGTCTATATCTCTTTTTTGAAATGGAAATTGACTTAAAAATCCATTCTCCCAAATGACCAATAAGTCTAAAATTTGTTCGCCAATGGCAATGCATGGACGAGCTGTACGGTTTGGAGTTGAGAAAATTCCAAAAGGAATATTTTGAATGGGAAAATCGGAATTTTCCGGAACTGTGATCCAAGATTTTTTCATGTTACATCAATTGAGCAACGATTTTTTCGATGGTTAATCCTTCCGCTTCGGCTTTGTAATTTCTGACAACTCTATGACGAAGGATGGGCAATGCTACTGCGCGAACGTCGTCAATATCGGGAGACAGTTTTCCGTTGATGGCAGCATGACACTTTGCACCTATGATGAGGTGTTGAGACGCACGTGGTCCTGCTCCCCACGAGATGTTTTTCTTCACCCAATCGGGAGCAAGTTCACCTTCTGGTCTTGTTTTATTCACCAATTTAACGGCGTATTCAATCACATTGTCCGCAACCGGCATTTTACGGATTACTTGTTGGTAAGCAATAATTTCTTCAGGAGTGATAACCGATTGAATTTGAACTTTACGATCATCGGTGGTTGATTTGACAATGTCAATTTCTTCTTGAAGTGTAGGATAGTCTACCCAAATATTAAACATGAAGCGATCCAATTGCGCTTCAGGAAGCGGATAAGTCCCTTCTTGTTCAATCGGATTTTGCGTTGCCAATACAAAAAATGGCGACGGTAAATTCATCGTCTTTCCTGAAGCGGTAACCTTTCTTTCTTGCATCGCTTCGAGCAACGCAGATTGCGTTTTGGGAGGAGTACGGTTGATCTCATCTGCCAAAATGATATTGGAGAAGATTGGACCTTTGATAAATTTGAATTGTCTTTGTTCGTCGAGGATTTCAGCACCAACGATATCGCTGGGCATCAAATCAGGTGTGAACTGAATTCTTTTGAAATCGACACCCAAAGATTGTGCAATCGAATTGACCAGAAGTGTTTTCGCCAAACCGGGTACACCTACCAAAAGGCAATGGCCATTGCTAAAGATCGAAATCAAAACATATTTTACGACTTCGTCTTGACCAACAATTACTTTGCCTACTTCCTTTTGAAGAGCTCCGTATTGTGTTCTCAGTCTTTCTAATTGTTCTACTTCAGACATAATTTTTTATTTATTAGTAATCCAATCAAACTCGAATGAGCAGTTGTTTTTGTATTCGTCTTCAATGCGCACGTATGTGCGATCCAATTTCGTTTTTACCCAAACGTCGGTAGCTTTGTTTTTGGCTTGAGCAGTTGCGGCATTCTGAAAAATCTCATAATCCAAATCCAAGTTGGCTCTGTGCGCATTGATTCGCTCATCCAATCGATAAATGACATAGCTCTTGGAGCCATCTTCAGTGGTATTCAAAACGGGTTCGGTAATTTCTCCAGGTTGCAGCCTGCTTAATAACAGATTGACTTCTGGTTGAATGGCTCCAATCTCATGTCGCAATCCACCGGTGCTGGGACTCAATACTTGACCATCTTGATTTTTTGACTCCTCATCTGTCGAGAACTGACGAGCGGCCATTTTAAAGTCGATTTTCTTGGAATAGATCAAAGCATACACGGAGTCAGCGCTGATGTGCGCCATATCCAAATCTTTTTCCGACACTTTTGGCGTCATCAAAATATGGCATGACTCATAAAAGTCACCTCGTTTTTCTACCACTTTGACAAAATGGTATCCGAAGTCACTTTTGAATACAGGAGTGAATTTTCCTTCGTCTGTATTGTATACCGCAGCTTCATATTCCGGAACAAAAGTGCCTCTTCTTTGCATCGGATAACATCCCCCCTTGTATCGACTTCCCGGATCTTCACTCCATTTAGCAGCTTGCAATGTCATCGATGATCTTCCCACAGCAATGTCAGAGCGCAGAGAATCTAAGAAGTGAATCACTCGGTTAATTTCTCGCTCACGAATTTTAGGAGCAAATACAATTTGGGAATAAGCAATTTGTTCAGGAATCAGCGGAATGGAATCAATAGGTTGTGCTTTGTAATATTTGACGACATCGGCTGGTGTAGTGACAACCCCCTTGGTAACTTCTTGCTGTTCTTTTTCAATGAGCATTTGCTCCATGACCATGTCAAAGAAATCTTCTTTTAAAGTAGAAATATTTTTTCCATAGTATTCTTCAAAAGCTTCTTCTGAACCCAACATTTGAACGAAATAATCAATTCTTCTTTGTACCTGCGCATTGACGTCACCTTCTGACACTTCCACGCTATCGACGCGAGCGTGGTGGAGTAGGAGCTTTTGGTAAAGGATGGTTTCAAATGCTTTGCAACGTTGTTCGGCTGTTGGGGTTTTGCCTTTGAAAGATTCATTGAGGGCATTTTCGACATCGGATAACAAAACAATTTCATCACCAATGACGGCGATGATTTGTTCAACCGTTTGTTGAGGTTGAGCCCCGGCTTTTATCAGCAGTATGAATCCGATAAGGGTGAGTGATATATTTCTGATTAGGCTCATTTTATATTCCAATTTCCTGATTGTTTGGCTTGCTCAATCAGACCATTCTGATAGTTCTGCCAAATTTCTGATTTCTTGTTTTCTGTTGCGATTTCTTTTTGAGAAAGTCCCGTAAGACTGTCTATTTGTTGACCACTTCCTTTGATGGCATGCTCATCAAATTGCTGATTGATAATGGTTGATTTGAGCGCTTCAATTTTCAATTGTTCTTCAAATTGATTGAGTTTTAAAGCTATATCAATAGGATCATCCAATTTGTTGGCCTCGTCCAATAGCAATTGATTCGCTGCCCAATTTTCAATCCATTGTTGTGCCCATTGCAAACTATCATTTCCTTTTAATCCGGTCGGCATGGCCTGCACCAATGTGCTTTTACTCAATTGATGATCGCCAATAGAGGCCACTATTTCCTCTTTAGAAACAGTTCGGCAAGCCGCCAAAGAAAGGAGAATAAAAGCCCAATTTTTCATGATCAATGAATGGTATGAAGCAAATCTTTGTTGATGATAATCTTTCCTTCTTTGTCTGCACGCAATTGTTTGATCCATTGCTCTTCAAGGAAGTTTTGATAGTCACTTGTAATCACTCCACGCGCTTCCGATAATTTTTTAGGACCAGCAGGGATGAAGTTGATTACATCTACTACGGCAAATTGACCGTTGATGTCAATGTCCTTTGCATTCATTTTCCCTGTTCCTTTCCAATCAAAATTCTTGAGGATAGGACGGTCTTCTTCTGAATATGTTCCTGTATCATATTTTACGTGAATTTGTCCATCGGCGTTGATTTCTCCGTCAATAGACTCAATGGGATAGTCTCCAGAAGTAATCATCTCTCTCACTTGCTTGGCATATTTTGCATTCTCACATGTGAAAACAGCAATCTGCGCTCTATCTGGCCACAAGTAATTGTTCAAATGCGCTTCATGAAATTGACGGAGACCTGCGGTATCCTTCACAGCCTTGGTCCATACTTTTTGATCGGTTAATTCAAACAACAAAATACCATCTCTGTATTCATTCATCAACATTCTGAAAGCGGGATACTTGTTTTCCAATTGACGGTCTTCGAATTGTACCACTCTATCATTGGTGTAAGTTTTAATTTCGTTGGCAACGAAATCATGAGGAGACATTTTCAATTTGGTGGGTCGCTTGTGGTTGATGTAATCTGCAAATTGAGCACCGGTTACCTTCTCACCGTTAATGGTGCAGATGACAGACTTCTTTAATTTTTTCTTGAGGGTCCAAGTGTTTTTAAAAACATTGGTATCCGCAGCAGCGATGATGGCATTGATGACTTTTTCATTTTCAGAATAATTGAATTCCTTTTTCAATTTATTTAAAAATGAATTTTTGGTTTTGTCAGCACGCGAATCTTTTTGAACTTTTGATTTGATTTCTTTTTCCATTTGAGCAAATGGTGCCAATGGTTTGTAATCCAATCTTTTTACAATGTGCCATCCATAGCTTGTTTGAAACGGAGCGGAATAATCATTGTTGTTTTTTAAAGCAAAAGCGGCGTTTTCAAACTCAGTGACCATTTTGTTTGTTCCAAACCAAGGAAGCTCACCACCTTTCTTTGCAGAGGAGCCATCTTCACTGTAAATGCCAGCCAACTCTTCAAAGGTTTTTTCATTGCTGGTTAGACGCTTGTATACTTCTTCAATTTTGTTCTTGCTGTAATCTTTGTCGTCAGCTTTGTCGCGAATCATAATGTGTGCGGCTCTGATCTCGCCACGAGCGGGTCTCTTGTCCAATACTTTTACAATGTGGTAGCCATACTTGGTTCTTACAGGCATTGAGATGTCTCCAACTTTGGTGTTGTAGGCTGCACTTTCAAAAGTGTAGACCATTTGGAATGCGGTAAAATATCCTAAGTCACCAGAATTTTCTTTGGCTGATGGATCCTCAGAGCTTTCTTTGGCTACTTGTTCGAAACTTGCACCACTCAAAATTTTATTGCGCAGCTGCATAATTTTTTGATATGCGCGAAGTGTATCATTGGGTGCAGCATTGGGATCGCATTTGATGAGAATATGCGCTCCGTGAATTTCTTCAGACATCCTTCCGTATGCCTCTTCGATAAGTCCATCGAGCATGGAAGCATCCACCAAGTATGGACGTGCCAATTGTGTTCTGTATCCGGCCAATTCATTTTTGAATTTGGTAACGGTATCCATTCCCAATTTTTTGGCTTCATCCACTTTTAATCTGAAGTTGATAAACAACTCCATATAGCTGTCCAAAGCAGCTGGAGTGATTACGGAATCACGATTGTTTTTTTTGAAAGTGCTTTCAAATTCTTCCAAAGTTGTTTTTTCTCCGGAAATGGTGAGTACAACTTGTTCTTTTTGCGCCCAAAGTGCAGTTTGAAATAAAAATAAACTGGTAGCAACTAGCGAAATAATTTTTTTCATTTTCCTTCCATTTTTTTAAGGTGTACAAATGTAACCAAAATCAAAGGTGGCAGGACGATGAGGAAAGGGAAATGGGGTTAAAAAATGAAAACTTTTTTCTGGTGGATTATTGATGAATAACCCCTTGTTTTCTTAACCAATTGTCAAGGCATTCATCTAGGAGATGGTAGGTTCTTTCAAATGCACTTGCTTCCTCTAAAACTGGATCAGGTATGTGAATGGTTTCTCCAGTTTCAAGGTGCGAAAATTGAATGATTTTGTTCCTGTTGGATTCGTTGGATAAGTCAAGTAAATCTTTATAATTCCCTCCATCCATGGCAATGATCCAATCAAAATGGTCAATGTCTTCAGGGGTTACACGGCGAGAGCGAAGGTGGGAAATATCATGACCATTTTTCTTCATCACCTCTTGGCCACGCAAATCAGGCGCCATGCCCACTAAAAATCCCATCATTCCAGCGGAATCAATTTCCCAATTGAGATTCAAATCTTGAATCTTTTTTCTCAAAAGGGTTTCAGCCATTGGAGATCGACAAATATTACCTAAACAGACAAATAAAATTTTCATGACCACTTTCCTAATGCAAACATAACGGGAATTTTATGAAGTTGTATTTTCTGTTTTTTCCAATTGTTGATGGAGTCTGTTTTTAAAATTTCATTGGGGGATTGAAGGTGAGCTCCTACGCAAAGCAGTGTTTGAGGCGAAAGTTGTTGCATCATGTCATCCCATACACTCGTATTGCGATAGGGTGTGTCCATGAAAAGTTGCGTTTCTCCTTGATTGGCTTTTTGCTCTAGTGATTTAAGGGCTTTGATGCGATCGTTTTTTTCTCTTGGCAAGTAGCCATAAAAACGAAATTGTTGACCATTGAAACCAGAACCCATCAAAGTGAGTAGGATAGAAGAAGGACCTACCCAGCCTTGGATTTTAAATTGATTTCTTTGAGCAAAAGCAACCACTTGGTTCCCAGGATCGGCAATACAAGGCAATCCAGCATCACTCATTAGAATGGCTCGTTTCATTTGAAGCAAACGCTTGAATATTATCTGTTTGTCAGCCTCTGTTGAATTTTCATTCCATTCTAAAAATTCTTGTTCATCAAATACACCTTTGAAACCAACTTTTCTCAAGTTGCGTCGTGCATCTTTCAAGTTTTCTAC
>CANFLZ010000043.1 GCA_947448135.1 Flavobacteriales bacterium
ATGTATATCCATTACTATTTCATGACATAAGTCCACCAATTTGCTTGCATGAAAGAACGTGTAAGCAACGATGCCGCATTCCTCAAAGCGCTGGGGAAAGCCATTGCTACACGCAGAAAATCACTCAAAATGACCCAAGCGGATCTGGCTTCCATCATCAATATGGAAGTGCCCAATCTCTCGGTCATCGAAAACGGAAAATCCAATCCGCAACTCCTCACGCTAGTGCGCATCGCATCTGCCCTCAATATCCAACTCCAAAACCTTTTCCCCATCGTCGAGCAACCGTCCATCTTCCTGGAAGCAGAACCGGTGTATCAAGCGAGGAAGCATTAAGGCGCGCTGCGCGCGGTGAATCAGTGGATCGGTGGATCAGTGGATCGGAAATCTCCCCTCCTGTCGCGAAGCGATCCCGACAGCGAAGCTCGTCGGGACTGGGTGGTCTTTACAGAGCGAGAAACAGAATGAGAATGAGAATGGGAATGGAGACTGGGTAGTAAATCTTGGAAGTGGACCTTTTTGGAGGTGGACTTTAGTCCACCGGATAGGGAATAGAATGAGAAACAGAATGAGAATGAGAATGAAGACTGGGTAGTTGATCTTGGAGGTGGGCTGCGCCAGGTATATCAGTGGATCGGTGGATCGGAAATCTCCCATCCTGCTCGAGCTTGCGAGAGATAGGAAATGCAGTCAGCGTGGTTAGCCTTGTGACTGTGTCACATGAGCCATAAACACGCATAATTTATGCCTTGCGTTCCACGACAATTCATCAGAACATTGTAAAAAATTTCAATATGAAATCCAGTCTTCATAAACAAACGCTGATGAACTTTAATACACTAGTGGAAAATATCACTTCCACCCATCAACATTTTCAAAATCAAGCATTCAAAGCCATCAATCGCTCCCTGACTTTTCGCAATTGGATAATCGGTTGTTATATCGTAGAGTTTGAACAGCGGGGTGAAAAACGTGCAAAATATGGATCAAAATTATTATCCCTCTTGGCCGCTCAATTCAAATCCATTAAAGGACTCGATGAACGCTCACTGCGCCATTTTAGGAATTTATTCGTTTGCTATCCGCAGTTTATTAATCTCATACAAGAAGAAACTGAAAAAATGAGAAGTTCTTCAAATGTTCAATTTCTTTCCAATCTAGTTTCCCAAAAGAACGCAATGTCAATTCGGGAGACAGTGTCCACCGAATTGGAAATTTCTGATATGAAAATTGATACCAAACATTTAATTCATCACTTATCCTATAGCCATTTTGAAATCTTATGCGCATTGGATGATCCGAATAAACGCAGATTCTACGAGCTGCAATGCATTCAAGGAACTTGGAGCGTGAGGACGCTAAAAAGACAAATTCATAGTCTTTATTACGAAAGGATGGGACTGAGCAAAAAGCCATGTTTTAGTCGAGATGAAAGTGGGCAGCTTTGAACACTTTCAAACCGCCCAATTGAATACATATCTTAACTATTTCAAACAAAAAGTAAAACAAACCGATGACCAACCTCCAGTAGGCATATTACTAGTGACCGATAAAAACCAAGCCTTAGTTGAATTTGCTACAGCTGGAATGGACAATCAACTTTTTGTATCGAAATACTTGTTACAACTTCCTCCAAAAGAGCATTTGAAAAAATTCATAGAGGAAGAAATGAAACAAATGGTTTGAATCTCCCCTCCTGCTCGAGCTTGCGAGAGATAGGAGGGGTGTCCTGACGAGCGCAAGCGCAGTCGGGACGGGGTGGTCTTTACAGAGCGAGAAACAGAATGGGAATGGAGACTGGGTAGTTGATCTTGGAGGTGGGCTGCGCCCGGTATATCGGTGGATCAGTGGATCGGTGGATCGGAAATCTCCCATCCTGCTCGAGCTTTATATGCGTCTTATATGATTCTTGCGTCTGACATTGCAGCAGACGAATTTCGCAAGATGAAAAAAATCAACTCTTCCTACCCATTGATTCAGTTCAAAGAAGTCATCACCATCATAAAGCAATCTCGCGCAGATACTCTACAAGTCGTGAACAATAGGTTGATTCAACTCTATTGGGAAATTGGAAAGTACGTATTTGTCAAACTCACCCAATCCGAATGGGGTGATGGTGTTGTTTCTGAACTGGCTGAATTCATTCAAAAAAATGAGCCCAATATTAAAGGATTTTCAGACAAGAATATCTGGCGAATGCGGCAGTTTTATGAATGTTACAAAGACCTTCCAAATCTCTCACCACTGGTGAGAGAAATTACCTGGACAAATAATCTTCTCATTTTTTCCAGGTGTGACAGCCTTGAAGAGAAAGAATTCTATTTAAGACTAACCATTCAAGAGCATTACAATAAAAGAGAATTAGAAAGGCAGATTTCCGCAAGCCTTTTTGAACGCACAATTATCGCTGAAAATGATCTACCGGTCGTTAGAAAAAAGGCAGTATCAAAGAACACATTGAAAGACAGTTATGTTTTTGAATTTCTGAACCTACCAGATTCATACAATGAAAGCGACCTCCAAAAAGGCTTGATACATCAAATGAAAGATTTCATTTTGGAAATCGGAAAGGACTTTGTGTTCATAGGAGATCAGTATAGACTGCAAGTTGGAAAAAATGATTTCTTTATTGATATGCTATTTTATCACAGAGATTTGCAATGTTTGGTAGCCTTTGAACTGAAGGCCGACTCCTTTAGGCCAGAGCATTTGGGCCAGCTAAATTTTTATCTTGAAGCCTTAGATAGAGATGTCAAGAAACCACATGAAAATCCAAGTATCGGAATACTATTGTGCAGGGATAAGGACATCGAGGTGGTGGAATATGCGCTAAGTAGAAGCATGTCCGCAGCTTTGGTTGCTAAGTATAAGACACAATTGCCCAATAAACAATGGCTCCAAAAAAGGTTGCAAGAGCTATTCAATGACAACAAAGCAGAGAGCTGATTTTACAGATACACTGCAATTTCATCCTTCAAAAAAAGGTGGACCTTTTGGAGGTGGTCTGCGGCCGGTGGATCGGTAATCGGCAACAAGTTGGAGGTGGACTTTAGTCCACCGGATAGGGAATAGAGCGAGAAACAGAATGGGAATGGGAATGGAGACTGGGTAGTAAATCTTGGAAGTGGACCTTTTTGGAGGTGGACTTTAGTCCACCGGATAGGGAATAGAGCGAGAAACAGAATGAGAATCGAGGTTGGGTGATTAGCCTTCGCCTAAATCAATAGACATCTCCAAATGTCCGCCAAGTCCTTGCTGGACGATCCGCATGAACGTAGACATGCGCATGTCCGTGGCATCATTTTCTACTCGCGAAATATATGATTTGTTGGTCCCACATCTTTTAGCTACTTCTTCCTGTGATAGCCCCAACTTTAATCGGGCCTCTTCCAATAAAACGCCCAATCGAAAAGCTTCATATTCCGTCTCCCACTTCTCTCTTTTCGGATCTCCCTTTCTTCCATACTTCTCGTCCAATAATTGATTTAAGCTAATGGTATTCTTACTAATTTTCATTTTGGTATTCGCTTTTTATTCTTAACGCTCTTTCTATTTCTCGCTTCGGTGTCTTTTGCGTCTTCTTTTGAAATCCATTGCAGAGTATGACACAACTGCCCTTTTCAAAAAAACAAAAAACACGATAAATATTGCTCTTTAATTCAACTCTTATTTCATACAATCCAGATGTACCTTCCAAGTATCTCAGATATTTAATAGGAACTTGTTGGGTATACTGAATCAAATTCAAGGTCCATTCTATTTTGGATTGAACATCCAACTCTTGTCGCTCATAAAAGTCCAAAAAATAACGTTTATAAATTAAAATTTCTCTGATCTGGCTCATAGCAAAGTTAACTAATTAGACAACATTTCAAAACTGTTCTGCAGATATTTTATTGCCTTGAACAAAATTGATTCTAATTCTTCGCATAAAAAACCTATAAATTATGCGGGGCACGGGCTGCGCCAGGTATATCAGTGGATCGGTGAATCAGTGGATCGGAAATCTCCCCTCCTGCTCGAGCTTGCGAGAGATAGGAGGGGTGTCCTGACGAGCGCAAGCGCAGTCGGGACGGGGTGGTCTTTACAGAGCGAGAAACTGAATGGGAATGAGAATGAGAATGGAGACTGGGTAGTAAATCTTGGAAGTGGACCTTTTTGGAGGTGGACTTTAGTCCACCGGATTGGGATATATTTTCACTTTTTGCTTGATCAAAAAGTGAAGCAAAAAATCAAGTCGCACCGAAGACGTTCGGGAAAAATATTCTCTTGGACATCATGCGGAAAGTTTCGCTTCGCTCGTAACGACAAGCGCTTTCCGCATGCTGTTTTCCAATCGAAATTTTTCTTATCCTCACTTTCGCGGTGCGACTGAGTTCCAAACGGGTTGACGGTTATGGGTTTTCTGTACACCCTTTATCCAATACCCATCACCCAATACCCATTACTGATCCACCGATCCACTAATTCACCAACCGCTTGACATCGGCCTCAGTGATGGTCTCTCCGCCTAGAATGACAAGGCGCTCTATGACATTCCGCAACTCGCGGATATTGCCGGTCCAAGGTTGTTTTTGTAACAACTTTATAGCTCCCGCTTCGATCTTTTTCAAAGGACGACCGTAATCCTCACAGACTTTTTCTAAAAAATATTCACTCAACATGGGCACGTCGTCTGAACGATCAGCCAATGATGGCACCTTGACAATGATCACACTCAATCGATGGTACAAATCCTCGCGGAATCTTCCGGCTGCAATCTCTTCTTTTAAATCTTTGTTGGTGGCGGCCAATACGCGCACGTTGACCTGTATATCTTTCTCTCCGCCCACTCGCTGGACTTTATGCTCCTGCAAAGCGCGCAATACCTTGGCTTGCGCAGTGATGCTCATGTCACCAATCTCGTCCAAAAACAATGTCCCTCCCTCAGCAAGCTCAAACTTTCCAGGCTTGGTCTTGATGGCGCTGGTAAATGCGCCCTTCTCATGACCAAACAACTCACTCTCGATCAACTCCCCAGGAATAGCGGCACAATTGACTTCTACAAATGGTCCTCCAGTGCGATTGCTTTTCTCGTGCAGTTGACGTGCAATCAATTCCTTTCCTGAACCATTGGGTCCTAAAATCAAGACTCTTGCTTCTGTTGGTGCAACTGTATCGACCATCGCAATCACTTCTTGAATGCCTTTACTCTTTCCTACAATGTGGGTTCCCACCATGCGGGCTACTTTCTTCTTAAGCGACTTGGTCTCACGAACCATCTGAACTGATTGGGTGGCATTGCGCACGGTGACCAAAATGCGATTCAAGTCCAATGGCTTTTGAATAAAATCAAATGCGCCTTTCTTGATCGACTCTACTGCGGTATCAATGGTACCATGACCGGTGATCATCACAACAGGAACTTCAATTCCCATTTCCTTGACCTTGGATAAAAACTCCAACCCATCCATCTTGGGCATCTTGATGTCCGAGATGATTAAATCAAAAGTCTCCTGACCCACAGCTTTTAAAGCAGCTTGTGCATCAGGAGACTCAATAACGGTGTGGCTTTCATACTCGAGGATTTCTTTCAAAGCCATGCGAATGCTGGCCTCATCGTCTACCAAGAGTATTTTTGCCATGTTGTCTTACATTTCAAAACTTTCCATAAACTTGGTTGTGAAATTCCCCGCTCTAAACTGAGGATCTTTCATCAACTTTTGATGGAAAGGAATCGTTGTTTTAATTCCTTCAATGATATACTCATCCAAGGCTCGTTGCATTTTGGTAATCGCCTCCTCGCGGGTTTGAGCAACAGTGATCAATTTTGCAATCATACTGTCGTAATTGGGAGGAATCACATAACCTGCATAAGCGTGGGTATCCAAGCGAACACCATGACCTCCCGGGCTGTGGTATGCGGTGATTTTTCCAGGACAAGGTGCAAAATTCTTGAAAGGATCTTCTGCGTTGATACGACATTGTATACTGTGCATCTTCGGATAATAGTTGCGACCAGAGATAGGATCTCCAGCAGCCAATTTGATTTGCTCTTTGACCAAATCATAATTGATTACCTCTTCTGTAATCGTATGCTCCACTTGGATACGGGTATTCATTTCCATGAAATAGAAATCACGGTTTTTATCTACCAAGAATTCTACAGTACCCACACCCTCGTAACGAACAGCTTCAGCAGCCTTGATGGCCGCTTGACCCATGCGCTCGCGCAATTCGTCTGTCATGAAAGGTGATGGCGTTTCTTCCACCAACTTCTGGTGACGACGTTGGATTGAGCAATCACGCTCCGACAAGTGACACGCCTTGCCATATTGGTCACCTGCAATTTGAATTTCGATGTGACGAGGCTCTTCCACGAATTTCTCCATGTAAATTCCGTCATTCCCAAAGGCAGCACCCGCCTCACGACGAACTGCTTCCCAAGCATCATCCAAATCTTCAGCTTTTTGAACGACACGCATCCCTTTACCACCGCCTCCAGCCGTAGCCTTCAACATGATAGGATACTTAATTTCTTTGGCTACTTTGTGCGCCTCTTCAATTGACCCTAAAATACCATCAGAACCTGGAATACAAGGTACACCAGCATTTTTCATGGTTTGTTTGGCCGAAGATTTATCCCCCATGGCTTCGATCATCTCGGGAGATGCGCCGATGAACTTGATGCCATTCTCTTTGCACACTTTCGAAAAAGTTGCATTTTCTGACAAAAAGCCATAACCAGGATGAATAGCATCTGCATTGGTAATTTCCGCAGCAGCGATGATATTTGAAATTTTCAAATACGAATCTTTAGAAGCGGGAGGGCCGATGCAAACCGCCTCGTCTGCAAAACGAACGTGAAGGCTATCACGGTCGGCAGTAGAGTAAACGGCTACCGTTGCAATACCCATTTCTTTACACGTACGGATGACGCGCAAAGCAATTTCGCCACGGTTAGCGATTAAAATTTTCTTGAACATGCTTGTAAAGATTAAGCGGGTTCTACCAAGAACAAAGGTTGATCGTACTCGATAGGAGAACTATCGTTCACCAATACTTTCACAATCGTACCTGAAATTTCAGATTCAATTTCGTTGAACAATTTCATCGCTTCGATGATACAAACTTTATCACCTGGCTTGATGGATTGGCCTACTTCCACGAAAGCAGGTTTATCTGGACCCGCCGAGCGATAGAATGTACCAATCATGGGGCTCTTGATCTCGATCAAGTTAGCGTTTTGCGCTGGCGCTGCTGCTACTGGAGCAGGAGCCGCAGCGGGTGCGGCTGCTGCTACTGGAGCAGGGGCTGCAACAGGCATTGCTACTGGAGCCATGGCTGCAACTGCTGCCATTGGCGCTCCGCCCACTGGCGTTTTAATCGTGATTTTAAAATCTTTCTGCTCGATTTCTACTTCACTGACTCCGCTCTTGGAGACGAATTTGATCAAGTCTTGAATTTCTTTGATATTCATTTTCATTGCGATTTATCGTTGGCAAATATACTCAAGGATTATTAAGCAAGATTTTTAGCTATCGTATGACCATTTCACCCATACAGCGCCCCAGGTGAAACCTCCACCAAAGGCTGCCAAAATCAAGTTATCTCCTTTCTTTAATTTCTTTTCCCACTCCCACAAACACAAAGGAATTGTGCCGGAAGTTGTATTCCCGTAACGTTCAATATTGACCATTACTTTATCAGGACCCACACCCATGCGGCGTGCCGTCGCATCGATGATGCGCAAGTTGGCTTGATGAGGAACCAAGTAGGCTACATCATCGGAAGTCAATCCATTCTTTTCCATAATCTCTGCGCTCACATCAGCCATGCTCACCACAGCCGCTTTGAACACAGGTTGTCCATCTTGAAAAACGTAATGCTCACGCGCATCTACTGTTGCATGAGATGCGGGCTTAACAGACCCACCAGCCTTTTGATGCAAGTATTGACGACCAGCGCCATCTGATTTTAAAATAAAATCCTTGATGCCAGTTTCATCCACGCTTGGTTCCAAAAGTACAGCGCCACTGCCATCACCAAACAACACGCAAGTTGTTCTGTCGGTATAGTCGACGATAGAAGACATTTTATCCGCTCCCACCACTACTACTTTCTTGTACTTCCCGGTCTCAATAAATTGAGAGGCTGTAGAAAGTGCATAAATGAATCCTGAGCAAGCAGCATTGACGTCGAAAGACCAACAATTCTTAGCACCGATTTTATCGCAAATGATATTGGCGGTAGCTGGAAATTGGTGATCGGGCGTAACCGTAGCGCAAATCAACAAATCGATATCATTGGGTTGAAGGTTCTTTTTGGCCAACAAACCCTTCACAGCTTCAGCGGCCATATCGCTGGTACCGAGGCCCTCTCCCTTGAGAATATGACGCTCTGAGATTCCCGTGCGCGATTTGATCCACTCATCATTGGTATCCACCATTTTCTCAAGGTCAGCATTGGTCAACAAATCTGCTGGCACATATCCTTGAATACCGGTAATTGCTGCTGTAATTTTCATTTTCGTAACGTACACTTAAAGTTAAAGGGGCGAAGGTAAACACAAAAGCCCTGCAATGCAGGGCTTATTTTTCACAATACGTTGTGTACGACTTACGCGTTTTCTTTTTCCATCACAACTTTACCCTTGTAGTAAAGTTTTCCTTCATGCCAATGAGCATGGTGGAACATGTGAGGTTGACCAGTAGTTGGGCAAGTTGCTACGTTAGGAGCTTCCAACTTGTAATGTGTGCGACGCTTCGCTTGGCGCGTCTGCGAAATTCGGTGTTTGGGATGTGCCATCTTTTTCCGTTTTTATTCGTCATCCTCTTTCCAGTCTTCGTCTATCTCCAACTGATCAGAGGGGTTTTCTAATTTCATATTCTTTAGCGCAATCCATTTTGTATCCGCATCGTCCTCTGTCTCTACTTGACTCATTTTATTCATCACCTCTTCGTTGCAATCGCCATCCTCGTGGGTGCGTCTTGCAGGCAATGACAAGTGAGCCAATTCATACAGCCGTTGTCGGATGTCAATTTGGTGCTCTTGCGGTCCAAAAATCCAAATATCATCATCCTCACCCACGGTTTGATCGCCGTACTTGATGATCCAATGGTCGTCTCCTTCCACGGGAACCTCAATCATCTCTCCGCATCGGTCACATGGCCAATTCAATTGACCCGCTAACGACATCGACACCTCCATCATGGTTGACTTTTTATCAATCGTCACCACCACTTCAAAATGCCCAGATGAAATTTCTGAATATTCAAATTCTGTAAAGAACGCGTCTTCTAATGTGAATTCAAAAGTGTGAACTCCCAACTTTAATCCGACAAACGGAATGACATATGGATGCTTCACCCTCATGAACTTCGATTAGAGGGGTGCAAAGATAGGAAATTTTGAACAAATTAGTCTTAAAAACGAAAAAAAATTAACAGGCATCGCGAGTGTTTCGGAAATTTGCCTCAATGAATGCCACAAATTTACAACAACTGGACGAAGCGATTCTTTTGGCTTTGAGAGAGGATGTAGGTTCCGGAGACCATACCTCATTGGCAACAATTCCCAGCACTGCTATGGGCAGAGCTCGATTATTGATCAAAGAAAATGGAATTTTAGCGGGAGTAGAGGCCGCGGTTCGGGTTGCTCATCACGTCAATCCAGATTTGAAAATAAATATATTGATCCAAGATGGCACTGCTGTTCAAGTGGGAGATGTGGCGTTTACGATTGAAGGAAAAACGCAAGACATTACCATCGCAGAGCGTTTGTTATTGAACATCATGCAACGCATGAGCGGCATCGCTACTCACACGCACCGCATCCAAAGCATGATATCCCACACATCTTGCAAGCTGCTCGACACGCGTAAAACAACGCCCAATTTCAGATTCTTTGAAAAATGGGCCGTGAAAATTGGCGGGGGAGAAAATCACCGTTTCGGTTTATACGATATGATTTTGGTGAAAGACAATCACGTCGATTTTGCTGGAGGCATGCCACAAGCCATCGCCAACGTGCAGGCATACTTGAACGAACATCAATTGGATATACCCGTGGAAATTGAAGCCCGAAATATGCGAGATGTCCAAACCATTGTAGAAAGTAAAATAGCCTTTCGTGTATTATTGGACAACTTTACACCAGAAGAAATACGTCAAGCGGTTCAATGGATTGATGGTCGTATCCTTACCGAAGCGTCTGGCGGAATCAACGAAACCAATGTCGTCGCGTATGCAGAAACTGGCATAGATTTCATTTCTATGGGCGCACTCACCCACCAAGTACAATCATTAGACTTTAGTTTGAAATCATTTTAAATGACACAACAACCCAAAACATTGCTTTACGCACTTCGAAAGAAAATCGAAAAAAAATTGGACCATACGGTTTGGCCTGGATTCGAAGGGCTTTCCATGCTCGTGGTTGGTCGATTTTTTGTTGAGGCTCTTTCCAAAGGCTCCATCAATACGCGCGCTGCAGCGATTTCATTTCGCTTGTTTTTGGCTTTTTTCCCCGCTATCATTCTGTTGCTTTCTTTGATCCCATTTGTTCCTATTCCCAATTTTCAGAAAGAGTTGATGGACAGCATTCACTCTTTTTTTCCGGGTGATACATTCTCATTGTTCGAAGAAACCTTGGACGATTTGATCAATAAAAAATACAGTTCATTGATTTCGATTGGTTTCATTTTGGTGATTTATTACGCCTCGAACAGCATCAATGCTGTACTGCTGGGATTCAACGAGAGCTATCATTTCGAAGATAATACACATCCCATTCTTCGCCGCATCATCAGCATCTTATTGATTTTTGTTTTGGGTATTTTAATGGCTTCTGCCATCACCCTGATTGTGTTCTCTGAAACCATTGTGGGTTTTATCGCAGACAAAGAATTATTGGCTGATAAGATATTGGTCTTTATGCTCGATGTCGCTCGCTGGGCCATCACTTTGATTCTGATCTATGCTGTTAACACAACTTTGTATAACGTAGGGATGGGCGTTCGGAGAAGAAAGGCTTGGAAATTTTGGAACGTTGGTGCCGTTATGGCGACGTTGTTGTTTATTACCACCTCCATTGGCTTCGCTTATTTCATCAACAACTTTGCGCAGTTCAACAAACTGTATGGTTCCTTGGGAACATTGATGGTTTTGTTGATATGGATGAACATGAACTGCATCATTCTCTTGGCTGGATTTGATTTAAACGCCAGTATCCGTAAAGCACTCAAGCTGCACCACAATTCCAATCAAGCCATTATCACCAGCGAAGATTTGGCAGCGGATTTAAAAGCTGCCGAGATTTCTCAAACAACTCAAGTTGCGGAAGAAAATAAAAAAGAGGAACCAACAGCTCCTCTTCCGCTCAGAAATACTTTTCGATCCTGATCAATATTGTGATAGTCTACGGATTCAATTTGATCAATCGAAATCCAATGGTATCCTTGTGCCAATCTCGAGATACAGGAAGTCTTGCAGAAACGCGACAATCTGATGCTTCTGATTTCCAGTTTCCTCCACGCGCGACCATTTGATCGGAGCGATCAGCGCCTTTTGGATCTACTTTGTTTTTGCTGTCCAATCGGTAATCTGCATACAAGTCAGCGCACCATTCAGACACATTGCCCGACATATCGTACAAACCAAAAGCATTGGGTTGCAATTCACCCACGACATGCAATCGTCCTTCTGCATTTTGTGTAAACCAGCCGTTTGGTGTTAATCCATCCCCACCACCGTACAAGCATGTCTTCCTTCTTCGTTGACAGGACTGCCCATTAAAAATTTACCCCCTGGAATGATCACGAAATCACCCAAAGCAGATTGAATGATTAGTTTCTGATCTTCCCCAACAACCGCTTTTTTCTGCGCCACAATTTGACTTATGGAACAACCAAATAAAAACAAAAAACAAAATTTTAAATTCATAGCGCTACGATTTTTGGGCTTCTTTTTTCAAATTGGCGATAAAGTTCAACGCTTCAATCGGTGTCATATTGTTCACATCCAACGTCATCAAATCTTGCTTCACTTTGTTCCAACGAGGATCTTCCATTTCAAAAATGGCCAATTGCGGAGATTGACTCAGTGTTTGCGCTGTGCTAGAGTGATCGCCGCGTTGGGATTCTAACTCTTGGAGCAATTGAGTGGCACGTTGGGTTACACCCACTGGCATACCTGCCAACTGGGCCACGTGAATTCCAAAACTGTGATTGCTACCACCTTTGATCAACTTGCGTAAGAATACAATGTGACCCTTTTCTTCTTTCACCGCCACATTGAAATTTTGTATGCGCGAAAAACGATGGGTCATTTCATTCAACTCGTGATAATGCGTCGCGAATAAAGTTTTGGGATGATGGGTAGGATGTTGATGCAAATATTCTGCAATCGCCCAGGCGATGCTAATTCCGTCGTACGTGCTGGTACCACGACCAATTTCATCCATCAAAATCAAACTCTTGCCCGTCATCTGATTCAAGATACTGGCCGTTTCGTTCATCTCCACCATAAAGGTGGACTCACCTCCTGAAAGATTATCAGAGGCTCCCACCCGCGTAAAGATCTTATCGACAATACCAATCTTAGCGGCAGCAGCAGGAACAAAGCTTCCCATTTGGGCCATCAATACAATTAAAGCAGTCTGCCTCAACAATGCTGATTTACCGCTCATATTGGGACCTGTAATCATCATGATTTGTTGATCCGTTGCATTTAAAAACAAATCGTTGGCAATGTATTTTTCACCTGTAGGGAGCAATCTCTCGATTACAGGATGTCTTCCTGATTTGATTTCGAGCACGTCGCTTTCTTCCATCACTGGCTCATTGTAATCAAAAGCCATGGCATTGAAAGCAAAGCAGGTCAATACATCCCACTGGGCCAGGTGCACTGCATTTTTCTGAATGGCGGATAGGTATGGAAGAATTTCGTTCAACAAAGCCTGAAACAAGCGTTGTTCAATGGCCAATATTTTTTCTTCCGCTCCTAGAATTTTGGTTTCGTAATTTTTTAATTCTTCCGTGATGTAACGTTCCGCCTGGGTTAAAGTCTGCTTGCGAATCCAATCTACAGGAACCTTGTCCTTGTGCGTATTTCGTACTTCCAAATAATATCCGAAGACATTATTGAAAGAAATTTTTAAAGAAGTAATTCCAGTACGTTCAATTTCACGCTCTTCGATCTCACGCAATTTATCTTTCCCTGAAGTTTGCAATCCGCGCAATTCATCCAATTCTTCATCAACCCCAAAAGCAATGGTATAGCCTTTTCCGACAGCATGAGGAGCTTCTTCATGCAACTGCGATTGAATTAATTTTTGCAATGCAGACAAATCGCTCAACTGCTGATAAGCTTGAAGCACGGGACCCTTTCTATCGGCCCAAGCCGCCACTTTTTCCAATGCGCGTCCCAGCTGAACCAATTCACGCGGGGTAATTTTTTGGACCGCGATGCGAGCTGCAATGCGCTCCCAATCGCCCAAATCATACAACTCCGAGCGCAGCCATTCCAATTCATCCGGATGTTGTTTCCACAACTTCACTTGATCCAAACGACCCTGAATCGCTGATAAATCGCGAAGAGGAGTGCGCACCCATCTTCTGAGCATTCTAGCTCCCATTGGATTTTTGGTGTTGTCCAATATATCAACCAAAGATTTCCCTGTTCCGTGAGGGGTGTACAGCAACTCTAAATTTCGAACAGTAAAAGAGTCCATCCCCACCAATTGGCCCATATCCAATGCCGACACCTTTTGAATGTGTCCCAACTTATCGTGTTGGGTATCTTTTAAATACTGAAATATTGCGCCCGCTGCTCCCAACGCCACATCCAAGCCATCCACTCCAAAACCTTTTAAACTCTTTGTCCCAAAATGGAGATTCAATTGGTCCTTTCCGAAGTCCGGTGTAAAAGCCCAATCATCCATTCTAAAAACCGCCACTCCGTCGCCAAAATGCGTTTTAAACCACTCATCGCGGTGCTTTTGATACAGCACTTCTTTGGGTTGATAGACGTGCAGTAATTTTTTGATCACCTCCAAAGAACCTTGTGCTACCTCGAACAATCCTGTAGAAATATCGGCAAATGCAATTCCCCATTCTTTCTTTCCTTCTGCAATCGCCGCCAAAAAATGGTGGTCTTTTAAGTCAATCGTTTTCTCATTGTAGGAAACACCTGGAGTTACCAATTCAGTAACACCGCGTTTCACAATTCCCTTCACCATTTTGGGATCTTCCAATTGATCACAAATGGCTACGCGCATCCCTGCGCGCACCAACTTGGGCAGGTAAGAATCCAGTGAGTGATGTGGGAAGCCCGCCAGCTCGACATAAGCAGCGGCTCCGTTCTTTCTTTTGGTTAATACAATCCCTAAAACCTGTGCGGCACGCACAGCATCTTCACCAAACGTCTCATAAAAATCTCCTACGCGGAAAAGCAGCACCGCATCTGGGTACTTGGCCTTAATCGCATTGTATTGTTTCATCAATGGCGTTTCAACCACTGCATTCGAACTACTCATCGTAGCAAAGATAAATTTATTCTTGTGTTCTTCGTATCCACCAGAAAGGCAAATAAACCAAGGTATAGGAAAGGATTCCAATGAACTCCAGTTCTAACAAATAATAAGGCCATGGATGCAGAATATCCAGAAAAGATCCTCCAACCGGTTTTTCTCGGAGATAGCCATAGTTGCTATTCAAAAAATAATTCGCTGTGATCGCCACGGCAAAGTAGATTTGGGAATAACCAAAGGCTCTGAGAACAGCTCCTTTTCGAGGTTGTATTTTAAGACCCCCCACCAAATACAAAACACTCCAGACCAATCCTGTGTGTCCGATCATGAAAGTGATGTAGGTAAAATGAGGAAATGGCTCGTGAATATCCGGTGTAATTACGCCATGTATACTGCCCGACATGACCCAGAAATAAGCTAATTCCGCAACTTGATGCTTCTTTGTCCACAGCGCAATGGCCGTAAAAAATATCGCCCAATTGCACAGTTCCAAAGGCAAATCAAATTGCACACTCCAATATCCAGAAAAAACACGATACGATTGATAGCCGATCCAGTTCAACACCAACATCACACCCAAAAAATTTCCGAGTCGATCTTTGTTTTCAGCAGAGGCAGTCTTGGCCCAAAGAATAGAACCAATTGGCAAGAACATGGTCAACGTTAAAATCAACCAATGTTCCAATTCCCAATATGGAAAACGGTAATTCATTAGCGGTACGGACTTTTTCCCTTTTCATCCTCCATCATGGAGCGGTAATTGTGATAACGTGATGCCGCCAAACGACCTTCTTCAACCGCCTTTTTCACAGCACAACCGGGCTCCTCGATATGCTGACAGGTGTTGAACTTGCACTCGGGCAATAGTTGAAACATCTCTTTAAAATACAAACTCACCTCTTCGGTAGGAATGTCCACCAATCCAAAACCCTTAATTCCCGGAGTGTCGATGATCCAACCACCATCTTTGGTAGCAAATACTTCAGCGAAAGTGGTGGTGTGTTGACCTTTTTCACTCCAATCAGAAATGTCCCCCACGCGGATATCCCGGTTTGGAACAAAATGTTGAATCAAGGATGATTTACCTACACCACTGTGCCCTGAAAATAGAACGACCTTATTCATCATTCTTGATTCCAGTTCAGCCATTCCTTCATTTGTTTCCAAAGAACTTCGCAAAGTTTCATAGCCAGCGTTTTGGTACAAAGCTTCCCATCGAGCCAGCTCCTCAAGTTCCTCTGCATCGTAATGATCGACTTTGTGAAATAAGATTACCACAGGAATATCATACGCTTCGGCAGACACCAAAAAGCGATCGACAAAACCAGTTGTGGTGGAAGGTCGAGAAAGCGTCACCACCAAAAAGGCGGTGTCGATATTGGCTGCAACAATTTGGGCTTCTTTGGAAAGATTGACCGACTTACGAATGATGTAATTTTTTCTTGGTAAAATATCCTGAATGGTACCAATTCCCTCTTCTGTTTTATCGTCCCAAATCATCTCCACAAAATCGCCAGCCGCTACAGGGTTGGTTGTTTGAAAACCCTTGGTTCTTAATTTACCACGAACACGACATTTGAAAAATTGGCCATCCTCTGTTTGTACTTCGTACCAATGACCCGTAGATTTTAATACCCGAGCAATCATGCCCCTTGAACTGACACTGCTAGATCTTCTAACTTCTGACGGACCACCTGCAATCTTTCTACAACGACCAACTTGTGCGCCGCTGAGTCTTTTGATTTCAGGGCGTTTTTAGCACCTTCTAGCGTATAACCCTTCTCACGAACCAACTGATGAATTTGTGTGAACAAATCAATATCTTTCTTTGAATACATTCTGTTTCCTCTGGTATTTTTTCTGGGTTGCAATTGGGGAAATTCCTTTTCCCAAAAACGCAACAAAGAGGCATTCACTTGGAACATCTCAGCCACCTCACCAATGGAGAAGTAAATTTTTTCTATTGTATTCTGTCTATTCAACATTAGTCAAAAGATTGTCCAGATTGAGATGCGCGTTCGAGAAGCGCTGCATACTGATCTGGAGATAAATCATTGTAAAAATAATAAGCGGGATTGACTTTCTCACCATTCTTGATAACTTCATAATGCAAGTGAGGCCCTGAAGAAACACCTGTATTACCGACGTAGCCTATGATTTGACCCCTTTTCACCTTCTCTCCTGGACGCACCGCCATGCGGCTCATATGTGCATAAAGTGTTTGGTATCCAAAACCGTGATCGATGACCAGGTGATTGCCATATCCGCTTCCGCCGTTTGGCGCCTTTACTACACCATCACCCGTTGCATAAATCTCTGTTCCAATATCCGCTGCAAAATCCAACCCAGTGTGCATGCGGGCAACACGATAGATAGGGTGAATTCGAAAACCAAAACCAGAAGCCATGCGTTTCAAGTCCTTATTGTCGACAGGCTGAATCGCGGGAAGACTGGCCAAAAATTGGTCTTGCTTTTTAGACAAAGAGATAAGCTCATCATAAGATTTGCTCTGCTCCACCATGGATTGCTGAATCATCTGCAATCGTTTTTGTGTTTCAATGATTCCTTCTTGGGTCGAATATGAAGCCAACTCCTGGTAAAAATCGCCACCGCTGTAGGCCCGCTCCAGCGGCGCTGCACCGAAGATGGTTCTATAAATTTCATTATCCCTCTTCTCCAACACGTTGACATATTGATCCAAAGTGTCCATCTGTTGTCGCATTCCCTTGACTTGGGCCTGCATGTATTTCAATTCCTTTTGTAGACGAGATGTTTCCGGATCTTTGAAGAAACTGGCGTATAGAATAACACCCATACCCCCAATCACCAAGCCTACTATCAAATACTTCAAAACAAGCCATACATAATCTCGAACAGTATAGCTCATCTGCTCAAAATTCAAAGTTGCTGGATTGAATATGTATTTAAACTTAGCCAAATGGATTTCGTATTCTGACAAATTTAAGAACTTTTCGAAGCCGATTTGACATTAGTTTTGTGTCCCTATACGCGTATATGATGACATCTCAAGAAATTAGAAAACAGTTTTTAGACTACTTCGCTTCACAAAAGCATCAAATTGTGGACTCTGCGCCGATGGTGATCAAAGGTGATCCCACCTTGATGTTCACCAATGCGGGGATGAATCCCTTCAAAGATATCTTTTTAGGCAACGCGCCTGTCGTACATCCCAGAATTGCGAACACCCAAAAATGTTTGCGCGTCAGTGGCAAGCACAATGACTTGGAGGAAGTGGGTGTAGACACCTATCACCACACCATGTTTGAGATGTTGGGAAACTGGAGCTTTGGTGATTATTTTAAGGAGCAAGCGATCGAATGGGCTTGGACATTATTGACTGAAGTATATAAAATTCCAAAGGATCAATTGTACGTGACCGTTTTTGAAGGAGATGCCAAGGAAAATTTGGATTTCGATCAAGAGAGTTACGATATCTGGAAAAAATACATTGCGGAAGATCGAATTTTAAAGGGCAATAAAAAGGACAATTTCTGGGAGATGGGAGATACAGGACCCTGTGGGCCATGCTCCGAGATTCATGCCGATATCCGCTCATTGGAAGATCGTCAAAACGTAGATGGAAAATCGTTGGTAAACAATGATCATCCACAGGTGATTGAGATATGGAACAACGTGTTCATGCAATTCAACCGAAAAGCCGATGGATCATTGGAGTTGTTGCCTCACAAGCACGTTGATACCGGAATGGGCTTTGAGCGTCTGTGCATGGTTTTGCAAGGCAAACAATCCAACTATGACACCGATGTTTTTACACCCTTGATTCAAAAAATTGAATCGTTGAGTGGAATTACTTACACAGCAACTGCCGAAAAGAAAGATGTCGCTATGCGCGTCATTGCAGATCACGTTCGTGCCGTTTCATTTGCCATTGCAGATGGACAATTGCCATCCAGTTCCGGAGCAGGATATGTGATCCGCCGAATTTTGAGAAGAGCCGTGCGTTATGGTTACAGCTTTTTAAATTTTAGAAAATCTTTTATTCATCAAGTGTTTCAAGTTTTGGAACAACAGATGGGAACTGCGTTTCCAGAGTTAACCAAAAACAAAAATTTGATTGGACAGGTGATCCGAGAAGAAGAAGAAAGTTTCTTGCGCACCTTGGAAAAAGGAATCGAATTATTGGAACAAGTCATTCAAAAAACCGAAGGAAAAGAAATTTCTGGCGCTATCGCATTTGAACTATATGACACTTTTGGATTCCCCATCGATTTGACACAATTGATTGCAGGAGAAAATCAAAAAGAGATCAACCTCCAAGAATTTGAAAGTCACCTTCAGGCTCAAAAAGAGAGAAGTAGAGCCGCCACCAAACTGGAAACAGACGATTGGGTGGTGCTTCAAGAAGGCGATACAGTATTTGTTGGATATGATCAATTGGAAACGGAAACCCAATTATTGAAATACAGAAGAATCAAAGCCAAGGGAAAGGAAATGTACCAATTGGTTTTGGCCAATACCCCATTCTATGCGGAAGGCGGAGGACAAGTAGGTGATCAAGGAAGCTTGACATTTGGGGAGGATAAAATTGCGGTTGTGGATGTCAAAAAGGAAAATGGATTGATCGTTCACTTCACCGAAGAATTGCCTGCACACCCTGAAAAATCGGTTTGGGCGAAGGTAAATGCGACATGGAGAACGAATACTACTGCACACCACAGCGCCACACATCTTTTGCACGAAGCGTTGAGAGAGGTATTGGGAACGCATGTCGAGCAGAAGGGATCTTTGGTCAATCCCGAATATTTGCGTTTCGACTTTTCACATTTCGCAAAAGTGCAGGAAGAAGAGTTGTCCAAGATTGAAAGTATAGTCAATGAGCGAATTCAGGCCAACTATTCCTTGCAAGAAAATCGAGCAGCAACAATAGAAGAAGCCAAAGCCAGCGGAGCCATGATGCTGTTTGGTGAGAAGTACGGTGATCGAGTTCGCATGATTCAATTTGGCCAAAGCATTGAATTGTGCGGAGGTACACATGTTAATAGCACTGGTGCGATCAAATTATTCAAGCTACAATCCGAAGGAGCTGTAGCTGCTGGAATACGCCGCATTGAGGCCATTGCTGGAAACGTCGCCGAGGAATTTGTAGCAGGTGAATTGAGAGAGCTGGAAGAAGTTCGTGTTGCTTTAAAAAGCAAAGACCCATTAAAAGCCATCAAAGATTTGCAAGGCAAACTTTCCGATTTACAGAAGCAAGTAGAAGATTTCCAGAAAGCCCAAGCACAGCAAGTGAAGGGAGAATGGAAAGAAAAAATTCAATCCCACAACGGTCGTCACTTGTTGTTCATTGAAACAACATTGGATGCAGCATCGATCAAGGACATTTGTTTCCAATTGAAATCAGAGCAGCCCCAATTTGGAGCCGTTATCACATCACAAACCGAAGGAAAAGCGTTGATTTCAGTAGCCTTCAGCGATGACGCATGTCAAGCTTGGAATGTACAAGCAGGACAATTGGTGAAAGAATGGTCCAAGGAAATCAAAGGAGGAGGAGGCGGTCAGCCAGGTTTTGCGACCTGCGGTGGCACCGACCCCTCAGGCTTACCCATTGTTCTTGAAAAGGCCAAATCTTTGCTCATGCATTAAGCCACGCTGGTAGTGGAATGACCATACAACGGAGGGCTCGCTACATAAGCGGGCCCTTTGTATTCCACAGAATAAGCCAAAGCCAAATTCAGGATGTACAAAACATTGAATAAACAAGCCAGCACATAATCGGTGGTCGTTGTTTTTCCAAAGCTTTGCGCCAATTCTATGCATACCTTAAAGACAAAATAAATATTGTAAACAGGAACCAAAAGCAACCATGCGTGTCGGTCAGGACGACCCACAATACGCATCGTTATCACCACATCGAACAGCGGAACAAAAGCAGCCCAATACGGTTGATCTGCTTTACTGAATAATGCCAACTTCCCAATCAATCCCAACGCAGAGAAAATACAAAAGGTCATGATATAGGGAGCAAATTGCTTCCAGATATCACTCCAAATGAGAAGGAGTTCCATAAATCAAAGAATTAATTTGAGCGACGTTGCTCATACCATAGACGCGTTCAAAATTTTCGGGTTGCCCACATCCATCGAGTTTAACACTTGTTGCGTTCAAAAAGCAACAAGGGAAGCCTTTCAGCTTCCCTTGTTGTTTGTTTAGGAAATCA
>CANFLZ010000044.1 GCA_947448135.1 Flavobacteriales bacterium
AGGAGGAAGTTTGGGTGCGCGCGCCATGAATCAAACCATGGAAAAATATTTGCCGATGATGCTGACTTATGATATGCAGGTGATTTGGCAAACGGGAAAGAATTATATCCCACAGAATCAATGGAAGACGAATGATCGTGTTTGGGTGGGTCCATTTATTTCCGAAATGCACCAAGCGTATGCAGCGGCAGATTTCATCATCAGTCGCGCTGGGGCAATGTCCATATCCGAATTGAGTTTGGTGGCGCGGCCAACTTTGTTTATTCCATCCCCCTATGTCGCTGAGGATCATCAAACGCACAATGCGATGGCGTTGGTCAATGACCAAGCAGCCATGCTCATCAAAGAAGCTCAAATCGATCAGCAATGGCCTGAAATGATTCAACGTGTGATGAGAGGTGATATCCAAGCGGATAAGATGTGCACGAATTTGAAAACTTGGGCAAAGCCCCATGCGGCCAGAGATATCGTGATGGAGATCAATAAATCGATTGAATAAGTTGAAGATGACTTTACAAAAAGATACCGTATTTTATTTTTTGGGCATTGGTGGAATAGGCATGTCGGCTTTGGCGCGTTTCTTCCATCAAAAGGGCCATATCGTGATGGGCTATGATAAAACTTCCACACCACTCACTCAGCAGCTGGAAATGGAAGGAATGGACATTACTTATGATGACGATATTTTAAATCTGCCATCACTGTTGCGCAATACGCCGTCGGAGAAAGTTTGGGTTTGTTATACGCCTGCCATTCCGAATGACAGCATTTTAAAAAATTGGTTTTTAGATCAAGAGTTTCCCATGATGAAGCGAAGTGTTTTATTGGGAAAAATTACAGAGCGATATCATACCATAGCGGTGGCAGGCACCCATGGAAAGACCACTACGTCATCGATGATCACACATGTTTTGACAGCCAGTGGTTTTCCAGTGAACGCTTTTTTGGGGGGTATCTCGGCCAATTTTGGTTCGAATATGATAACGGCTGACAGCCATTGGGTGGTTGTTGAGGCGGATGAGTTTGATCGAAGTTTTTTAACGTTAACGCCAGAAGTAGCGGTGATCACGGCTGTTGATCCTGATCACTTGGATATTTATGGCGATGCCCAAACATTTGAAGCGGGTTTTCAAGCGTTTGCACAGCGCATTTCTGTGAATGGAAAAATCTGGGCTCAAGATCGCATTGCTACGCCATGGATCAATTTGGCTGAAGGCGTTCAAGTAAAGACCTATTCAAACGGTGATTCAGGTGACGCACGAGCTGCAAACATTCGGGTTGATTCTGGGAAATTTATTTTCGATTATCACGGCGAATCCTCGATTGGAGATATCGTTTGCGGTCTGTCCGGCATCCACAACATCGAGAATGCAGTGGCGGCTATTTCTGTGGCACTTTCATTGGGATGCGACCCCCAAAGAATCCGAGAGGCTATTGGTTCTTTTAAAGGCGTGAGTAGACGTTTCGAAAGAGTCTTGGATTTGCCCAATCGTGTGGTCATTGATGATTATGCGCACCATCCAACCGAAATCCACGCTGCGGTTCAAAGTGCACGTATGTTGTTCCCTGGTAAGAAGATTGGGGGAGTTTTTCAGCCGCATTTGTTTTCTCGAACACGTGATTTTATCGATGGTTTTGCACATGAGTTGGGACAGTTGGATGCGATTATTTTATTGCCCATCTATCCGGCGAGAGAATTACCCATTCCTGGAGTGGATTCACAATTGATACTTGATAAGATTTTGATTCAGGAAAAAAAGGTATTGGAAAAAAGTGAATTATTGGAGTTTGGTATACCTGCGGATTGGGAAGTCGTTTTGCTCTTAGGAGCGGGAGACATCGATCAGTTGGTAAAGCCCATTTGCCAAGGCATACAGAACAATGAGTAATAAAATAGGCCATAATATCTCTTGGAGAAAAGTCGGAATAGTTTCGGCTTATGTGGCATTATTGGGGCTGCTCATTACGTTATCTGCTTTTTCTACCCAACACCAAAATCGTTTGAAATGTTGGAAAATTGAAGTCAACATTCAAAATGAACAGGACATGCTTCCGCTGATGACGGCTGAAGAAGTGATGGCGCTTTGTAACGAGGCCAATGCAGGAATGGTGGGCAAATTGACACAAGAAATTGACATCCCAGAGATTCGAAGATTCCTGATGATTCAGCCCTACATCCGACGGGCTTCTGTCTATCAAACCTTGGATGGACGCTGTCAGGTGAACATCGAATTGAAAAAGCCCATTGCACAGGTGATTGATTCCAGTGGCACCATGATGTACATCGATCACGAAGGTTGGACGCTGCCCATGAAGGAAGGATTTGCTGCCGATGTTCCCATTTTTATGGGTCGATTCAGAACGCCGATGCTGACCGATCCGATTGGTATGGACAAAAAGGCCAATTATTTTCATCAGGATATTTTGGACATGGCCAAGGCAATTGCCGAAAATCCCCTGTGGGACGCGCAAACCGATCAGATGGTTTGGTCGCCGAGAGTGGGCTGGGTGATGTATCCCAGAATGGGAAGTCAGGTAATCCGCTTTGGTGAAGCCATGGATTTTAAAAGAAAAATGCACAACCTTTTTGTGTTTTATAGCAATACACTTCCGCATATCGATATCGAACAGTACGATACGCTGGATGCGCGTTTTGCCAATCAAATTGTTGGATTAAAAAGAAATTATATAGCCCTATGAAAAACGAAATCATTGTCGGATTGGACATTGGAACCACCAAAATTGCTTGTATCGTTGGTCGATATGATGAGCACGGAAAAGTGGAAATTTTAGGAATAGGAAAATCAGAAAGCGTTGGTGTGCAACGGGGTGTTGTCGTGAACATCAACCACACTGTAGATTCGATTAAGCGTGCGGTTGCTCAGGCTTCTGAGAAATCCAATGTGGATATCAAAATTGTCAATGTGGGTATTGCGGGTCAACACATCCGCAGCACGCAGCATCAAGCTACCCGAACTCGTTCAAGTTCAGAAGATGAAATCAGTCAGTTGGATATCGAAATGATGACTGCGGACATTCGTCGTATTCCGGTACAACCTGGTGAAAGCATCATCCATGCATTGCCACAGGATTTTACAATCGACTTGGAAACGGGAATCAAAGATCCAGTAGGGATGGCCGGTGTTCGTATGAAAGCGAATTATCATGTCATCACAGGACAGATTTCTCAAATCAATAATATTTACCGTTGTGTGCGCAAGGCTGGATTAGAAGTGGCTAATTTAACTTTAGAGCCATTGGCCAGTTCTGCGTCTGTGTTGACGGATGAAGAAATGGAAGCGGGCGTAGCTTTGATTGATATCGGCGGTGGAACAACGGACATCGCTATTTTTCATGAAGGAATCATCCGCCATACTGCGGTAATTCCATTCGGAGGAAATATCATTACAGAGGACATCCGCAATGGTTGTTTTATTTTGCCTAAATATGCAGAGGTATTAAAAGTCAATCATGGATTTGCTTTAGAGGAGGCTGTGAAGCAGAATTCAGTCATCGCTATCCCTGGTTTGGCGGGTCATCCCAAACGTGAAATTTCTACTTTGCGATTGACGCAAATCATACAAGCACGCATGGAAGAAATTTTGGATTATGTCCACAGTGAAATTGTTTCTTCTGGTTATTCAAAGCAATTGATTGGTGGAATCGTGATGACGGGTGGTGGTGCCCAATTGCGTCATATGAAGCAGTTGGTTGAGTACCATACAGGCATGCATTGCCGCATTGGTTCCCCCAATTTTCACGTTTCTGTATCACATGACGAAACAACCAAATTGACTCCTATTTTGTCTACAGGTGTAGGATTGTTGATGACATACAAGAACTTGGAAGAACACCGAAATGAATTCCAAGAGACGATCAGTGAGCAAGTAGAAGATGTTTTGGTACAAGACGAAGTAGCTGATGTACCTGCAATGCAGGAGGAGGAAGTAGTTGAAAATGTGACGCAAGAAGTTGTCGCAGAGACACCACATCAGCAAGTGGAAGAGAAAAGAGGCGGTATGATTTTGGCCAATTTGAACAAGCTCAAAAAGATGTTTGAGAATCAGTTCAAAGACAATATTGAATAAGTTAGGTTAGGTTAATTAGTTAGGTAATGTGAACAAAAAGCCCCGGCAATTGCAGGGGCTTTTTAATTGTTTTTAAGGTCAATTATTATAGTCTATTTGTTGTTCGTGTTCAACTTGTGAAAGAAGATATAGGAATTAGCCAGGATTCCGAAAAACACCAATGGAAAAATAGTGTGCCCATTAAAACCATCTACTGCAGCATGACTGATGGCAGCAAAGATCAATTCGATTCCCAATCCAGCATAGGCCCATTCCTTGAATCTATTGGGGAATTGCGGTACGGTGATGACCAGTGAACCCAATACTTTACAAACGGCCAAGGCAGCGCCAAAATACTCGGGATAACCCAAATGACGAATGCCCTCTTTTGCCAATTCCGATTGAGAAGTCAAAGCCGGCATCAGACCTTCAAAAAGGAAAATGATTCCTGTTGTGGTCCAAAAAATAATTTTGTCTTTTTTCATGTTGGTTTTTATTGTGCGAAAAGATATTTCATTCTGTGCATTTTTATTCTTTGATAAGCTTAAAAATTTTTTGAGAGTAGTTTGACTTAATAAAGTATATCCCTATTGGCAATTTAGAAAAATCCTGTTCATTTATTTCATGGCCCTTATAAATGATGTTGCCTTCAGAATTGAAAATTGTGAATTGTGAATTTGAAGGTGAGTTTGCCGCGAATAATTGACTCTTAAAAGGATTGGGATAAATAACCGGTTCTTCTAAAATGGAATTGTTGGATATTAATAGGGGTAATTCACATTGAACGAAACCATTGTAGTTTACAGTAGAATTGCTTGTGGGCGCAATGTAATTGAAATTGTAAATATTATTGTTCCAAGAATATTGTGTGGCATAACCAGGAACACCATTCAATGAATATTGTAATTCATACCCATTGTTTAGTCCATTTGGTAAACAATGGGTGATTAACGCTCCGTTCAGAGGAGTCCAATATTCTGTTCTTACAGGATGGGCTTGTGCTTGAGGAATTAATTGATGTGTAGAATCTTCAGTAACCACACCAGCAAATTTTGCAATCATATAGGGAGACTCCGAAGTGCCGTGATAATGGTATTCACCATTGTAGTAATGGCCGTGATTGTCATCTAGTGCATTCATATTGGCTCCGTCTGGTTCTAAATTGCCAAATACAGCAAAGCCATCGAAGGCATAAGCTATGGGAAGATTGTAGGTTGTTTGGCCATATAAATGCAATGGAGCAATATGGTAATGATAATCATCGCCTCTTCCGCAATGACCGCCATAATTGTCAAGCTGTCCATCCAAATAGGAGTCCACTCCCGTGTTTGTGTGAGGGTTAAAAATGGGAACGCCATTTACTGCAATGGCAATGGCTCCGCGTGTAAAATGAATCTGATCGACTGGGATAGGAGAGTTAGACATGATGGGATTCAAAGGAATACTCCATGCATTCGATCCTAAGTAGCATTGTGGAATGGGAACTTGTTGTTGCCATCCATGATCGGAAATTCCCACCATCATTTCATGGGTCGTTGGAATTCCTTTAGACTCTACATAAAAATAATTATTGTCCCAAAAAGTGTTGACATTGGGTGCAAATGGTAAAAATGCATTGCGGATAATGTTGGGATCGGTAAAACTGAGGAGCAAACTTCCAGATCCTAATAAAATAGAGATGATAATAACTTGTTTGGTGCTCTTTTGTTTGATCAAAATGAATAGTAGAAACAAGGTGATCAAGATTAATATTCCCTTGAACATAGAAATATATGGAAAAGAAAAATGGAGGTGTCTTTTTGGGTAAGAGGTATTTAATTTTTGATTCAAATTTTTTATACCTAGAATTTTATTTTGGAAATAAACTTGATCTTTTGAACTGAATTTTTTGATGGGTATTCCAATGACGTGTTGTTTGTCTTGTTCCAAGAAAACACTGTCCTCTTTCGCAAATAAAAAGGTTCCTTCAATTATCTTTCCTTGCACATGCCAAACCTTTCGAATAGGGTTTGAGTGATGATGGAAATGAGCACTTGTGTATTGAATCATACCCATAAATAGGTATGCTGTCAATGCAATTTTTGAAAATAAGTGATTGAGCATGGATGATTAATTAATTGAAATTTCAGATACAATTATTTCCTATAAAAGATCTTGCACCCCACTGATGGTGTGCAGGATTCTGTTACCGCTTCATTTTTCAAAAGTGCATTTACTGCGTTTTCGATGTAGGGTTTGGCTTTTTCAGGTTCTTCTCCATTGTCATCAATAGCTCCACTGTATTGGATGGTCCATTGGTTGTTGACCTTCCATATGACATAGGCATGAGGTGTGTGATCGGCTTCAAAGTTTCTTCCGACGGTTTGATCACCGTCTTGTAAATACGGGAAATTATATTTTTCTGATTTCGATCTTTTTTGCATGTTCACGAAACTTTCATCTCTGTACAATATGCTATCCATAGAGTTGATAGCCAGCAAGTGAACGCCATTCAATTTGTATTTTTCATTCAAGGCATTTAATCGATCCGTATACAATTTTGCAAAAGGACAGTGGTTGCATGTAAAGACAACTATAAATCCTTTGGCATTAGCATAGTCATTCAATCCTATTTTTCGACCATCCACATTGATCAGGGAGAATTCATTAACTGGATTTCCAATGATTGTTTCTTTGTTCAACAAGAACGATTGAAGTCCAATCACTACACTGATAATGAGCACAAGGCTGAGGGAGGTGCAGATTGATTTGAAAGAACGCGTGATCATTCTTTGATGAATTGCTGAGTAGTGGTCAGTTTTGTTTTTTCTTCTGTCAATTGTAAGAAATAATGACCGGGAGTGAGTTGGCTGATATCAATTCCATTTTGAACTTGCGGACGAGGAAGCATGTACACTGTTCTTCCTACTGCATCCATAATTTTGATGTAATAAACTTCAAAATTCTCTCCTTGGAAAGCGATGTGCAATTTGTCTTTTGACGGATTGGGGAAAAGTGAGAATTCTTTAGCTTCTTGCTGTTCTTGAATATTCGTTGAGTTGTCTACAACAACAAATTGTCCCATCATTCCACCGTCTTCGTGTGGCGCAAAATGGCAATGGTACATAAAGGGATGTTCGGGATCTGCATAGTCGTCAAAGCGGGCAACGAAGGTTGCCGATGAATTGACAGGCAAATACAATACATCTTTCCATCCCTCGTCAAAAGTTCCTACGTTATTGACAGTTCTAGATATAATCTTGAATTCGACATCATGAATGTGGAAACTATGACCAAATACATTATTGTTGGTGATGGTCCATTTCTCAATGGTATTGAGGTTGATGGTTTTGTTGATGGTGTTGAGTGCAAAGGGAGTATTGTCTAAGTCAAATGGCTGTCCTCCGGGATTTCCATTGGTTACATTGATGGTTCGATTAACGGTAGCATCTGCCGCAGTCCAATAAGTGTTATTGACGAGCGTTGCTGGCATCGATGTAATTGGGTTGGAAGTTGGATTGGATACATTGATGTGCAATACTGTAAAAGTTGTGTTATTGAGCAAACTACCGAATTGGCCATTGGGGTTGGGCTCACCTCCCGGAAAACCCAAAGAGAATCCTCCGTTGTAGGCTTTTAAATCCAAAGTGCTTCCCACAACATCGTTCTGTAAATCCACAAGTATTTCAATTCGCTCACCAACTCCCACAATTACGCGTGTAACTGGAGTTGGCGCATCTACTAAACCACCATCTGTAGCGATGATGTAAAAGGTTCTGTTGTCACTGAATCCCAAATTATACGCTCTTTCCATTTCAGCATTTAAAATGCGTAGGCGAACCATTTGCTTGGGCAAGCTAACTTGCGCATTGAGTGTTCCATTGGTGAGCATGTAATCGCCATAAGAAGTGTTCGTCGTGACAAATGCATTGGACGCATCGAAGCGTCTGCTCGTCAAGGCAAGCGGAATATCATCTACGCCATACGTCCTGGGCAATGCCAAGGCAGCTTCAATAGGATCTCTGACGATGATAAATCCACCCAATCCTTTTGTCATTTGTTCTTGTGTCATCATATGCAAATGCGGATGGTACCAATAGGTGGCGGCATTGTTGGTGACTTTCCAATAAGGTTGCCAAATGGTTCCTGGTGGAATCACTTGATGAGGTCCACCATCCATTACTGCGGGCAAATGCATCCCGTGCCAATGTATCGTGGTGGAATCATTCAAAAAACTTTGGATGTTCATATGAACGGTATCTCCTTGATTGAAGAACAATGTTGGACCCCAGAATTTGTTGTTCACTCCTTCTGTGATGGTCTGGTTTCCTGGACGCATTTGAGCGAAAGTATCCACTAAATTCAAATTGAATTGGGTTCCGGACAGTGTATCGGGAATCCACAAATCATTGTATTGACCATATACTTGATTCATGGCGATTGTCATGATCATTAGGCAGAAGCTTTTTATTACGTTCATTTTATTCTTCAATTAGAGATATTATTTTCTTTAGATGTGATTTTTTCCGAAAACTTGCGGTGCGGGTCCACTTATTTGGGTTGCGATGAATGAGGTGTTCGAATGTGCAATCCTTCTTTGATGACTTGATCAAATTCGTTTTGTTGTTCTGGAGTGCAAATTGTTCTCACTTTCTGGAAGTGATAAAAGGTGGATATTTCAATTTTTTTCTGAACACTGGAAATGCTATCAGCGAGTTGCAGAATACGGGTGCTGTCTGATGGATAAACGCCCATTAAATCGAACAACTCCCCCCTTAGTTTTTCGTTGGCATCTCTCCAGCCTTTCACGGCACTTCTGTGTTCTTCGCGCAGTTGCTCAAATTGTTTTCTTTGCTCTGGATTGAATTTCAATTCGTGCATGAGATACTCGCCAATTTCTCCTCCTCGGTGTGGACCATTATCTTTTGGTGGATGATTGATCCAAAGAAATGACAATGTGCCTATGTTGATGATGAGTAAAATAAAAATGACTGTTTTTAAAAATTTGGTGTTTTCCATAACCGATTAATTGAGTGTTTCGAGATAGTCAAAATATTCACTGTAAACTGTATGTGCGGCGCTGATATCGTAGGACGCCGAATCGTTATACCACAAAGCTGTTAGGATGTTGATTCCCAGTAATAACGCAATGCTAGCTGCGGCAAGCCAAGGTATGATGGGATTGGGGGCGGGGGGCATTTGCTGGACACCATTCAAAGCAATGTTTTGCAAGCGTTGCGCAAGCAAAGGTGAAACCTCAATCCGAGAGGGCTTGTTCACACTTTGTAGCGTTTCTTGTATCCATTTTTCTTTTTCGTCCATCATAGTTTAGATGTTTTTTTAGTCAAATACTTGCGGTTACTTTTCATTTTTTTCATAATAGTCTCCGAGTAATTTTTGAAGATTCTGTTTGGCTCTGAAAAGTAGCGATTCTACAGACGCAATAGACATGTCCATAATGTTCGCTACTTCGGCGTAACTCTGGTCTTCTATTTTATTGAGAACAAAGGCCGTTTTTTGTTTTTCAGGAAGTTGTTCAATGGCATCTTGCAAAATGGAAGCTCGTTCCTTATTTTCCAATTCAATTCCAGGATGCAATTCATTACGGATGGAAATCCGCGGCTCTGCGCTGTCAGCTGAAAATAGTTGTTGCAGGATGCCAAAGCGTTTTTTTCGTTTCTTTTTCCTAAGAAAATCCAACGATTTGTTGACGGTGATTTTATATACCCATGTAGAAAGTTTAGACTCTCTTTTAAAGTGTTGAATCGATTGGAATATTTCGATGAATACTTCTTGGGTAATGTCTTCCGCATCCTCAAGGTTGCGGACAATATTGAAGGCAATATTGAGTACTTTCTGACTATGCAATTCAATCAAAATACCAAAGCAGGCACTGTCGCCTGCTTTTAGTTTTTCGATCAATTCTTCATCAGTCATGTAGACAAAGGTGAGGGCTTATTGCGGAAATTTCGTCACATCCATAAAGAAAAGTTCCCAAGTATGGCCGTCAAAATCTTCAATGGAACGTTGCACCATGAATCCATAGTCTTTCATTTCGGATGGTTCGATGCCTCCTGCGGCTAATCCGGCTGTCATCTTTTCATGGATTTCTTCGACGCTTGCCAAGGACAAGGAAAGTAGCGCTGCAATGTTGTTTTTGGTATCTGCAATGGGCTTCTGTGTGAACGAAGAAAATTTATCAGCGGTCATAATCATCAAATAGATATGATCACTCCAAACCATGCATTTGGCGGTGTCATCAGAAAATTGAGGATTATTGGTAAAACCCAATGCAGAATATAAGTCCATGGATTTTTGAAGGTCGCTAACGACGAGGTTGACGAAAATTTGTCTCATGTATTGGTTATTTGTCAACGAAAGTAATATGCTTCACATCTGAAAAGCGATGAATGGCAAAAATTTTAAATCAACAATCGAATGGATAATGAAGCGCCGACGTGAAGATTCTTCTTTTTTCGAATTTCACTTTTTATGGGCAAAAGATAACGGTTGTTTTTGGTGTCAAACCAAATCGCAGTATCCCAAGTAAGCCCATCAATCGTGGCTTGTACAGGGAGTCTTCCCCAGCCTTCCTCTTCATTTTGAAAATTTTCTCTAATCTCCTTTGAAAGTGGAATGGGCATTGAAACAAAATGCCAACCACTGGAGCCTCCAGCTTTCCAGAGATCTGCCTCGAATTCAAATGGAACCGTGAATTTCATCATCACTCTTTTTGATTATTCGTAGTTGGGAAATATTTTTTTCTCTTTGGTTTTAGAGACAACCTTTTTATTTTGATCGTCAATCACCAATGTTACTGATTTTACTACTGTACAGCCATTGGTGTATTTGCAATCTCCGCGATTGGTGTGTTGGGTTTTAACCGAGAGCACGGTCCAAGTTCTTTCTTTTTCGTCAAATGAAAGGGCAGGCGGCGAAACCCAGTATTCTGTCCAATAGGCATGGTGACGTTTGGCTTTTCGGATGACGGCAAGGGTGTCCATTTGGGGTGAGTTCGCATCTTTTTTGATGCAATTCATGGGCGTTCTGCACTCCACAAAAATTAGGAGCGATGTGATGATTGGTAAGCTGAATAATACTCTTTTGAATTCAATCGAAATATTCACGTCAATTACTTTTTGCGAATCGGAATCCAAATGTCCTCTTCAGACAGGGGGTCGTTGTTTTTGTATTTTTCGCCCAGAATTTCGAAATGTGGACGTTCATCGAGTAGGTATTCAGACTGTGGCAGCCAGACGTTGTAGATGGTTTGAAAAATGGAAGTGTCGCTGCTCGGTCCTTGGTAATGGAAAACAACATACATGCCTGAAGGCAAATCAAAGCTTTCCATTTGATCGGGAATACAATTGAAATCAGTCACCTCCACCAAGGCCCATCTTTGAAAATTGCGGGAAGGTGAAAACGATTCGAAATAATCAATGGGATAGACTGCGAGCGAAACGAGTTCGGTATTGACGTTGTTTTTAATTTCAACCCGTCTTGGACCAAAGGCTTGCCAAAGTTCGGCAATATTGAAATTTACCAAGCTCATTGATTTTTGGAAACCGATTAGCTTTTTGGCGGGTATGGACGTAATGATGGGTTGAATCATGAAGCCTAATTTATTTCCACCGCCCCAGTCTTTTCATCCCACGGGTGAAAAGCCAAGAGATGAATCGCGAGTGACCACCTTCGATCATTTTATTTTTACAAAAATCTTGAAAGGCATGCACATCATTTCCTTTCCAGATGAATTCCCCATTTTCATAGCAATAAGAGCAGTAGAGGTTACTGATGGATTGATCAGCGTTGGTTCCTCCACCTTTTTCATCTCGTTTCAGTGGCATCCCACACGATTGACAAATTTTATTCGCAGTGTTCATACGGAGATGAAGGTACGAAGAAAAGGGGATGAAGGGATGAAGGAGTAAGAATGAGAAACGGAAACAGAATCAGAAACACAAAGTGTGTTGTTCATCAGCCCCAGCAGGGCGTTATAACACCTGCTAAGTGTAGAGGGTTGATATCACCAACCCTGCAGGGGTGGTATGGATTTTTTTGACATTTGGAGTTTTTTACGTTAGAATAGTTCAGGTGTTTGAGATAACGTTTTGGCGCTTGGCGCAGTGGCGGAATTCGGAGCACAAAACTGTCAATACACCACAAAAGTTGATGCGAGGCAGAATGTTCAATTAACCACTTCACCCGCCATTGAGCCAAACGCCTGTTATATGCTGCCATTATATTAGTCATTCATAAATGTTGAGTTTACTCTCCAGCCTATTTGTTTTGCGATTTTTTGTTGACAATTTTTTGTCCCTTCATTACCAGCAATGAATATTATCTTTGATTCATTTTCAATAATTTTATCACTAAGCATTGTAAAAATGTTGTTTAAAGCAGTAGCAGTAAATTTATTACTTGCAACACTCAAAATTACAAGTACTTCATTTTTACTTACATCCAGACTAGTCAATTGATTATTATCACAATCCAAAGTTGTTAATGCTTTATTATTGCTCACATCTAAGGCTTTAAATTTATTAGAACTACAACGTAAATATTTCAGCTTTCCGTTATTATTCAATTCCAATAAAGGCAATAGGTTACTCGTGCAATTTAACTCTTCCATAGCTTTTAAATTGCTTATGTTTAATACTGTCAGCTGATTTTCTCCGCAACCTAACTCTACTAGTTTGTCGTTTTTGCTCAAGTCTAAATGAGATAATTTATTTTCGTAGCACAACAGTTTTTTTAGAGCAAAAGTATTATCAATTTTCAACGTTGATAATTGGTTACTGCCACAATCTAATTCTGTCAATTTTTTATTTTTACTAACATCTAAATTTGCTAATTGATTGCTTGAGCAATATAATAAAGCTATCTCTTGACAATTGCTAATATCTAAAAATGACAAGCGATTATTGATACAAAACAAATCGTCTAATAATTTATTATTACTCAGGTCTAAAGATGTTAATCGGTTTTCGTGACAAGTTAATCTTTTAAGTGCTTTGTTTTTGCTTAAATCCAACGAGGTTAATCCATTCCAGCCGCAAATCAATGTTTCTAAAGACTTATTTCCACTTACATTCAATTGTGTCAACTTACAATAAGAGCAATCCAAAAAAGTAATAGTATCACCAATAATAGTTATTGTATGGCTTGTCGTGTCGTTATATTTATGTTTATGGTGCGACCTGTTAGGTATTAGGTTTATTGAATCAACTTCTGTTCCGTCTCCCCAATCAATTATAGCTTTACCAGTACCTTCCAATGAAACACGAATATCATCTCCGACTACAGATGTAATCATTGTCATAGTAGTTTGTTTCTCCTCATTCTCCTTTTTGTCTTTTTTTGAAGAATTACAGCTTACAAAGGATATAGCAATTCCAATAATTATGAAGGTAATATGTTTCAATCTGACTTAATCATTTTGATGTCTAATATATCGGTGTCGTTCTTTATGGTTGCATATAACATTATAGTATACGCAATTTGTATAACGCAAGTATAACGAAAAACCATTGAAAATCAAAGAGTCAGCATTGCGTAATTTAAATGGCGCATTGCGTTTAATCGTCTAGGTTGTCGAGGGGGCTGCGGAGATTTTGATTGCGCTTCTCGGTGACATGTGTGTAGATCTGCGTCGTCTTTACACTGTTATGTCCCAACTGCTGCTGCACCAAGCGGATATCCGCCCCCTGCTCCAATAAATGCGTCGCAAAACTGTGTCGCAACAAGTGTATGCCTCCCTTGATGTTCACCTTTGCCAATTGCTTGAAGCGCTTAAATATCATTTGTGCACTGCGTATACTATACTGCCCGCCAAATTGACCTTCAAACAAATACTCCTTGGGTTTGTATTGCCTATAATATTCTTCCATCAATGCCAGGACTTTTTTGCTCAGTACCACCATCCGATCCTTGCGGCCCTTGCTCTGCTCAATCCTGATCTGCATGCTCTTGCGGTGGATATCGGTCAACCTAATCCTAACCACCTCACTCACGCGCAATCCGCTACTATAGGCCATGTAAAGAATCAACCGATGTTTGGGGTTTTCTACACGGGAAAATATGTTCTTGATGTCCTCCTCATCCAATACCTTGGGCAGTGTATGTGTTTTGCGTGGTCGAGGTAAATGATAGGTGGTCTTGGGCAAATTCCATACTTTCTCAAAAAGAAACTTGATGGCATTCACCATCAAATTCAATCCCGAAAAACTGTAATTCCGTTGCTCTGATAAATAAAGCAAATACTCCTCAATGTCTATTTGACTCAGCTGTGTCAAATTCTGTTGTCCAAAATGCCTACCGAACAATTGTAGCGCATTGATATACGCCTTCTGCGTGTTGATGCTGTATTGCCTTATGATCAGTTGTCGGCGAACATCATTGATCCATTCCATTTTTTCTTCAAAGGTTCAAGTAACCTTCAAGAAATGCTTATGCCATAATTCCTATATCTTATATGAAAATTATGCGATAGGATCCCCTGCGCCACCGACAGCATTGGGAATCCTGAATTTATATCTTGATGTGGATTTGTACTGAGCCGCCCAGACCGGACTCTACAATTTCGTACAGCGTTTTGAGCGTGATGTTGCTTCCGTCGTTTTCTATGCGCGAAATAAATGATCTTTTCTTATTGACTTTTTTGGCCAATGTTTCTTGGGTCATTTGCTTTTCTTCCCTGGCTTTGCGGAGCATCAATCCCATTTTGAAAGAAGCGGATTCCCGCTCCAAGTCGTCACGGCGTGTAGTGCCTTTTGCTCCATAAACCTCATCTTTGATTTCTTTCCAAGTTTTTGTTTTCATTTGTTCGCTTTTTCTAATTGATATTTTTTCATCAGTCTTTCGGCTTTTTCTATCTCTTTAATTGGCGTTCTTTGACTTTTCTTGGTAAATCCATTAAGCAGGATTACAAGACAATCGTTGTCGAAAAAGCAAAATACCCGCCATATGTTGTTGCCCAATCGTATTCTTACTTCATATAAACCTTTGATGCCCTTTAATGACTTGAGATATTGTTCGGGAATGAATTCCAACGTCTCAAGTATTTCGATGATTTTAAATATTTTATTTTGGACCTTTTCTGGTTGTTGTTTTAAGAATTGACTGAAATGATTTTCGTATTCAACAATGTTTCTAATCTTATTTTCACGCATACAAATGTAACTTAAAAGTGACGTTAATTGGAGTCGGATCAAAGTTATTTTTTGTAGTTGAAAAACCTTATTCGGAACTTCCTATATCTTATATGAAAATTATGCGATATGATTCCCCGCGCCACCGATGGGAGCGGATATCCCGGACTGGGGTGCGCAGCGCCGCACGAGGAATAGCAGCGGACAGCGGGGTGGACGTTGGCCGATAGGACAACGGACAGGCGCCATTTTTTACAATGTGTCTGTGAACGTGAATCAAAAGCGGTTGGTGGAGTAAGGGTGAAGGGGATGAAGGGATGAAGGGGATGAGGGGATAAAAATTATTCCATTAAGTGCTTATCTACTTGCGCTTTAAGGATGGGAAGATCCCTGCTAACTATTGTCCAAATTACTTCATCCGAAATGTTATCGTAACTATGAATAATTCTATTTCTTGTATTGATAATATTTTTTGCTTCAGAAATGGGGAAGTTTTGATCGAGCTTGATAATTCTATTTACTGCTTCACCAATTATTTCTAGATTTCTTTCGACAGCTTTTTTCGTTTTCAAATCATTTTGATAAGCGAAGAAGTCTCGACGTTCACCCAAGAAATCATTGATTTCTTCAATAGATTGCTGAATATCGACCAACCAAGTTTTGATATTAATATCCATAAATTTTGACCTTGGTTTTTTCCAATTGCTGCCTAAAAATGGGATTCTTGATGGCACGTTCTTCAATCAAATCTATTTGTCTTTTCAATAGCTCTTCAAGTTTTGATTTAAGATTGAAATAGAGATCAGTGTATGTGAACGGATCTTTCTCATTGAAATCTACCACGAGATCAATATCAGAGTCTTTGTTGAAATCATCCCTAACAACAGAACCAAAGGCATACAATGACTTGACTTTGTTGATTTCACAAAGTTCTTGGATTTGGATGATTTTTGGTTCTTCTATTTGCACAATCAAATATAATCAATAACCTGGCGCACGACAAGTTTCAGTATGATGTATTGATATGCCCCTAGGGCTTAGTAAAATGTTATTGTCCAACAACGGACCCATTGTTCATCAGCCCCAGCGGGGCGTTATAACACCAGCTAAGTGTAAAGGGTTGATTTCACCAACCCCAAAGGGTGGTATAATGCACGACAATTGTTTTGGAGCAGGGAAAAAAGAGGTTAGGATAAAAGGAAATCAGTCCAAAGCTGTCTGGAGCTGCTTGTATTCAGGGTTAAAGGCTCATTAATTTTAATGCAAATGGGAAATTCAATTTTTCTTCTTTGCCTTTTGCGTTGACCAGTTGTGGATTCTGCTTAAAATGGGTTGTGAATTTCAAATCCTGATGCGCCAGATCATTCGCTTGATGAATGAATAATACACTTTCGTTTTTGCACTTCTCATACCATTCGAGGGAAGCTCTTAACAATGAATACGTATAGTGGCCTCCTAATTCTGTATCGTTACTGATTTCTCCGACAGACCATGCATAAGCTATTGCAATTCCATCATGACTTTCAGCGAGGATGCTCATGAATTTTTCTCGAGTATTGGGCTGGTTCAAAGTTGATTTAAAGGATAAATATTCAGGACCTGTGAAAGATTCGTATTCATCATGGATGTCTTTTCTGCAGGTGTCTAAAATGATGAGTGCCTTGGATGCTTTTATCAACGAAATTAAATTGGTAATGGAAATGGTTTCGGTGTCTTTTAATACAATAGTCGTTTCCTTTAAATCTTGATAACCATGGCCGGAAAAATATACTAGCAAGAAGTCTGTATTTATTTCTTGGATTATTTCGACGAAATTTTCGAGTGTGCAATCAGATAAATCCTCTATTTCGTGATCTTCCCAAGAACCACCAATGGGTGATTTAAGAAAGCGTTTTATGTGATGCAAATCCGCATCGACACCCTTTAAATAATTAGCAGAATTCTTCGGCCCTGGGTAACCAATCATGATTGCTTTTCTGGTCATGTTTAAATTGACTTTGAAGTTTTAGTATACGTGTTATTGAAATAACGCATCCCGCCGAATCATCCAAGTGGTGCAAGAAACTTCGATGATTCCCCCGCGCCACCGATGGAAGCGGATATCCCGTACTGGGGCGCGCAGCGCCGCAGGAGGAATAGCAGCGGACAGCGGGGTGCCCACTGGCCCAACAGGGGCAGTGGGCAGGCGCCATCATGTTCTGATTCCTACCACGATACGGGTTCGTCAATCTCTTCGGTTTCTCGGGCATTGATGATGCGCTCCTCCAAGCCGTTGAGGTTGTTGAGATATTGGGAGAGATTGAACTGTTGCTTGGTGACTCGATTCATCCACTGGGTGGCCAAGGTTTGAAGTGTACTGGGCGACACGCGACTTCCTTCCAGAAGTTTGGAGAACTCTGTTGCGACATTCAAAGCGGCATTTAGATTCTCGCCGATTTCGTTGACGTATTGGTCAACGAAGTCGCTCAAGGTGAGCTGTAACGCTTTTCGCTGTTGGATGTTTTTCTTGAGGAGTTCTTTTTCGAAGATGTCAAACGATACCATGCGAATCTGTGCCTTGGGTATGTGCATGGACAACAACTTCCAAAGTTTCTCGGCCATTCCCATAAATTCATATTTGTGACGGAAAAATCGATCAAAGGCTTCCTGTCTTATTTCTTGTAAACTGGTTCTTTGATAATTGCGCACAAAAGTCATCTTGGTTCTGCGACCCATCATCATGCCGTTGGAACAACGATAGCGGTAATAACCCAATTCGATGCCGAACATATGGCCTTCTCTGAGATAATTGGATACGCGAATGAAAGGATAATATTCGTCATGAAAGTCTTTGGCGATATGATCCAAGGGGATGCGTTGGTTGTTCAGCATGATGGACTCGTGATTGACGTAATCGGCTCGGTCTATATCGGGAGGGCCAACATATCGAAATCCGTTGTACTCGATGACAATTTTGCAATTTTCTGAAATGAGGTCGACGGAGTAATCGGTGGCCCGTGGACTGAGTACCTCACGGTGAATTTGGGGTGTCACCCCGAACATCATTTCAAATATGGAAACCCCTAGGTCAAAAGCATCTTCGTGCTGAATGGTTGTGAAATCGTATCCTACGATACTGATGCCTGATTTTAAGTTGTTGTTGATGACAATCTTTCGATTCGGATAGAAGTCAAAATTCTGGGCGTTGAAAGGGTCTTCATATCGCACAGGAGTTTCACTGATTTCGAAAAAGTGTTTTTGGCTTTTAGCCATGCCCAGAAATTCGAGGGCTTGTGTTTTGATTTGCATAGGATGGGTTGATTAATTTTTTGAGACGGGTAAATCTGCGGCATGCGGAACGGTCATCCATTGGGCATAGTCCACATTGTAGAAATTGAAATAAGTGCCCGGGGCTTCCTTTTCAATGATGTTGATCTTCTTGGTATTCTTGGGCAATGCAGGGAAGATTAAGGTGTAGGTATAATGCTCTCCTTTTTTTGAAAAGTAATGTTTCAAGGGAGCGATGGGGATGCCAATGGCTTTGACCAAGGTGTATTTCTGCGGCGAATTGACAGGCTGTATATAGGCGCCTCTGTCCATCTGAATCCAACCCCCATTGTGATAATGCTGCGAAGAGCGATAATGAAAATCGATTCTGGTATACTCCTCTGTACATTCTATGCTTTCCACTTTCAGAACCTGCCCTGGCTGCAATAGGTCTGGGTTGTAGCGCTTTGCTGGATCTTTCGTTTTCTTGTCCATTAGAATCTCCAAGATTCTTTTGATTTCTGTTTCCATCGATTAAGATTTTGATGATACAAATGAAAAATGCCCTACCGTATTTAACATACGGAGTGATATTTTTTTTATATTCGATTCATGAAACAGGGTAAAAGTGCCTTTCGGCGATACAAGGTCATTGATGCGGCACTGCGCAATACCATGCGTCCCTATCCCTCGATGGATGACTTGATTGAGGCGTGTGTGGAGAAGTTGGATTTTCGTCCTTCCAAGGAAACCATTCAAAAGGACATTGCCAGTATGAAGTGTCCGTATCCCGATGGTTTTGATGCGCCGATACAATTCAATCGGGCGCATTTGGGGTATGAATATACAGATCCCAATTATTCATTGGCGGGGATATCGATGCGACCAGAGGATTTAGAGACACTCAATGAAGCGGTGGAGGTGATTCGTGCGATTGGCGGATCCAAGATCAGCGCAAAATTTTCTCATGCGGTAGAGAAGTTGTTCAGCGCGGCATTGGAAGAAAAGAAATTCGAGGAGCGACAGCCGATCTTGCAAACCATGCGTCCACCGGTATCTCGGGGTTTTGAATATTTTGATTTGTTTTACAAAGCCTGTAGCGAAAAGATGCCCGTTTCTTTTATTCATTTTTCCTACAAGAAACGAACGTTCAAATCCATCGTGATCCATCCGTTTCTCATCAAGGAGTTTGAAAATCGGTGGTACATCATTGGGTATTCAGAAGCGCATGAGGAAGTGCGAACATTTGGATTGGATAGAGTATCCGAGCCATTGTTGTTAAAGTCAAAGTATTTCGAAACAGATATCAAAGTTGTTCACGAATATCTGCATGCGGTATACGGTGTGTTTCCGATACCTAAGGCCAAATTGCAGACCATCGAAATTATGGCCAGTCAGTTGGGCACCCATTATTTTCAAGCCTATCCCTTGCATGAAAGTCAGACGATTCAGAAGGAATCCAATGGCACCTCATTGATCGCTTTTGAGTTGATTCCCTCCATCGAGTTGTGCCGTTATTTTTTATCGCAGGGAAGGCATGTTGTCATTGTAAGTCCCCGATGGTTATATAAATTCACCCAAGATTTAGTCGAATGAAAAAAGCGCGACCCCATTATTTGGCCGATATTGAAGTCGGTGATCAGCGGAAGACCAATCCAGAGATTATGCGCATTGTTCTTTCGGATGAATTCACGCGCATTGATTTTGGCTATTCAGCTCCGTGGATATACGTTCGCGGCGGTTGGATTAGAATAGCGCGACATACTTTTATTCAAGTTCAAGGAAATCAGAAGCGATACCCTTTGATAGAAGCCAAGAACATTCCTTTAGCGCCTGAAGTGTTTGAATTCGAATCTACGGAAGATTGGCGTGTTTTCAGTTTGTACTTTGAGCCAATACCCCTCAAGAATGCCATCATCGACATCATCGAAGAGGAACAACCCGCGAGTACAGATTTCAATTTTTATGGTGTATCGGTGAACCTCGATCAGAAGCGGGTGGTGGAGTATGGGTGA
>CANFLZ010000045.1 GCA_947448135.1 Flavobacteriales bacterium
AGTAGATAGCCCAAAATTGGACCTCCCAACAATCCCATTATTCCTATACCCAACCAAAGCAAAGCGGCTGCTCCAGGGGCATGTGCAATTTTTAATATCGATCCTGCAACCAGAAATAAGGCGCTTACGATAACAACACCGCTCAATGTGCGCAAGACAGTTTTCATTTTTTTGTTTTCCATTTGATTATTGATTTTTGTTTCTATTGTTTTCCATTCATCGGGCAAGAACTGACCCTTCACCCAATCAAACTCCTCTTCTATTGTTGCACCATTGTTTCGGCTTTCAATGGTTGAGCAGATGTGATCCAAAAGGCTCTCTTTCCAATCGACATTATTGACCTGATAAAGGTCAATTTGTTGGCTCACCCATTCCACTTCTTCGTCACGTAGCCTACGCATGTGCCTTTCCTTTTTCCCATTCCAAAATAATGCGCATGGTTTCTATAAAAGCTTCCAGTTCTTTGACTCTATTTTGTGTAGCCTTTTTTCCTTGAGCGGTCAACTGGTAATATTTCCGAACCCGCTTGCCAATCATTTCTTTCTCTGTGGTAAGCTCTCCGGATAACTCCAAAGCATGAAGCAATGGGTACAACGCACCTTCTGTAATCTGAATGGTTCCTTCAGATATTTCTTTGACTCTTAAAGCCAACTCGTAGCCATACATACGTCCTTCTTCTTTGAGAACTTTCATGACCAGGGTTTTCAATGTCCCTTTTAGTAATTCACTTGAATGCATAAGACAAATATACATAAGATTCTTATGCATATGTATTTTTTTGCAAGAAAACTTTCTTTGTGCTAAAAATCACTGAACATCAGATAGGACAAACACATATTTGCAACATGAAAACCGTATATGCTTTGTTATCCGCAGTCGTTCTTTTGATTGCTTGTCAAAACTCCAACAGCCAATCCGCCCATAAGAACAATGGAACTCCTCAACAGGTAGATGCTGCAACATTTTCGCAATTAATAGAAAGCAAGAAAGACGCACAATTAATTGATGTCAGAACACCTGGGGAATTTCAAAGTGGTTATATCAATGGCGCATTGAACTTGGATTTCAATGGTGATGATTACAATCGTCAAGTTGCATCATTGGACAAAACCAAGCCTGTGTTGGTTTATTGTCTTTCCGGAGGAAGAAGCGCATCAGCGGCGCAAGGTCTAAGAAAAAATGGTTTTCAAGAAGTGATAGAATTGGAAGGTGGCATCATGGCTTGGAACCGGGCTCAATTGCCTCTGGCGGGATCACAACCCAAAGCCGATGGCATGAGTTCAACCGATTTTCAAAAACTAACCGAACAAGTTGGCGTTGTTTTGATCGACTTCAATGCGCCATGGTGCGCACCATGCAAGAAGATGAAACCCATCCTAGATGAAATTCAAAAAGAATTGCCTTCCACGCACATCCATGCCATCAACGTCGACGAGAACAAACGCATGGCTGAAGAAATGAAAGTAGCAGTGCTCCCAACCATCATCATTTATAAAAATGGAAAAGAGATGTTCCGTCATGAGGGAGTTATTGAAAAATCCGAGTTAGTAAAAGCTATTCAGTAGGCTATCTCAATCTTTTTTTGATTGTACTTTCGAGCAATGAAGGTCTCGGGATTTACTTTTATTCGCAATGCCATCGTTTATGATTACCCCATTGTGGAGGCAATTCAATCAATACTCCCTTTGTGCGATGAAGTAATCGTCGCAGTAGGAAATTCTGAAGACAACACTTTGGAATTGATTCAAAATATTGATCCCAATAAAATCAAAATCATTGAAACGATTTGGGATGATTCCATGCGCGAAGGAGGAAAAGTTCTCGCCATTGAAACAGACAAAGCTTTGGCAGCGGTTTCTCATGATGCCGATTGGTGTATTTATATCCAAGGAGATGAAGTATTGCATGAAGACGGGCATGACGAAATTCGCGGAGCCATGCGTCATTATCTCAACCGAAAAGACATCGATGGATTGCTGTTGCGATACCGCCATTTTTATGGTTCCTATGATTATGTTGGAGCGAGTTCAAAATGGTATCGAAATGAAATCCGAATCATCCGAAACAATCAAAAAATTCATTCCTTTAAAGATGCGCAAGGTTTTCGGAATCATGACAACTCCAAACTGAAGGTGATTCCTTTAAAAGCTTATATGCACCACTACGGCTGGGTAAAAGATCCAAGAGCGATGCAAAAAAAGCAAGAGTCTTTTAATAAGTTGTGGCATGATGATGCGTGGATGGAAAAAAACATTGTCAAGTCGGAAGCCTTTGATTATGGTCGTGAAGTGAGAGAACTCAAACGATTTGAAGGCAAACATCCCCAATGTATGCAGGCGCGTATTGATCGCACCAATTGGACATTTGAAACGGATATTTCGATCAAAAGGCTCACCTTCAAAGACAAAATAAAAAATTGGTTTTACAATCAACTTGGAATTGAGTTGGGTTACAAAAACTATCGTTTCTAATAATCCTTTTGACATCTGTAATTCATGCTTACTTTCGCGACATGGCATTAATAGAAGAATTTGACAAATCAGGAAATTGGCTATTTAAAGGTCGTTCCTATTTTCCTTTGGCGCTTTACGCCATGGCAGCTGTGGTAATTGGATTGGGAATAGACGACCACCTTCCAGTTTTTAATTTGGGATGGGCTTGGGCTTGTATTGCCGTTTCTCTTCTGGGATTGGTGATTCGATCTATCACCATTGGCTATGCACCTCGCGGTACTTCGGGTCGCAATACAAAAGCAGGACAAGTTGCTGAGGTTTTGAATTCAACTGGCATCTATAGTGTTGTTCGCCACCCTTTGTACTTGGGTAATTTTTTCATGTGGTTGGGCATCATCATTTACGTTGGCAATTGGTGGTTTACGCTAACTTGTTGCTTAATGTATTGGTTGTATTATGAGCGAATCATGTTTGCAGAAGAGTTTTTCTTGCGCGGAAAATTCGGTCAAGTATACTTGGATTGGGCTGCCAAAACACCTGCCTTCTGGCCTGCTTTGGGTCAATGGAAATCACCATCTTGGGATTTTTCTTTGCGCAATGTTTTGAAAAGAGAATACAATGGTTTCTTCGCCATTTTTTTAAGCATGACCTTATTGGACGCTGGTAAAAACTACATGCATTATGGCTTCACCGATTGGGAACATTTGGTGAGTCCTTTCTGGATCAAGGCCTTGGTTATTGCTTTCATCATCTTTATCGTTTTGCGCTCTTTAAAAAAATACACGCGCGTTCTTCATGTCGAAGGACGATAATTGCAGCATTTTATTTTGTGTAAGTATTTGTCTCAATAGCTTTGAGCAAAATTGTATTGTATGTTGGTTCAATCTTCCAAAGATCAACTCGTGCATCATCCGATGTACAGCCAAATGTCTACCCTTCAAGACATTCATGTATTCATGGAATCACACGTTTACGCTGTGTGGGACTTTATGTCACTTTTAAAATCTTTACAAAGAGATTTAACGGGCATGTCTCATCCTTGGTTGCCTGTTGGTTCACCCACTACTCGATTCTTCATCAATGAAATTGTTTTAGGAGAAGAGAGCGATGTTCATCCCGACGGTGGATACATCAGTCATTTTGAACTGTACTTATTGGCCATGGATCAATGCGGTGCCAATACCCAACCCGTGCGCCAATTCATCGAGCAGCTTCGCCAAGGTGTTGATGTCAACACGGCGATGATTCAAGCCCAAGTCCCTGAAGAGTCCAAAGAATTTGTTCAAGCGACCATGCATTGCATTGCCAACAAATCATTGCATGAACGCGCCGCCTTGTTCACTTTTGGTCGTGAGGATCTCATCCCCGGTATGTTTATTTCAATGGTAGAGAAATTGAAAAACAATGGTGCCAATTTGGACACCTTCGTCTATTATTTAAAACGACACATTGAGTTGGACGGTGACCACCATGGACAACTTTCTACACAAATGACGCAAGAGTTGGTGAATGGCGATCCACAAAAACAATTGGAAGTTGATACCATCATTGAATGGGGTTACCAACAACGATTAAAATTATGGGGAGGTATATCCAATAGAATCAACCAAATCAGACAGAATTGATTTACTTTTGCGGCTTAACCATTTAAAAAAATAAACTTGGAAACCTTAGCCTATGTAGCCATTGCCGTTTACGGTGTCTGTTTGGTTTTTATTTTCTTGTACAGCTTGGTTCAATTGAATCTTGCTATTCAATTTACAAGAAGCTACCGTCGTAAACTTCAAAAGCCTGTTTTAGCAGATAATGAATGGCCACATGTTACAGTGCAGTTGCCGGTTTACAATGAGTTATACGTTATCGAGCGTTTGATTGATGCCGTCTGTGCTTTCGATTATCCAAAAGACAAATTGGAAATCCAACTGTTGGATGACAGCACCGATGAGTCTTTGGAAGTGGGACGTAAAAAAGTGGAAGAATGGAGAGCCAAAGGAATTGACATCACTCAAATCAAGAGAGAGAAAAACACTGGATTCAAGGCGGGCGCTTTGGCTTATGGCCTTGAATTTTGCAAAGGTGAATTCGTAGCCATTTTTGATGCTGACTTTATTCCACGTGTAGACTTTTTGCGTCAAACTATTCCTTTCTTTTACTTGCATGATAAAGTGGGTGTTGTTCAAACCCGTTGGGAGCACTTGAACGAAGATTATTCTTTGTTGACACGCTTGCAAGCCTTTGGTTTGGATGCTCACTTTACAGTGGAGCAAATGGGTCGCAACATGGACCACCACTTCATCAATTTCAACGGAACGGCTGGTGTATGGCGCAAGTCAACTATCGCTGACGCGGGTGGTTGGGAAAGCGATACGATTACTGAAGATTTGGATTTGAGCTACCGTGCTCAATTAAAAGGTTGGGAATTTGTTTACCTTCCTGAGATTGGTTCTCCTGCTGAGCTTCCTGCTGAAATGAATGCGTTGAAAGCACAACAATTCCGTTGGACAAAAGGAGCCGCAGAATGTACCATGAAAAATATGGGGAAAGTCGTAAAAGCAAAAGACATCTCTTTTGGAACCAAAATTCATGGCGCATTTCACTTATTGAACTCTGTTGTATTCCTCTCTATTCTCGGATGTTCTTTGTTGAGCTTGCCGATGTTGATTATCAAAAATGAATTTCAAGACAACCAATTGATTCAAAATCTTTTCATCGCTGCATCAGCATTCTTGGCCAGTTTCTTCATCTTGGCTTACTTCTATTGGGTCAGTCGTCCGCCTGCTCCTTTCTTCCAAAAGTTTGGACGTTTCGTTGTTGACTTCCCTACTTTCCTTTCGGTTTCCATGGGATTGAGTTTGCATAATGCTGTGGCTGTAATGGAGGGATTGACTGGAAAGAAATCGGCTTTTGTTCGCACACCTAAATTCGCCATTTCTACTGGTAAAAAAGGTACTTGGACCGATAAGAAATACCGCGCTGTAAAAATTGCACCATTGACTTTCGTAGAGGCGTTTATGGTGTTGTATTTCGCAACTGGATTGGTATTGGCATTTTACTATGTCGATTTTGGATTGTTCCCATTCCATTTGATGTTGACCATTGGATACTTCTTTGTGACTTACTATAGCTTCAAGCACGCCAAGCGCGGCTAATGATTGGGACTGTTATGCAGTCTATTTTTCAATTTAAAAACAGAATTCCCTGGTGGCTATCAGGGGTTTCTCTTTTTATCATTTCCCAATCCTTCTTTCAAGGCCAGTTGTATTTTGAGATCATTCAATCTTCTGATTGGTCGGGCATTTGGCTCTTTTGGTCTGGGACGTTGGGAGCGTTTATTATCCCGTTGCTATTTTCTCGATTGTGGCATAAACTTCAACTCCCCAATGACAATCATTTCTATCCCATCCGGTTTCCAGGAAAAGGTGGTCTATTTCTTTTTCATTTTCGGAGGTTCTATGTGGGAATCTTGGTCTGTAGTTTTCTAATGGCCTTGGGGCTCATTACTTACGCACAATTCATTTCTAGTTTTATTGGACTTTCGATTGCAACCACCTTTATTTTCATAGGAATTATTTTGCTGGCGATGATGTGGTTCAACAACCTTGAATTTCAGGTGCGTTGGGATTTCGTGATCATGGTATTGTATTTCATCCTTTTCATTTTACTTATTTATTGGATTATCCTTCCTTTAAAATCAAATGCCTCACCAATCGGTTGGAGCAATCTTTTACCCAATGATCAAGCGGGATGGAGCCATTGGATATTTTATGTTGGATTCCAATGGTGGGCTACACAGCAAATGGATGGAGGAAGTTTCGAGACTGCCCGGTTCGCAGGTGTCGACCAAGAAAAAGCAGCCAGAAAAAGTGCCATTTTAGCGACAGTAGCAAGTGCCATTTCTTCCGTCATCATTGCCATCACAGCCTACCTATTGGTTCAGCATCATGCCGCTTCATTTTGGACCGGAGTTTTAGAATGGATTCCCAATCCCGCCAAGTACTTTGTTGTTTTATTATTGACCGGAATGATGGCCGCACAAATTCTTGCGCTATCCAATTGGGGTGCTTCATTGATCGTTGACTCCAAGCAAGAAAATGTTCAATTATCCAAGATTACGGTCATGATTTTGGTTGGATTCGCGATTTGTATTGCTTTTCAAAATCAGAGTTTGGTTCAGGTCACACATTACATTTTTGCTATTTCTGCTGGTGTTGCTCCTTTCTACATTTTAAGATGGATTTTCCCCAGCATCGGTCCCTGGACACAAGTCGTTGTGATGCTCACATCATTCATGGGCACCCTCTTCTACCCTTTGCTATTGCCGCAAGATTATTCCATTTTACAGTTGCGCACAGAAGAAACTAGAACCTTAATTGTTGGAAGTATCACCATCATAGCTGGCTTGCTTTCGTGGCTGATATTGCCTCCATTTCATCCCTCAGAACATTGGCTCTCTGTTATTCCATCCAAGCGAGTATTTTTATTGCAATTGATGCAAGCGCTGGCACTCGGAATCATTCTCCTCGTGGTAATGATCGCAATCGTCGCTTTGATCCTATAAAAAAAAATCCCAGGCGAACCCGGGATTTTCATTTTCTCTACCGATTCACCTTTTACGGCATGAAAGGAAAGTTCTTTCCAGGATAGTAGGCCATTTTACCCAACTGCTCCTCGATGCGCAACAACTGATTGTACTTGGCAATCCTATCACTGCGAGAAGCCGAACCTGTTTTGATTTGTCCGGTGTTCAATGCAACAGCCAAATCAGCAATGGTGGTGTCTTCTGTCTCGCCAGAACGGTGACTCATGATGCTGGTATAACCAGAACGATGCGCCATGTTTACAGCGTCAATGGTTTCTGTCAAGGTTCCAATTTGATTTACTTTCACCAAAATAGAATTGGCAATTCCTTCGTTGATTCCTCTCTCCAAACGATTGACATTGGTAACAAACAAATCATCTCCGACCAACTGAACTTTATCGCCCAAAGATTCAGTCATCAATTTCCATCCTTCCCAATCATCTTCTGCACAACCATCCTCGATGCTGACAATTGGATAACGCTTGCACCAATCTGCCCATACACCAACCATTTCGGCGCTGGTCAAAGATTCTCCTGTGCTTTCCAATTGATACATTTTCTTTTCTGCATTGTAGAACTCTGTCGAAGCACAGTCCAAACCAATACAGATATCTTCTCCTGGCTTGTACCCCGCAGCCTCAATGGCTTGCATGACAACTTTCAATGCGTCTTCATTGCTGGTCAAGTTCGGAGCAAATCCACCTTCGTCGCCGACATTCGTCATGTGTCCTTGTTTTTTCAACACTGCCTTTAAGTGATGAAAAACCTCAGCTCCCATGCGCAATGCTTCTGAAAAACGCTCAGCTCCTACAGGCAAAATCATAAACTCTTGAACGTCTACTTTGTTGTCTGCATGCGCTCCACCGTTGATGATGTTCATCAAAGGAATGGGAAGCGTGTTGGCATTTACACCACCCACATAGCGATACAATGGCAAACCTACTGTATTGGCTGCGGCATGCGAAACGGCCAATGAAACACCTAAGATGGCATTGGCTCCTAAGTTGGCTTTGTTCTCTGTGCCATCGATGCCACACATGGCACGATCAATTAAATTCTGCTCAAAAATTGAAGCGCCTTGCAAAGCTTCGTTCAACGTTGATACAACATTTTGTACCGCTCGTTCAACACCTTTACCCATATAACGCGCCTTGTCACCATCTCTCAACTCAACGGCCTCATGCATTCCTGTTGATGCACCTGAAGGAACCGCCGCTCTTCCCATCACGCCTTCTGCGGTGATGACTTCAACTTCAATGGTTGGATTGCCCCTGGAATCCAAAATTTGACGGGCATGTACATTCGCTATTGTACTCATAATTAAAAAAAATTAGCGTGTTAATCGTAAGCTTTCTTACGTTGTAAAAATAAGGCAGGATCTTTCTCTTTCTCCTGTTTTTGTTTTTCGTTTACATCAATTCGCGGTGATGCGCCCAACCGGTAATGGAATAACGATTGACGGTTGTGGGCAAAACCTCATGCTCTATCTCGGACAAAAAGACCACCATGCGACCAGCCAACGGCAGCACTTCTATATCGTCTTGTTCCAAATAAATTCGCAATTGCCCGCCATCTTTCTCTTGCCAAGTTTCATTCAAATACAACACCAATGAAACCCGACGGGTAGATGAAATCTGATGTCGATCGCTATGTCGCTTGTAAAATCCTCCTGCCTGATAAACTGCCAAATGGGCTTCCATATCATTCAATCCCAAATAAAAATAACGATTGATGGTTTGATGTATTTCGGCTACTTTCTTCCAATAGGTTTGAACCGCCGGATGCGAGCTGTTCTCATCCAACCAACAAATCCAGTCACCTCTTTCCGTCTTCACTACTTTCTTCTCGATTCCTTTGCCTACTTCAGCTTCTTTGAATTGACCCGCTGCCATACCCTCATCAGCCAATTGCCGCAAAGCATGGACTTCTTCATTCGATAAAAAATCATCCAGGATCAAATACTTTTTCTCAGCAAAAAAATCCAGTTGTTCTTCAGACCAACTCATTTCCAATCGGCAATAAAAATGTTGGTATCACGGGTTCTTCCATTGCGACGATTGCTGCACCATACCAATTGCTTCCCATCGGGAGAGAACATGGGAAAAGAATCAAATTCGGTATCGTAAGTCACTTGCTCCACTTTCCCTGTTTCAATGTTCACCAAGAACATGTTGAATGGAAAACCGATGTTGCTTTTGTAATTGCTACAAAACAAAATAGACTTTCCATCGGGTGTAAAAGTTGGCGACCAATTGGCATTGCCCAAATGAGTGATTTGCTTGGCTTCACTACCATCGGCATTGGCCACAAATATTTCTAAGTTGGAAGGCTCCACCAAATCTTGACCCAATAAATCGCGGTACTTCTGAATATCCTCCAACTTTGTCGGACGAGATGCGCGCCAAACGATTTTGTTGCCGTCTGGTGAAAAGGTTGCGCCTCCATCATATCCCAAGGTGCTCGTAATTTGCTTCACATTTTTACCATCGATGTCCATCGTGTACAAATCCAAATCGCCATTGCGCAAACTGGTAAAGACAATCTTGTCTCCCTTTGGACTCACCGTTGCTTCCGCATCATAGCGCGACGATTGCGTCAATGGAAATTGAATCTTGCCTTCCATGTCAGCAACATAGATATCGTAATCACTGTACAACGGCCAAACATAATGACCCGGCTTTTTCTCTGGCACTGCAGGACAGGATTCATTGCCTTGATGCGTCGAAGCATACAAGAAGTGTTGACCATCTGGCATAAACCAAGAACAAGTGGTTCTTCCCTTTCCTGTTGAGATCATTTTCTTTCGGGTCGAATCGCCCAATGCCTCCCACTTTAATGTAAATATCTGGTCACATCCAACTCCCCATTTTGCATTATCACTCTGAAAAATCAATGACTTTCCATCGGGACTGAAATACGCTTCAGCATTGTTCCCACCAAAGGTCAATTGGCGAACATGACTCAAATGCTTCTCCTTTTTGTAATGAATGGGTTCATCCGTTTGCGCTGTTGCGACAAATGACAAACTCAACAATCCCAAACCCAAAATCCATTTTTCCATATCGACAAAATTCAATTGAAATGATTTACGAAACAATGCGTTTCAAGGTTAAAAATATGATTTTAATATCCTCCACAATTCCTGCTTTCGGGATATACGCCAAATTGATTTTCAATTTGGCCGGCATGATTTCCTCGATATAGGTTCGCTCTGGATCAGAACTTTCTCCCAACAATCTATTTTCATCAAAATACTGCAACGAAGCATAGTCGGTAATTCCGGGGCGAACATCCAAAACATGCCTTTGCTCATCATTGTATAATAGAACATATCTCTCTACCTCAGGTCGTGGCCCCACCAAACTCATATCGCCAATGAAAACATTCCACAATTGCGGCAATTCATCCACTTTATACTTTCTAATCCATGCGCCAATTCGAGTGATCCGCGGATCTTTTCCAACGGTCAATTGTAAATCAGCATCCTTGCGGATTCGCATCGAACGAAACTTGTACATCTTGAATTTTTCTCCTTTCCTACCCACTCGCTCTTGCAAATAAAATGGCGAATGAAAATCTTCTTTCCATATCAAAATGGAAATTACCAATCCAATGGGCAACAAAAGCAATAAACCAATACCTGATCCTACGAGATCCAAGACGCGTTTCATAGCCTATCGCGATTGCATGTAATCCTTGATGGCTGATGTAATGCAATCCACCTGCTCATCGGTCAAATCAAAATAAATCGGCAATGATATTTCATTTGAAAATTGTTCAAAAGCCCTTGGAAAATCACTTTCCTGAAATCCCATGTTTTTATAAAAACTCAAACGCGGTAACGGTTGAAAATGGACATTGGTAGAGATGCCCATTTCTGCCAAATGGGTAATCAAGGCATTTCGATCATCCTCATTGAATCCCTGAATGCGCAAGGCATACAGATGATAACTGCTCTCCACTATATCGTCTTGCATTTTTGGAAGTATCGCCCAAGAGCAACTTTGAAATGCTTGGTTGTATCTTGCTACAATGCTCTTTCTTCGTGGCAAATGATCCTGAGCATAACGATCCATTTCAACCCAACCCAATGCCGCTTGCAAATCGGTCATGTTGCACTTATAACCAGCCTCCACAATATCATATTGCCATTGACCTGCCTGTGTTTTGGACAAGGCATCTTTGGTTTGACCATGCAATGCTTTTCGGTTGATGTCTTTCCAAATGGCTTCATTGTCAAATGGCGCCGGTAAATTAAAAACCAACGCTCCTCCTTCTGCTGTGGTAAAATTCTTCACTGCATGAAAACTAAATGCCGCTACATCCACCTCTCTTCCAACGGGAGTGTTGTCATACAAAGCACCAAAGGAATGTGCCGCATCTGAGATGACCATAATTCTGTTCAACTTGGATTGATTTTCACCACGGGGTTTGTAAATACCTGCATGTCTTTTGGCCATTTCCATGACAGCGGCATAATCTACAGGCAATCCACTAAAATCAACGGGCATAATCACCTTGGTGTTTTCATTGATGGCGGCCTCGGCCTTATTTAAATCCATCAAAAAACCATTGGGCTCGCAATCAATCATGACTGGCTTTGCGCCAATGTGGATGATAATGTTCGCTGTGGCCGCATAGGTATAAGCTGGAATAATCACTTCATCACCAGGCCCCACTTCCATCCATCGCAACATCAATTCTACAGCGTTGGTCCAGGCATTCAAACACAACACCGGACCGCCGCCTATGTATTGCTGAATTTTCTTTTCTAACTCACGGGTTTTGGGACCTGTTGTTATCCAACCAGAACGCAACACTTCTGTTACAGCTTCAATGGTTTTTTCATCAATTCTAGGCGGTGAAAATGGTATCGGTTTCATAGGTTCAAAAATAGTGTGCATACGATGGATAAATGTATCTTTGCTGAATGATCTTTTTACATCGAATTGTTGATGGTCGTATGACCAAATGGACATTAACCGCGCTGACTGTTTTGATTTTCAATTTTTCTTATGCCCAACCGCCACAAGGTGGCAACTACAATGGCAATGGTGGACGAGGACGTGGTGGTGCTCCCGGTATGGACATGACCGCTCGTGTCTATGGAAAAATTGTGGATACCATTTCCAATGCAGCCTTGGAATATGCTGTGGTTAGAATCACGGATGAGCGCAGTAAATTGATCAATGGTGCGCTGACAGAGCGCAATGGTGATTTTAGTATTGATAAAGTTCCAGTGGGACGACCCGTAACCATTGAACTTTCCATGATCGGATACAACAAGAAGTCTTTTAGCTTTACGATTCAACCGGGACAACCGCCAATTGAAAAAGATTTGGGCAATATCAAACTTCTTCCCACAATCAGTAGCACACTCGAAATCAAAGATGAAAATGGTTTTAGAAAAGAATTTGATAAAAGTATTTACGACGTAGAAAAAAATGCCATCAACGCGGGTGGTACAGCAGAAGACGTGTTGCGCAACATCCCGATTGTTCAAGTCGACCAAGATGGGAATGTGAGTGTGAGAAATACAGCACCGCAAATTTTTGTGGATGGCCGACCCACCACTTTATCGATTGATCAAATCCCCGCTGATGCAATTTCGCGTGTCGAAATCATCACCAATCCTTCCGCAAAATATGATGCCTCTGGCGGCGGCGGCGGAATTTTGAACATCGTCATGAAACAGAATCGGGGTCGTGGTTACAACGGCAGTGTCCGCTCTGGAATCAACACAGTGCCTCCTAATGTATTTACCAAATTGAATGACAAGTACAGATACAATGGCGGAGTAGATTTCAATATTCGTCAAGGCAAAGTCAATTTTTTTGTGAATGCCAACTTGAACCAACGCCGCAGTTATTCTTACGCCAGCACTTCGCGCCAAGATTTGGGAGGTCTACCTTTGTTGGCCGATCAATACCAAACTTCTATTAATAATGGATACTTCTCTCGAGGAAGTGCGGGATTGGATTGGTTCATTGACAATCGAAACACCTTGACTTTTTCTGAGAGCATCAACAAAGGTGCTTTTCGACCTGACGACAGTCTGCATGTCGATGTAGACACTTTGCGCGCTGGCGCGGATATTAATGGTGAATATTATCGCCGTTCTACAACTTCGCGTGATTTCAAGAATGTAGGATCAAGCGTTCTGTACAAACATTTGTTCACCAAAGAAGGAACTGAACTGACGGCTGATTTCAATTACAACAAGATTTCATCCAATTACAACGGTGATTATCGCAACATTTACAGCAACGCTGCACCTTCGATTTGGAGACAATATGGTGGCGTCGCTCAACAATTGTACACTTTTCAAATGGACTTCGTTTCTAAGTTGAATGAAAAATATAAATTGGAATTGGGTCGACGTTTTTCATTGCGCGAATACAATTCCGGTTACGACAACGAGAAGTTTGATTTGGCTTCGCAACTATACACAGCCAATAATGCGCTGAAAGTAGATTACTCCTATCGCGAACAAATCGAGGCCTTGTATTCTACGCTCTCTGTCAACGGCGACAAATGGAAATACCAATTTGGATTGCGAGCTGAGAGCAGCAATTATCGCGGTATTCTCAACAATACAGGACAATCCTTCCGCATTGTTTACCCGATCAGCATTTTCCCTTCCGTTTATGTGACAAGAGTGATCGATGAAACGCAAGATTTCCAAATCTCCTTGAATCGTCGAATCAACCGCCCTGGTTTCATGCAGCTCTCTCCCTTCACGGATTACAGCGACTCGTTGAATGTCAGTCGTGGAAATCCCAACTTGCGACCAGAGTTTACGCACAGTGCAGAGTTGTCTTATATGAAAACCTTCAAAAAAGGTCATTCTATCATCGCAAGCTTGTACAGTCGCTATACATCCAATGTCACGATCAAACAACAATTGACGGAGTACAGCCCAATTCTAAAAGATACCATTGTGGTTACAACATCCATGAATGCCTTATACGGATGGGCATCTGGTTTAGAAGTAGTATCGAGAAATGCTTTCACACAATGGTTGGATTTGACAACGACGTTGAATGTATACAACTCGACAATTGACGGATCAAACATCACCCCCAATCTAACCAATTCCATCAATAGCTATTGGGTGAAAATGCAAGCCTCTTTCAAACTCCCCAAGAGCACGGTCATTCAAGTCAATGGCGATTATGCGAGTAAAAAAGCATTGGACGTGGGTAGCAGTGAGCGCGGCGGCGGCGGTGGCGGAATGGGAGGTGGCATGGGCGGCGGCGGTATGATGGGTGGTCCTGTCAATACTGTTCAAGGTTATATCCGTCCCAATTATGGTATTGATCTCAGTCTTCGAAAATCTTTTTCAGTTGGCAAGTCCAATAGCAAACCCACTGGCGTAGCGGAACTCGACAAAGTGATGGCGCAAAAAGCCAAGGGCAATGAAAATTTGACTTTGAGTATTTCTTACAATGATATCCTACATACACGCGTAACCAGCATGTATAGCAACTCACCTTATTTCATTCAAGACTCTCAACGTTACCGCGATTGGCAAACATGGAGAATCAACTTGAGTTGGAAATTTGGTAAGATGGATGCTTCGTTATTCAAACGGAAAAACAACAAAGTCAACGCGGATGGCATGGAAGGATAACGAACGATAAAGGTCAATTCACATAATAATTGGGATTGACCTTTATTTTTCCCTTCTTGTGTTTACCTGGTAAAAGCTGCCAATCTGTTCCCACATTCATTCGAATGTTCTTGCCATTGATTTCGACATCCAATGGCATTTCAAAACCATCCATACAATTCTGCCAACGCAAATAATGTTTGCCTTTTTCTGATTTGATTTCCAATTGAGGAATAAATTTCGTTCTGAGGTACTGATCAAAAATTGGCTTTAAATTCAAGTCCAAATAAAGGGACATAAATTCTTCAATTTCAGCGGTCGTAACCGTCCGATGATAGAAGTGTTGATTCATCTCTCGCAACATCATTCGCCACTCAGTATCATCATTATTGATCTGGCGAATCATGTTCAAGATATTGGCGCCTTTGTAATACATATCGCCACTCCCCTCGCTGTTGACATTGTAGTCTCCAATGATCGGCGCATCGTTGCTGATATTTCTTCTCTGACCAATCACATACTCCTCCCCCGCTTTTTTCCCGTAGTAAAATTCAGTGAACAAACATTCGGAATAGGTCGTAAATCCTTCATGAATCCACATGTCGGCGATGTCTTGATAAGTGATGTTATTGGCAAACCACTCGTGCCCACTTTCATGAATGATGATATAGTCCCACTTCTTGCCCCATCCACTTCCGGACAAGTCCATTCCCAAATATCCGTTGGCGAATTTGTTGCCATACGTTACCGAACTCTGGTGCTCCATTCCCAAGTAAGGCACCTCGACAATTTTATACCCATCTTCATAAAAAGGATAAGGACCCAACCAATATTCAAATGCCTTCAACATCTCTTTGGCTTGCACAAATTGTTTTTTCGCTTTTTCCAAATCGTCAGGAAGAACATAAAAATGCAAGTCCAAATTTCCTTTTTCACCGGCGTACACATCTGCAAAATCGACATAAGGACCAATGTTCATGTTCACGCCGTAATTGTTGATGGGATTGCGCACCACCCAATGATAGGTTTGGGTTTCTGTGTTGGCGGTCATTCGTTCCAAACGTCCATTAGAAACTGCAATAAGCGGTCGCGGAACTTCAATCGAAATGCGCATGCTATCCGGTTCATCATACATGTGATCTTTACAGGGCCACCAGACACTGGCTCCCAAACCTTGACAAGAAGTAGCAATAAAATCATTTCCATGATCATTCTTGCTCCAACTCAAACCACCATCCCAAGGCGCACGAATAGCCTTCCTTGGAATGCCTTGATAATAACAAGTGATTGAACCCTTTTCACCTTTTTGGAAGAATTTCTTGCAAGCAATCCAATACACATTCTCCGCTGGCTTTGTCCACGTCAAAGCTTGACCATTTTCATCCAGAACTTGTGTCAACTCCATGGGCTTTTGCAAATCAATTTGCAGAACACTTCCCGTTTGAGTCGCTGTAAAGTTGACCACTACATGCCCGACCAACTTTTTCTCTTTTGGAAAAACTTGCACATTCAAGTGATAGTAATTCAAGTCCCACCAAGCGCGCTCGGGAGTAATTCTTCCGCGCAACGAATCCGATAAAGTATACAACTTAGACGGTTGGAACAACTGCGCTTTGCTTACCGCTGAAGCAACGAAGAATAAGACAATACAAACAATTCTCATCAAGGCCATGAACAAATATAATCGAGCGTCAACTTGCAGTTGGCAAACAAGACATTATTCTTTCTTAATTGCCTATTCCCCATGCTAGGGTTATGGTGAGGAGGAAATAGGCTGAATCAAACCGCATACTCCATTCCCCAATCATACAAAGAGTGAATGGAGGGCAATAATTTTTCTCCCTTCTTCGTCAATTCATATTCCACTGAAGGAGGAACAGTTGGAAAAACAGTGCGGGTTAAAATTCCATTGGCTTCCAAATTCTTGAGTTCCTTCACGAGCATGCGCGTATTAATTCCCTCAATGGTCCTTTCTATTTCCTTAAATCGCAACTTACCTTGGGACAAAATATAGATGATGGGCATAGACCATTTGCCGCCAATCACATCCAAAACATCTTTCAAACTGCACTTGTATGGAATTTCTTGATTATTTTTTTTTGCCATAAACCTTTGCTTTCATTGAACACTTTACTTTGGGTTACTACTGTACAAAAGTGTAACTACTTACAAAAGTAAAGTATTGTGTCTACATTTGCATCATAAAATTTAAATATGAAACTTTTAGAAAAAATAAATCTCGGTGGCATTGACCTTCAAAACAGAATGGCCATGGCTCCGATGACAAGATCCAGAGCGGACTTTAATGGTGTGGTGAGTGATTCAACTGTGTTGTATTATGCGCAACGCGCCAGTGCTGGTCTAATTATCAGTGAGGCAATCAACATCAGCAGACGTGCCTTGGGAAGCCCGATGACTCCTGGGCTTTTTACCGAAACCCAAATAGAAGCTTGGAAAAAAGTAAACGCCAGTGTGCATGCCAAAGGAGGTGCTATCTATGCACAATTGTGGCATACCGGACGTGTGGGTCATTCTTTAGTGAAAAATGGGGACACTCCTGAAGCTCCTTCAGCGATTGCCATTCAGGGTCAACAGCACTTCACCATGGAGGGTTTAAAAGACTACGAAACGCCGCATGAATTGTCACATGCAGAAATAAAAGCCATCATTCAGGATTACAAAAATGCTGCTATCAACGCAATTAATGCGGGATTTGATGGGGTTGAATTGCATGCTGCTTTTGGATACTTGCCCAATCAATTTTTGGCGGATAGCGCCAATCACCGAACGGATGAATACGGAGGAAGCATGGAGAATAGAAATCGATTTGTCATCGAGGTCATGCAAGAAATGGTCAATGCCATTGGAGAAAACAAAGTCTCGATTCGCATATCCCCTACGAGTACTTACAACAACATCATGCACGAACACCCTGTTGAGCAGTTCACGCATTTGATCGAACATCTAAATGAAATGCCTTTGTCTTATGTGCACATCATGAATGTTCCATTCTCCAAAGAACAATATCCCCAATATCCAGATAACTGCATTGATGCCTTTGGTAAATTATCCAATCATCCCGTCATCGCCAACTGTGGTTACAACCGAGAAACTGGAGAAGCAGAATTGCAAAAAGGAATAGCCGCTATGGTTTCTTATGGCACTTTATTTTTGGCCAATCCCGATTTGCCCAAGCGATTCGAGCTGAATACAGAATTGAATCAAGCCGATCGAGCTACGATGTATGGCGGAAAGGACCAAGGATATATCGACTATCCTTTTTTATCACATTAATTTTTTCTATGAATCACAGCGTAATTAACGATCAGCTTTTAGATGTTTACATCATCATTGCTGAGACATTGGACAAATGGCAAAATCCAAGTTCTGAGGCTGGGCGATCCGTACTAATGGAACATTACCAGTGGGGAGCCGAATTGAAAGCGAAGGATAAACTAATAATGGCAGGGCCTATTGATTTTGATTTAACTTCCAACCATCAAATCGATCCCATTGGTCATACAACAGGTCTCATCATTCTCAATGTCGCATCAAGAGAAGAGGCACAAGATTGGGCCAATAGAGATCCTTTTCAAATGCATGGATATAGAAAGAATGTGGTTCATTCCATGAAAATTTCAATGACCGAAAACTCATTATTTCAAACTTTAAAAAACATAAAAAAATGAACAAAGTATTGGTCATCCTCACCATCGATCTGGAAAATCTACCCAGCAATTTCCAAGAGATTTTGCAGCAAGAGCGCTCGGTAGTAGAGCAATGGAAACAAGATGGATTCTTGGAACAATTGTATTTGCGCCCCACCAAGAACGGAGCCATCCTCATCTTCAAAGACAAAACAGAAGAAGAGGTTCATCATCTGATGACCACCCTACCCTTTTACGCCTTGAGAAAATCAATGGAGGTGTTTCCAATGATCTCTGA
>CANFLZ010000046.1 GCA_947448135.1 Flavobacteriales bacterium
AGGGACGCAAAGGTTACGCAAAAGCGCGGAGGATTTTTCATTGCGATCTCTGCGGATTTATTGCGTACTTGGTGTTTTTTTGAATTCTGATTTTAAACGCAAGGGACGCAAAGGTTTCGCAAAAGCGCGGAGTGTTTTCATTGCGAACTCAGAGGTTTCTTGGCGCACTTGGCGTTAAATTTTCTTACCGGAGAATTGAAATTTTTTATTGGATTCTATTGATTTTTAATTCAATTTGAGTATGAATTATAGTAAATTTACAATATGAGTTTAGTGAATGCATTAATTAATCAAATTGGTAGAGAAATCGGAAGGGATGTTTACCAGACAGCAAAGCGAGCTGTTTTAAGCGATTTCAGATCAACAAGTAAAAGGTCAATTGGCCAATTGACCATCAATCAGCAGTTAATATACAAAATAGATCAGTTTGCAAAATCCAAATCTGGATTTAACGTACTAGACTTGAAAGAGTTGGTACACACAATTTATGAGAACGTTGATACGCTTTCTGGTGATTGGGATGATGTATATCTCAATGCAGATACCTTGATTGATAATAAAAAAATCAATGCCAGTGAAGGTGATTTAAAGTTACTGAATGAGATAGATCAACTCAACTTTAGTAGCTACAGGATAAGTCTGTCAGAGCATAAGAAGAATATTCTCCAAAGAATAGATGCCTATCGAAATGAAAGAATTTATCATTGGGTATCCCCAAGCCCTTTTCTATTATTTTTTTTCTCATTTTTTGGTACGGGATCTAATTTATTGATTCGAGGAAAGGCAAACACAATTGCTGAATTTTTAATTCCTTGGCTTTGTGGTTTGATGATCTATGCTGGAATTTCATTGAATTCTAGAGGAGATAAATCATTAAATCTTGTGGCATTGGTTTGCTTATTGATTTTCTTTATTACAATAATTGGAAATTTTATACTAAGAAGTGACTTAATGAAAAAGAAAATGAGATATGTTGATGAAGTGACGGCATTAAAGAATTACTACAAAGGATTAATTAAAACAGTCAACTAATATGAAATTCAATTTTAGAGTTTTATCAATATTGATTTTATTGATGTTAGTTTCTGTCTCGAGTGAAGCAAGAAAACAGAGATCAGATAAAGGAGGACATCATCACCATAGTGCAACATATCTTGCAAAAAAAACTCTGATGTCTGACGAAAAGACTGATACATCAGAATTAAAGGTTAATGGTGAATTGAGTAACATTGAATCTCATGCAGATGCCAATGAAGAAATTTCAGATTTTGAAGTTGTTGTTTTCTCGATGTATTTTGGATTGTGTGTTGCATTTTTTCTCATTGGCACGTGGTTAAGTAGAAGAAAATACAGAAATGTCTTGGATACTGAGAGCAGTGAGCATTTGAGATGGTTGAGTGAGACAGAAAAGTTGGAACATGATATTTTACTCAATACGGAAAATGAAATTGAAAATTGGAAGCAAGAAGCAAAGAGAAATATTAATTTACTTTTGGAAAGAGGTAGCCTACAGAATCAAGACAAAGAGCATTTTTTTAATATTATTGATGATTCAAATTTAGGATACGCAAAGGATATTTATAGTAGGCTGATTAATGCGGCTGACAGAAGAGAAGAGTGGCTAAAAAGTTATTCTAAGGAAGATGTGGAAAACATGATTTCTGGAAATTATTGGCAAGGAATGTCAGAACGGCAATTGGTATTAATGCGAGGTGAACCTGATAAAATTGAATCGGAATTATTGAAAACAAAAGTGAACAAATTTTACATTTATGGTTCAAAGAGTACTGGAGACGTATTTGTTTTTAACGACGGTAAATTAGACCGATTTAAAGACAGATAATATATTTGTTATCAGGTATAATTTAGGAGCAGAAAAATTCCAATTGGTTAAAAAGTATGCAGAAAGTGCTCCGCATATTAATCTATTCGCTGTCTATCCGCATGATGTCCAAGAGAATATTTCCACTAACGTCATAGATGTGACTTGATTTTTTGTTTTACTTTTTGATCAACACTAAAGTGAAGGAATAGGTGAAAAATGAGTAGCGGAATGAGAATGAATAATTCGGATTCACAGATTCTCGGCGAATACAATTCGCCCAAAACCATTCTCACCTTCAATACCGATTCAATGCCTTCTCTAATATAGTCTTGAACTCATTTCGAATTTTGACAGGAGATACAACTTCCAAATCTGCACCGAAAGAAAGAAGCTTGGCGTACAATTCTGGTGAAGGGTAGACATCGAATTTGAATTCAATGAACGACTCGTTATCCTTGGTGACAACTTGGGATGAATGCAATGGTTGTGTTTTGATAAGCCTCCCAGCGATGGGTTTGACGCGGATGGTAACTTTCTCCGCTTTTTTGGCTTTGGTTTCGGTGATCCCTACGCTGTATTGGAAAAAGGCGAGTGAATCAAAAACAACATCACTGTAAATTTTTTGTTCGGTATATATCGCATCGGTAATGCGCTCGAGTCCAAAGGTCAGATGTGCCTTGCGATCTGGAACATAACCAATCAAATACCAACGGTTGTCAAACTCGCGCAATAACTTGGGATGAACTTCATAATTCTTGACCTTGTTCTCTCTAAAACTTTGATAATCGATGTAAACGATTCGCTTTTCTCGAATGCAATTCAATAAAGGAACCAATCGCTCAATCCCTGCCTGAATCGTGTTTTGCTCGAACTGAATAAATTTTTGCAAGTCCTCTTCAGTCTCATGAGGAATGCTCAAACGACTGACAATTTTATCGATGGCATGACCATAGGTATTGAGGACGGGAACATTTCGGAACTGATCGAGAATCGCAGCAGCGAATCGAATGGAGCTCAATTCTTCATCGCCTAAATTCAAAGTTGAAATGGAGTAGTCTTCTTCAGTATAGCAATAACCACCTTGGGCACGATCAAAAACGATTGGGGCATAATACCCCAATTCGCTTTCATTTTTCATGGCCCAAATATCTTTATCAATGGTACTCAACGATACGGCACCGGCACCTGCTCCATACAATGCCTCTTCACAAGCATCTCTCAAATCATCTCGTGATGGATAGGGTTTGGCCTTGTTGGTCAAACACCGATCGATAACACGGTAACGTATAAGGGCGTATTTGTTAGCGGGCATTGATCAAATGCTTAGAATGGTAAATCGTCCTCTTCTTGAGGCGTTGCTGATGGAATATCAGTTCCACCGCCATTGAATGTGTCTGCTGATGTGGGAGCAGGAGCAGCATTGCCATATTGAGGAGCTGCACCAGAACTCGCAGGTGAACTTCCTGCTTTTTCTATGCGCCATGCCGTGCAACCCGTGAACCACTTTCCGTTGTATTCACGCGAGCGAACGTCAAAGCTCACTTTAATCTCCTCTCCAATTTGAAAGCCATCGACCATGCGAACTTTGTCTTTCAACAAGTCAAAACAAATATCATAAGGATAGTTGCTTTCAATACCAATCACGAAAGAGCGCTTGTTAAAGCCGCTGGCGAAAGTCTCTTCGTTCAATACTAATTTTAATTTTCCGCTAATTTCCATACAGCAAAGATAGGCTTTGACTTTGGCGGAAAAAGCCTCAAATATCCAATGCCCACAACAAAATATCAACAGCCTCGGCCAATTCCGATTCGCTGATGGTGAGGGGTGGTGCAATTCGGAAAGACCATGGACACGAAAGAAACCAAAATGTGATGAGCCCTTTGGAAAGGCAGCGCTCGACTACATGTTGAACGATTTCTTCACTTTCTAAATCAATGGCAAAGAAAAAACCCTTGCGGCGAATTTCTTTTACCAAGCGGTGGTGTTTCAATTTTTCTTCAACCCAATTTCCTTTGGCTTCGACTTGTGAAACGATCGTTGTATCGCGATAAATTTTTAAAGCGGCAGCCGCGGCGGCACAAGCCACGGGATGTCCGGCAAATGTGCTGATGTGTCCCAAGATGGGGGAGTGGCTTAAACTTTCGATGTTGTTTTTTGAACTAACCAAGCAACCGATGGGCATTCCTCCACCCAGTGCCTTGCCCAAAACCAAAACATCTGGAATGATGCTGTAATGTTCAAACGCAAACATTTTTCCAGTTCGTCCCATGCCGCATTGAATTTCATCCAATACCAACAATGCTCCTACTTCCGAACAGCGATCACGCAAAGCTTGCATAAATGCAGCACTGGGAATTCTGATTCCGGCATCGCCTTGAATGGTCTCCAGAAATACGCCAGCGGTTTGCGAGGTGATTTTCTGTAAGTCTTCGAAATGATTGAGGCGAATGAAATAAATCTCTGGTAAAAGAGGTCGAAAAGCGCCCTTCTTTTTTTCATTGTAACTAACCGACATGGAACCTTGTGTATTGCCATGATAGGCTCCCACAAATGAAACAATTTGGTGTCGACCTGTTATCCGCTTCACCAATTTCATTGCTGCTTCAATGGCCTCAGTACCGCTATTGACAAAGTAACAACAGTCCAATGATGGTGGCAGAAGAGAGGTCAAAGTTTTGGCAGCATCAATCTGACTTCGTTGAACAAACTCACCATAAACCATGGCATGTAAGTGTCGATCCACTTGATCATGGATAGCCGCTACTATTTCAGGATGCCCATGTCCCAAATTGTTTACGCCAATTCCCGAAACGAAATCAATGTATCGCTCACCATTCGGACCATACAGATAAATGCCTTCCGCGCGCTCAATCTCCATTCCCAATGGGAAAGGATTGGTTTGCGCCAAATGTTGATCGATCAATAATCTACTCATTTCTCTACATCGTTGGCTTCTTCGAAAATGATTTCATCAGCGAAAATCCATGACTTGCCTCCTTGTCCCAAATGCCAATTAGGAATGACATCAAATGCCGTTTGTGCAGAAATACGAATCGATTTGAAATAGCTTTTGTTTCTGATTTCAAAGCGAATCACTTTCTGCATCGGACCATATACTTGCTGTTCATCTGTACAACTGACTTCTCCCAACAAGGTTTCTCTTCCATCTGGATAGGTGCCATAAAACTTTACAGATTTTGGATACCAGATCCAAGTTTTAATGTCTTGATGAACGCTTAAACCGATCGAAGCAAGATTTGTTGAGCGACCTAAATCGACGGAGATATTCAACGGTTTTCCGTAATAACCCTGCCATCCGCCAGTTCTGAAATCTTTCCCTCCTAATGCACCGTCGATCAAAGCATCACGACCGCCACCTGTATATTGGTTGTCATATTCGCCAATCTCAATAATTTTTTTCAAAGGATCACGGGTTCTAAAAATGCCTGTTGACCAATTGGATTTTTTCTCGTCGTTTTCATTTTTTAAAATGGCCTGTGCAGAAATTTCAGCTGCGTAGTCAATGATGAATGGCTTTGAATAATCGAAGACAATCAATGAATCGGGTTTTTCTAAAGGTTTGATTCGGACTTGTATTTTTACAGAAGGATCGACATGATCAATCGCAATTGTAGCTTGCTCGGTAAAGCTGATGGCTGGTCCTGAAATGATGGGCAGCGGAACAATATTTTCTGCAGTCATCAAAGAGGTGGGTCTTGGATTTTTGTTTTTGCCGATCGGATTGGTCGAATCCAACATTTTATAAGGAGATAGCGATAGCCATTCTTTTCCTTGACCAGGAGCGACTTTGTAAATTCCATTTCTGGCGCAAACCAACCAAGCGGACATTTGACCACAGTCTTCATTGCCACACAAACCATCAGGATCATTGCGGTACAACGTTTCCATGGTTTGTTGCAAATACTTCAATCCTTCTTTGTGGTAACTTTTGTGGGCGTAGGGAAACAAGAACAAACAATGGTGTGAAGGTTCATTGCCATGTGCATATTGTCCAATCAATCCCGTGATGTCGGCTTGTTCGCGACCTGTTGTTTTGTCTTTTGCGGTAAACAATTGATGCAAGAATTCACCGAATTTTTTGGGTCCTCCGTGGAAGGCGACCAATGTTTCAATGTCATGCGGAACGAACAAAGCGTACTGCCAAGCATTGGCTTCGGTGAAATTAAAGTCTACTTGATAGGGATCAAAAGGCTCTATGAAACCGCCATTTCTGCGGGGTCGCATGAAATGGGTGACGGGATCAAAAATGTTCTTCCAACTTTGAGCACGTTTGGAGTAAGTCAAATAAATCTCACTGGATTTGTTTTGGTGTAAAAGCCAATCCATTTCGGCAACACACCAATCGTTGTATGCATATTCCAAAGTTTTAGAAACCGATTCGCTGAACTCATCAGCTGGAACATATCCCATTTCGGCGTATCTTTTTTTCTCGGGTTCTGGACCATTGGTGGCATCGATCATCGCCTTCAATGCCAATTCTGTATCGAAACCTTTTATGCCTTGAACATAGGCTTCTAAGATGACAGGAATGCTGTGCGATCCAATCATGCAATAGGTCTCATTACCGGCCAATTCCCACATGGGTAATTCGCCGCGTTCTTGATAAATGGCCAAAAATGTTTTGATCCAATCCAAAGTCGCTTCGGGTTCCAATTGGGTCATCAAGGGATGATAAGCACGGAAAGTATCCCACAAGGAAAATACCGTGTAACGCTTGTATCCTTCGGCTTGATGGATTTTTTTATCTTCTCCGCGGTAGCGACCATCCACATCCGACCAAATGTTGGGGACGGTATAACAATGATAAAGTGCGGTGTAATAATTAATGCGGGATTCTACAATTCCTGAATTCGCTTTGTCGTATTGTATAGAAGGGAAGGGAGCCTTTTTCAGCTTTTCTTCCCAATCCATTTGGGCTTTCTTCTGATAACCGGCAAAGTCAAATTTCGGCGCTTCGGCATAAAGGTTTTTACGCGCTCCTTCCATGTCCGTTCCGCTAATGCCCACTCTAATTTCTAAATTTTCAATTTGTCCAAAACTCAATCTAAAGGTTTGAATCATCTCTAAAATATCTTGACGCTTTCCATTTACGGTCTCCGTATTCATCTCTGACAATTGATCCAATCCTTTGATGGGATGATTGAATACCGCATAGAAGTAACAATGTTGTTCGTCGGCCCACTCTTTTGATACGCGATATCCAGCAATGGCGGTATCGCCGTAAGTGATGATGTCGTAGTATTGAAGTTTGTCGCGATAGGCCATATCTATAAACAAGTAAGCCGTATCCTTGGTATTGAACGTATATCGGTGTATTCCGCAATGAGGAGTGGCGGTCAACTCAACTTGAATTTGTTGTTGCGGCAATCGCACTGAATAATAACCTGGTCGGGCATATTCATCTTTGTGCGAAAATCCATGGGCTGCTGCATCCAACCAATGCTTGGTTTTTTTGGTGTGTCCATTGTTGGGGGTGAACAGAAAATCCGCATAATCGCTGATGCCTGTTCCTTGTAGATGGGTATGCGAAAATCCATAAATGATGGAGTCGGAATAATGGTAACCGCCACATCCATCCCAACCTTCACGGCGGGTGTCAGGTGATAACTGTACCAAACCAAATGGAACGGTTGCTCCAGGATATGTATGGCCATGTCCTCCTGTTCCAATGAAAGGATTGACAAACTCGGTTATCGAAATATTCTTCTGTCCAAGGCTCAACAATGCAATCAAATAGCATGTTGTAGTGATTAAGGCTTTACGCATATGTTGCAATTTGCTCGATCGTGTTTAACCCCCATATGACTCACGGGTGAGCGATTGGGCGCGATCTGTTGTTGGTATATAATTCTTTGTTCTTCGGTCAAGAGGGCGTCCAATTGTTCGTCTCTCAACCGTTTGTTTTCTTTTTTCTCTGCGGAAATCGCCGCATCTTCTTTCTCCCATTGATCGGGTTGCAATTGTGCGTTTTGCGAATTGGCTTGTTTTCTTTGATCCAACAATTGTTGCTGATTTTCAAATTTCATCCAAATTTGAATGACCTGATTTCGCTGCGCTGCATCAAGTTGTAAAATGCTATCTGCCTTGTGAATCCAGCGTTGCGTGCTGGGTGAAAGATTGACTGTCTGTCCGCAAATTGCGGTAGTCAATAGCAAACAAAAGCTTACTAGAATTTTCCCTTTCATCATGCAGCTAAGATACTATTGACCTGAAAAAGGTGTACGAATAAAATGGGATGTTTTATTTTGTGGAATACTCAGACTTTCCAAATCTTCTAACAACCAATCTGGATGGACTATCGAATTTTGAAAATAGGAAGTTTGATCGACGGGGATAATAAAAATATCCACCGAGAATTGTTTCCGCCATTCCATCATTTGCGGCTGCATTTGTGATATTTGCGAGGCTGTCAAAAGTAACAAGAGCACTGGCCTTTGTTGCAAAATTTGCCACAGGGCTTCTTTTTCTAAAATGGAATTTCCCGTTTCATTTTGTCCCAAGACTTCAAAACCCGCGTCATCCGCCAATTGATTGACGGCACTATTTTTTGAACTCCAATAAAAATGTTGACCATCATGGCTGCCAATGAGAATCGACTTTGGATTCTTTAATTCCAGATGGCCCATTTTTTTTCGAACTTCGTCGTAATAGCGATTCGCAGCCATGGACTGACCCGTCAACCAACCAACGACCTTGATCCACTCCAGTCGTGCCAAAGCAGTTTGCTCCTGATAATCGCAGAAGGGAATCACTTGACTATTGTTGGGAACTGGGTTCGGGGCAGGTTCAAACGGACTATACAAAATAACGTCAGCAGGAAATTGGAAAAGACGCTCCTTGTCGAGTTCGCCGGAATTGGATTGCAAATCAATGGTTGTCTTTTTTTGAATTTGTTGTTGAAGCAATTGATTTTTAATTTCGTTCGGATACACAATTCCTTGTATGGATTGGATTTGATTCAGTACATCGAAATAACCAAAAAGGGTAGTGCTTAAAAGGTGAAATCGTTGGGCATGATTTTGATGAAAGCTAAGTGTGTCACCATTTTGGATGATATGCAAGGTGGTGTCATGTTCATGTACAGAAAAGAAAAAAAGTCGAGCGGCATCGTTGGCGATGGGTTGACCCATTTCAACCTGATTTTCTTGACAAGCCCAAATCCCGAAGACGACAAAAATCCAACCCCATTTTTTCATGAGAGCAAAGGTAATCCAAAGGCATAGATGGCGTAAATTCGCGACAAGTAAAATGACTACTTATGGCAGATGCACAAATGATTGAGCGCAATCGAAACGAAGACAAGATGTCCCGCATGGTCGTGGACATGAACAAGCGATTGGCAAAAATTATGGAAGGCGGCGGAAAAGCCCGTCAGGAAAAAGAACACGAGAAGGGGAAAATGACGGCAAGAGAGCGCATCGCTTATTTGTTGGATGAAGGAAAACCGCAAATTGAAATTGGAGCATTTGCCGGAGATGGCATGTATCCTGAGCATGGCGGATGTCCAAGTGCTGGTGTCGTTGTCGTGATGGGATTTATCAAAGGCAAGCAATGTTTGGTTGTTGCCAATGACGCTACAGTCAAGGCTGGAGCTTGGTTTCCGATTACAGGAAAGAAAAATTTGCGTGCCCAAGAAATTGCTTTAGAAAACAATGTGCCGATTGTTTACTTGGTGGATAGTGCAGGGGTTTATTTGCCGATGCAGGATGAGATTTTTCCAGATAAAGAACATTTTGGTCGCATCTTCAGAAACAACGCCAAGTTGAGTGCTCAAGGAACGGTGCAAATTGCGGCGATCATGGGTTCATGTGTTGCAGGTGGCGCGTACTTGCCCATCATGAGTGACGAAAGTTTGATTGTGGATAAGACAGGTTCTATTTTCTTGGCTGGTTCCTATTTGGTAAAGGCAGCCATTGGCGAAGACATTGACAACGAAACATTGGGTGGTGCAACGACGCATTGTGAGATCAGTGGTGTGACAGATTACAAAGCCAAGGATGATCAAGATGCTTTGGATAAAATCAAATCCATCATTTCCAAAATCGGTGAGCAAAAGAATACTGCGGGCTTCGATCGTATCGATCCCGTGATGCCGAAGCGCAATGCCAAAGAGCTTTATGAGATCATGCCGGAAGACCGTGTTAAACCGTATGATGTTCGTGGAATCATAGAATGCATTGTGGACAATGGAGAGATAACAGAGTTCAAAGAGGATTATGGCAAAACCATAGTTTGTGCCTATGCTCGAGTAGATGGATGGGCTGTTGGAATTGTGGCCAATCAGCGATTGGTGGTCAAGTCGAAGAAAGACGGAATGCAATTGGGAGGTGTGATCTTCTCGGATAGTGCGGACAAGGCCGCGCGATTCATCATGAATTGCAATCAGAAAAATATCCCGTTGATTTTCTTGCAGGATGTAACCGGTTTCATGGTCGGATCTCGATCAGAACATGGCGGTATCATCAAGGATGGAGCAAAAATGGTGAATGCCCAAGCCAACAGCGTTGTTCCTAAGTTCACCATTGTCACTGGAAATAGTTATGGTGCGGGCAACTACGCGATGTGCGGAAAAGCCTATGATCCGAGATTGATTGTAGGATGGCCAACTGCGCAAGTCGCGGTAATGGGCGGTTCTCAAGCGGCCAAAGTTTTGATGCAAATCGAAACAGCCGCTAGGAAGTCCAAAGGCGAAGTGTTGTCAGAGGCTGAAGAGAAAGCGCTGTTTGACAAAATCAAAAGTCGTTATGACGAGCAAACTTCTCCCTATTATGCAGCTTCTCGTTTGTGGTTAGATGCCGTAATCGATCCCATGGATACCAGAAAGTGGATCAGCATGGGAATCGCCGCGGCTTCATTTGCTCCCGCCACTCCTGCTTATAAAACTGGCGTAATACAAGTTTGATGAATTGGATTACCCTGAAAAATAGTTGTCAGTCGTGGTGGAATTATCGTCCGCTGCATGTCATCATTATCGGAGCCATTTTTGTTCGTGTTTGGGCTGCTTTTGCATCGCCCGGATATTTGATGATTGATGATCACTTCCTCACCGTAGAAGTAGCTGGCTCTTGGGCTGTAGGAGAAAACAATGGCAATTGGATTCCAGGTTGGGGTAATCAAGACAAAGTGGTAGAAGGATTCAGTTTCCTATATCCAGGTGTGTCATTTGTATTTTACAAGACAATGCACTTTTTGGGGCTTCATGATCCCCAATTTCAACAATTGGTATTTCGAATATTGCATGCGCTTTGGTCGGTGTTAACGGTTTACTATGTTTTCAAATTGGCTGAAAGGCTGGGCAATAAAAAGGTGGCTGTTACGGCAGCATTGCTGATGGCATTTTTAGGAGTAATGCCGCTTTATGCTGTTCGAAATTTGGTGGAACTTTTTGGTCATCCTTTCATAATCGGGGGATTGTATTATCTCAGTTTTCCTGAACGAAAGAAATGGTTTTGGGGTGCTGTTTTTTTAGGGTTGGCAGTTGGTGTTCGTTATCAAAATGCTTGGATTCCCATTGGCTGGGGTTTGGCTTATTTGCTTTTGGGACAATGGAAACGCGTGCTATCTGTTGCTTTAATTGCTTTCGCTGCTTTTTTCATGACCCAGATTGATGATGTCATACTTTGGGGCGGAAAACCATTTCAGCATGTTTATGGCTATTTGCATTACAATGCAACGCATTCAGGCAACTATCCGGGATCGCCATTTACTTATTTTGGTTGGATTGGCTATTTCATTTTACCACCGGTAAGCTTATTTCTTTTGTGGGGTTCGTTAACGCCTTTGTTCAGAGGGAAGTGGAAAATTACAGTCAATCATCCGATGGTATTTGGCTTGCTGGGTGCTTTCTTGATGTTTACGATTTTTCATATTGTATTCCCCAATCGTCAAGAGCGTTTTCTTTTTCCGATTCTACCGGTGTTCATTGTTTTAGGAAGTTGGGGTTGGTATCAATGGGTTGAAAGCAGAGGATTGCAAAAACACAAAGGAATTGCCTTTGGATGGAAATTTTTTTGGATTCTAAATGCGTTGTTTTTGGTTGTGGCATCTAATATTTACCCCAAGAAGTCAAGGGTAGAAAGCATGTATGCTTTGTACCAATATGGCGATGCGAAAAATTTTGTGCAAGATTATGCGCACAAGGACAGCAATCCTCTGGCACCGAAGTATTATGCGGGTTTGTGGTCGGAATATTATACGTTTTCTAACCAAGATAATCTGGACGAACTGGTGCGAGTTTTTGATGATGTAGATAGAAATACGGCCCAAGAATTACACCACAGGTTGTATCCGAATTATGTTTTGTTTTATCAAGATGTGAATTTGGAACAACGGGTAGCCGCTTGGAAAAAATACTATCCTCACTTGACCTATTGTACCACAGTGGAGCCCAGTTATTTTGATATCATCATGCAAAAAATCAATCCCGTCAATAGCTTGGAAAATGTAACGATTTATCGAATTCCAACGGAGGATATCAAAGATTTTTGATGTAGTATCCTTTTGGATTTTCCAATACGCTTCTTAGCAAATAGGGTGTTATTTCAGAGCTAGGAATGGGATGAATCAAATCTTCCAATTGTTCTGCGGATTGAATGGTTTCATTGGAATCTACAAATGCAACACCCTTCAGCTCACCTTTTTGAACCCAAACCAGCGATTTCATTTCGGGTTGTGGTCCTTTTCCAACAATCAAATAAGATGGCTCTTGAGCGAGTCTGCTTTCCAAAGCACGGTTCAAATTCTCATTGTGCATCTCAATTTCTATGGGCAATGCTTCGCCTTGATAGGCATGCAATCCAATCCATCGACCTTGAATATTAAAGTCTTCCTTCAGTTCATTGAGCCATTTGTAAGCGGCTTTCATTGAGGGGAAAGATCGAAGTGATTTTGCAGCCTTGCCTCGACTTATTTGCAACCGCAAGATTCCTTTTTGATCGACAAAAGAAATCAAATGAAAGGCATAAGCCTTTCTTTTCTGGGCCTGATTGTATTTGGGAAAATGCTGACGAATGGCGGCATCTTCCATCAATTGCGCCACCAATTCGCATCCGCTGAGCTTGAATTCAATGTGCGCTATCTCTTGCAAGAAATGTTGTTGCCTTTCACCGCCATCGGGCTGGAAATGTGAACGTACACGTTTTTTAATGTTGTTGGATTTGCCGATGTAAATGGGAACTCCTTTGGCATCCTTGAAAAAGTAAATCCCTGCCGCAGTGGGCAAAGCTTCAAAATCGTCGTTCGGAATGTGATTCGGCAAAAAGGCATCAGCACTTCCATGTTCCAGCATTTCGTGAATGATTTCAAATCCATGCTCCTCGATACATTTGTCAAACAAAATCGCAGTGGCCTGAGCATCTCCCATGGCTCTGTGTGCCGCTTGATTGGGGATATTGAAAAACTCACACATGGAACTCAATCCATATTTCCGATGACCCGGGAATGACTTCCTTGCCAACCGCACAGTGCACAATTTCTTCGGCTTCCATTGAATACCAATGGCATCCAATTCAGCCTTGATAAAACTGTAATCAAAGTTCACATTGTGCGCGACAAAAACACAATCCTTCAATAAATCAAATACCTCATCAGCCACATCTTCAAAAGTTGGCGCATGCCGCAGCATGGCATCGTTGATTCCTGTCAGGGAAACAATGAAAGGAGGAATCTTTTTGTCGGTGCGCAATAAAGTCTCGTATCGATCGACGACTTTCTCACCGTCATGAATGCAGATGGCAATTTCAATGATGGTTCTCTCCCCGGGCCTTGTTCCTAATGTCTCTATATCAGTGATTGCAAATCGCATTTGTATTAACTTTCGACGCGCAAATAGAAGCACGAACTCGAATGAAAACAAGACTAGTCCTATTAATGTTGATAATAAACGCTTTTTGTGGAAAGGCTCAGGATGAACAAGAAGAAAGAGAATACCACGGTTTTAGTTTCGGAGTTCGATTGGGTTCCTATTTTGCGTCAAAGAATACGGCCAATTTTTACAATGGCTCGGGGTATTATCAAAGCGGGGTCAATTATGCAGGGGTTTCGGCTTATACCATCAAGGATCGCTTAAACCTTACACCACAGCAGACAGCGCAGATCAACAATTATTTTGGTTCGAGTAGTTTTGAAATTCCTTATGATGCCAGTCCAACGGCCATGCGCTACAATCCAGCATTTTCAGTGGGTTTGGATTTGCGATACAGAGTAGATCGATTCTCCTCTTGGATTCTACAATTTCAAACAACGAAATTGGTCGCAGCGGAGCGATTCACCGTACGATTTATCGGAACGCCACAACAAATCAATTCCCAACAAGATATCCGATTGTTCTCGATTACTGGGAGCGAGCAACGATTCCAATTGGCTTTGGGATATCGCCAAGGTTGGGAAATCAATGAGATGGTCGATTTCTTTTTTCAACCTGGATTTACTTTTTCGGGAGTAAAAGTGAACAACAATCAGATCCATATTGCGGGACAAGATTTGGACTTGTTTCTAGGGGCCTACAATCCATATCAGCTCCAATCGTATGTGCCGCAAACCCGCACAGGATTCGGCGCCGGGTTCGGTACTGGTTTCGAGTTTGAATTGGGTGGTGGACATTCTTTTGATTTGACTTTCTATACCTACAGAGAAAAAATGCAGTTGTGGGAGACCGAATTTGTGGGTTGGAACAAGACGCTTTCTGCTACTTTTTATTACTAATAATATTTCGTTTCGATTTACCTTTAACCCATGAAAAAATGGGTGATTTTATCTGCCATGGGCGCACTGGTTTTTACCGGTTGCTATCGTCCAGCCTACATGGGAGAAGGAAAATATACAGAAGCGATTACTGACACCACTGCTTATGTATACGATAGCGCGATGGTTGAAGCTGAAGATTGGGATTATACACCGCGATTGGTCATCGGCATCACGGTCGATCAAATGCGTTATGATTACTTGACTCGATTTGAAAATGATTTTTTAATTCAACCGGGGGGCTTTGCTCGTTTGGAGCACGAAGGTTATTCGGTGGAAAATACGCATTACAATTATGTGCCTACTTATACTGGTCCCGGTCATGCCAGTATTTTTACGGGAACCACGCCAGCTTATCATGGGATCATTGCCAATGATTGGTACGACAAAAAAAGAAATGCGTTGCAATATTGCGCAAAGGATACCAATGTCGTTGGAGTAGGTACCAACAGCGATGCAGGAAAAATGTCGCCATTGTTTTTAAAGACAACCACTTTGGGTGACGAAATCAAGATGGCCAATAGTCAGTCAAAAGTCATTGGAATCAGTTTGAAGGATCGTGGTGCAATTTTACCGGCTGGTCGTTCTGCAGATGCAGCTTACTGGTATATTGGCGGTCAAGAAGATACCTGGGCCACTTCATCATGGTATGGCATGACCGAATTGCCGCAGTGGGTCAAAGATTTCAATGCCCAAGAAAGAGGTAAATATTTCTTGTCCAAAACTTGGGAGCCTTTGTATGCCGATTCTGTCTACAACGAAAGTTTGCCTGACAACAATCCATACGAATTGCCTTTTAAAGGAACGATTCGTCCCGTGTTCCCTTACAATTTGAGCGAGCTAGCTAAAATGAACGGGCAATATGATTTGATGAAAGCCAATCCATACGGCAATACAATGACCAAAGAATTTGCCATCGCCGCCATAGAAGGAGAGCATTTGGGACAGGATGACAATTTGGACATGTTGTGCATGAGTTTCTCGGCAACAGATTACGTAGGGCATCAGTTTGGTCCACACAGCAAAGAGGCCCAAGATACCTACCTGCGTTTGAATCAGGATTTGGATGAATTCATCAGCTATCTGGATTCGACTATTGGCCGCAATCACTATTTGATTTTCTTGTCTGCAGATCATGGCGCAGCCAACAACCCATCCATGATGATGGACAAGAAATTGGCAGCGGGCTATTTTGTTTCAGACAAACTGGAAGAGATGATCGAGAGCAAATTGATTGCAAAATATGGCCAAGGCGATTGGGTAATCAATGAATCGAATCAAAACATTTTTTTGAATCGTCCATTGATCGAACAAAAGAAATTGATATTAAAAAACATCCAACAAGAAGTTGCGATGTGGACGTTAGAAATGGAAGGTGTGCATGCCGCATTCACTCATGCAGAATTGTCTTATGCCATCGAACGAGAGGGATTGTCAGAAAAAATTCAATTGGGTTTTGATCAAGCCCAATCTGGAGATGTCATCTACATGTTGAAAGCTGGTTGGTTGGAATACAGCAAGCAAGGAACCACCCATGGTTCAGGTTATGATTATGATACACACGTACCATTTTTAATGATGGGAAGTTGGGTGAGTGTGTATCCTTGGCCGATCAAAGATGAAGCAGATATCACAGATATAGCGGCCACTGTGGCATCGATTCTAAAAATCAATCGCCCCTCTGGTTGTATCGGAAAGTCAGTGTTTACACAAGAATAATTGCATGATACGTTATCGAGTTCAAGGAGGGCAGCCTCATCATCATTTTATAGATTTGGTGGCATTGTTTCCGTCGCAAGGTGAGACGACAACCATTCAATTGCCGGTTTGGCGCCCAGGGCGTTATGAGTTGGGGAATTTCGCAAAAAATGTTCGTGGATGGAAAGCATACGATGCTGATACTGGAGAATTGTTGTTGTGGAATAAATCAACACCGCACACTTGGATTGTCAATACCGATGGTGTCGATTGGATCAAAGTGCATTATGAATATTATGCCGCGGAAATGAATGCAGGGTCTTCTTATTGGGACGGTGCGCAGCTGTACATGAATCCAGTCAATGCATTTTGTTACTTGTTGAATGAGCCTGAAATGGATATCGAAATTGAGATTCAGGTTCCCAAAGATTTTTCTTACGCCGGTGGAATTCCAGCAGAAGCTGTAGAAGACAAAGTCAATGGGCAGTTGTGGTTATTGAAAGCGGCCAATATTGATCACTTGGCGGATTCGCCATTCGTGTTTTCTCGCGATTTGTCTTTTCATCATTACGACGCGCATGGGCAACAAATGCACGTTTGGATGAATGGCGAAGTGAACTTCGGGAATTTTGATTGGAGAAAAGATTTTCAAGCTTTCTCGGAATTGCAAATGTCCATGTTCGGAGATTTTCCGAGAAGTCATTACCATTTTATTTTTCAGTTTGCACCATACTTCATTCGTCATGGAGTAGAACATGAAAATTCGACCATTATCGCTATGGGGCCGAGCCAAGCCTTTCATGAAAGAAAAAATTACGATTCGTTCTTGGGAATTTCCTCGCACGAATTATTTCATGCTTGGAATGTGAAATGTATTCGCCCTGCGGATATGACCCCCTATGATTTTACACAACCCAATTACTCGAATACTGGATTTATTACCGAAGGTGTAACTACGTACTATGGTGACATGATGTTGATTCGAAGTGGTGTTTGGTCAATGGACAAGGCAAAAATTCAGATGGAGGAATTCATTGAGACTCATGCCAAAAACAGAGGGCGTTATCACCAAAGTGTCACGGATAGTTCTGTCGATACTTGGGTAGACGGTTATACCGCTGGAATTCCAGGTCGCAAAGTTTCGATCTATAACGAAGGAGCCATGTTGGCTTGGATGATGGATGTTGAATTGATGGTGGCCAGCAATGGTAAGGTAAGTTTAGACGATGTCATGCGCGAGATGTACAAAGAATTTGGTAAGCGTGGCGTAGGATATACAGCTGATGATTATTGGGGAATTTGTCAGAAGTGGGGATTGAATCGTTGGGAATTCTTTCGATATGAACTGTGTGAAGGCACAGGCGATTATCTCTCTCAATTGAAATATGC
>CANFLZ010000047.1 GCA_947448135.1 Flavobacteriales bacterium
ACAGCAAACGCAAGACGAACATACATTCCTGAACTATATCGTTTTACCGGTGTGTCGATGTACCGCTCTACTCCCGAAAAATCGATGATCTGATCTAGCTTTTGTTTGATTTCACTCTTGCGCATGCCGAGAATCGCGCCATTCAAATAAATATTATCTCTTCCTGTCAATTCAGGATGAAAACCAGTTCCCACTTCCAAAAGCGAAGCGATTCGGCCATTTACGCCAATCGTACCTGTTGTAGGTTGGGTGACTCTGGAAAGTAATTTCAACAATGTTGATTTTCCGGCACCATTGCGCCCGATAATGGCCATTGTTTCTCCTGCCTCAATTTCAAAATTGATGTCCTTCAAAGCCCAAACGTAATCACTGTTGCCTTTGGTTGCTCGGTTATTGGTTTCACCAATTTTTAAATAGGGATCTTCTTTGCCTCTGACTGTATGCCACCAGCGGTTGAGATCCGCTGTCAATGAGCGAGAACTAACGAGTCCCAATCGGTACATCTTACTGATGTCCTCGGCCTTTAATACAACATTCTCTCTCATCGCTATACAGTATCCATGAATGATTTTTCTACTCGATTAAACAAGCTGATGGCAATCACCAACGTAACCAAGGCAAAGCTGAAACTATAGGCAATCATGCCCCAATGAAATTCACCACATCCCAAAAAGGCATATCGGAATCCCTCAACAATTCCTGTCATCGGGTTCAGCAAAATGACATTCAATAATTTCCCTTTTACCATCGAGACAGGGTATACAATTGGGGTTGCATACATCATCAGCTGCACACCAAATGTGACCAAATAAACGAGGTCTCGATATTTTGTAGTGAATGATGAAATGATCATTCCCAAACTCAACCCCAACATCGCCATTGCCAGCACCAACAAAGGAACCCACAAGATGTGCCAAGAGAAATGAGGAGTATAAGCGGTGAACTGAGTATAGTAAAATAACATGAAAAGGAAGAATGCCAATTGAACCGAAAACTTCATCAGGTTAGAAATCACAATGGATACCGGAATGATCAATCGAGGAAAATAGACCTTACCAAAAATATTGGCATTTTGAATAAACGCATTGGAGGTCCCCGTTAGGCAAGATGAAAAATAGTTCCAAAGAATTACACCACTCAAATAAAACAAAGCGGGCGGCTGATCGTCTGTTCCAAGCTTGGCCACTTTATTAAAAACAAACGTGTAAACCACCGTTGTGAAAATCGGTTGAATAAAAAACCAAATCGGTCCCAGGATGGTTTGACGAAATGAAGCTTTGTAATCACGGTTGACAAGTAAAATCAATAAATCACGATAGCGCCAAACTTCCTTCAGATCCCATTTCCACCAATACGATTTAGACGATATTTCAAGATCCCACTTCTTCATGTTTTTTTAAATTGGCTTGTAACCTGAACCATTGTTAAAAAAAACAACTCCAAAAAATTGGACTCGCTTGTTGGAAAATTAATTTTTGGTTTCGGTTAAAAACATATCGGAGAGAATGGCATCCATTACCATCCAACCCCTTGGTGTGCAAGTTAATCTATTTTCTTGTAACGCCAAATGATTGGAGGAAATCCACTTGTCCATGAGTCGTTCAATTTCTTTGTCTAACTTCAATCCCCAACGTATTTCGAAGGCCTTTAAATCCACCCCTTGGGCGGTACGCAATCCGGTCATCCAATATTCATTGGCCAATTGCACGGGCGTGAGTTGCTCTGTTTCAAAAGCAGAAATGGTCTCTCCCAAATTCCATGCTTTGACATAACGAGCATTGTTGCTGACATTCATTTTTCTGATTGAATGTCCATCAAAGCCATGCGCTGAAGGCCCGATTCCCCAGAATGGAATACCCTGCCAGTAGGAGGTATTGTGCTTGGATTGAAAACCCGGAAGCGCATAGTTGGACAATTCGTAATGCTCGAATCCCGATAGCGTCAACCGATCGTGCAAATCCAAAAATTGATTCACCACACTTTCGTCTTGCATGGGTTTGTATTGACCCATTTCCGTAAAATGTCCCAATGCCGTTTTCTCTTCAACTGTTAACGCATAGGCGCTAATGTGTGGCGTTTGATACGACAGAAAGCGATCTACTTCCTGTTCCCAAGTCAAGGTTTCATGTCGACCATGACCATAAATTAAATCGATGGTAATGTTGGTCAATCCAGCATCTTGCAAGGTCTTAATCGCGCGATCAGCTTGCTCTGCGGCGTGCGCCCGATTCATCCATTTTAATACAGCATCATCAAAACTTTGTACGCCCATGCTAAATCGGTTGACCCCCATGGCTTTCCATTCTTGGATGACGGTAGCATGCACATCATCTGGATTGATCTCTACGGTAATTTCAACATGATCCTCTATGGGCAGATTGTGCGACAATTGATCAATCAATTTTCCAATGTATGACGGGGCAATAACACTGGGTGTACCTCCGCCAAAATAAATGGTTCTAATCGATTCCTTTTCTGAATGTGACAGGTGCCAGTCCAATTCTTGGGACATGGCTGACAGCATTCCTTCCGCTCCGTTTAATTGGGTGGAAAAATGAAAATCACAATAATGGCAAGCCTTTTTGCAAAAAGGAATATGAAAATAAACGCCTAACAAGCTTAATTCTTTAGTTTTGCGATATTATGGCAAAAGCACAAATAGAGAACAAAGAATATTCTATCGAGTGGAATGACAATTTCAATAAAGCCATTTCCGATCAGATCGCAATGGATTGTCATGCCACAGAAAAATCGCGTGTTTTTCAATTCAATATTGCGGGAAAAATGTACCGTGCAGAATGGGTGAGTTGGGACAATGAAAACCGTGAGGCCAAGATCAAAGTCAATCAGAATATATATACCGTTAAAATTGTAGAGCCTATCGACGAGATGCTCACGTCTTTGGGTATGGGCAACTCGGGGGAGAAAAAAATGAAAGAGTTAAAAGCTCCCATGCCAGGCCTTGTTTTAAAAGTACTTGTTAAGTCTGGAGAAGCCGTTTCCAAAGACACTCCGCTCATTATTCTAGAAGCCATGAAAATGGAAAACGTCATCAAAGCGGCTGGAGAAGGGGTGATCAAAGACATTAAAGTTATTGAGGGGCAAGCGGTTGAAAAAAGTAATATTATGATCGAATTCGCCTAATTGCGGACGTTATATTTGTATCAATGAGAAGTGTACTCACCATCGTAATGGCCTTGATATTTGGGTTTGTTCACGGTCAATCGTGTGAATTGGCTGCTGATAATCCTTTGTGTGCGCAAAGTGCACCAACATCGGCCAGCATGATTGCACAACCTTTTTCTTATGGTTGCTTCGATGTTCAAATGTCCTATTTCTTTTTATTGCAAACAGGTACGCAAGCTGGACAAACACAAATCACGATTACACGAGATGACTGCGATTACATTTTTGTCAATCCAGTAACAGGAACAGCACAAGTCGCCTTGGACACCATTTACATGACCATCATTCAATTGGATCCTAACGGAACTCCTTGTGACACCAATAGCTATTTGGGACAATTTGGATGTTTCAATTTCCATGACCAAGACCAAATTTTCAATATCAATAACCTTCCTCCGTCCAGCACCTTCATCGTTGTGGTTGGATCGAATCACCAAGGCATCTTTGGTCCTTGTTCAATGAACGTTTCGGCTTCAGGTCCTCCATTGGAAATTTCAGCAAATTCTTCGCCCTTGTTCATTTTTGCAGGACAACAAGCCAGTCTGACTGTGGGCGGCGCCCCAGCTGGAGCGAGTTATTCATGGAGTCCTGCCGAATTTGTCAGCAATCCTACCGGACAAAACCCATACGCATTTCCAACAGAAACCACCGCATTTGGTGTACAAGCCAACATCGGTTCTTGCTTGGTTTCTGATACCGTTATTGTGCCTGTGGGTGTTCCCATCAATTACGGAAATGCCATTTCGCCCAATGGTGATAATGTCAACGACGCTTGGGAAATTGAAGGAATAGAGAAGTTTGATCGAGCTGAAATCAATATCTACGATCGATGGGGGCAAAATGTCTTTCGCTCTATTGGATACGCTACCCCTTGGGATGGAACCAACCGCGGTAAAAAACTACCCACAGGAAGTTATTACTACGTCATTGAATTAAACTCTCCTGTCGTATACATCGAACCCTTCACTGGCTATATATCTGTTCTGCATTAATGAAAAAAATCTTCACATATAGCTGGGTGGTTTTCCTATCATTGATAGCGGTTGCGGTAGAAGCGCAGCAACAAACGCAATACACCAATTTCGTTTTTAACTACCAGTTCATCAATCCAGCTGCAACAGGTTATACAACGTGCACCGAATTCAAATCCAATTACCGTCAGCAATGGTATGGAATTGATGGCGCTCCTCGAACAACAGCGGCTATGGTGCATGCGCGTCTAAGAGCCAATAGAAATGCATTTCAAGGTCTTGGAGCTATTGTTGAATCCGACCAAAATGGCGCTTTTGGTTCCACTTCATTTATGGTGAATTATGCCTACCACACCAGAGTCAGCAAAGGATACAATCTTGCTGCGGGTATCGGTGTAGGATTTCATCAAATTCGCGCTGATTATACCAAAATCAATTTCCTAGATCCTATTGCAGAAACGGTGATGCAAGGAACTGTTAGTGATTATATCTTTCCCAATATCAACATGGGATTTTGGTTGTACCGTGGTGATCGATTTTATGGACTTTCCATGCGAACACTTCCTGGAAGAACCATCAACGGCCTAACAGATTCTAAATACCAAACACACTACAACATTACCTACGGTAAATACATCAAGATTAGCAAAGACCTTGCTTTCAAACCCAGCTTCATGTTTCGTTGGGTGCGCAGCACACGCCCTGCCATTGATGCCCAAGCGATGTTGACCTACAAGAAAAAATTTAGTTTGGGATTTGCCGCTCGAAATGGACACGGCGTCAGCGGTATTGTCAAATTTGATGTACTCAGCCAAATTAGTGTTTCCTATGCTTACGACTTAACGTTGAACAAGCTTCGTTATGGATCGTATCAAACCCATGAATTGAGCATCAGTCTCAAAACGTGCGCTGTGTTAGGCAAAGAAAAGCACTTGTGTGCAGCCTACGAATAACACGTGGAATTCAACATTGAATCTTTTAGAACGTATTGCCTCTCTCTTCCTTTCACCGAAGAGTGTACTCCTTTTGATGATCGAACTTTGGTCTTTAAGGTGGCTGGAAAAATGTTCGCCCTCTGCGATATTTTTGATTTCGATGGTATCAATTTAAAATGTGAACCCGCTTACGCCATCGAGCTTCGTGAACAATACAACGGAATTCAACCTGGATATCACAGCAACAAAAAGCACTGGAACACCATCTCCTTGAGACAAGATGTACCCGATGCACTCATTTGGAAATTAATCGACCACTCGTATCACCAAGTTGTTTTAGGATTGCCCAAAAAAGTACAAGCGCAATTGATAAAATAACTCACTTTTCATATTGAATAACTCTTTGATAAGGGTCAATTTCAACTCCTACAATCCCATAATTTTAGACCAAGATTAGTTGTATGGAAAATCATTTTATCCCACTTCAAAGCCTAGCGCAGCAATTGGCAGATCAACTCAATGGTTTGTACAGTGGAAAAAACAAAAAAGACTCTTTGGAGCAAATGGTCAATCACTCACGTGAATTATACGAACGTCTTATTGTACTAAGACACAAAGCGTATGAAGCCGACGTGCGTCCTGAAAACGAGCTACCTATCAACGAAATCACGCTTGAAGAACTTCCCGTTTTCGAAATTGAAATTCCCGAAACAACAGAGGAAACAATTTCGGAAACTCCTGCAACTACATTTGAATTAGAAGCAGAAATTGAAGAGGAAGAATCACCCATTGACATAGATACCCGCCAAGTCAATCTCATGGACATGATTGAAGAAGTGACACAATCACAAAATTCACCAGATCCTGTCCTTGAAGAAAATACGCCCATCATCTCTCTGAATGATATTTTGGCGCAACAACAAACGCAACATACCATTCTTAAAAGATTGGAAAAAGCGCCCATCGATGATTTGAAAAAAAGCATCACCATGAACCAGCGCTTTCAGTTCGCTCGTGAATTATTCATGGGTGATTCTGAACAATACGAGATTTCGATTTCTGAATTAAACAATGCCTCTGGCGAAAAAGCAATGGCGCTTTTGGATCAATTGAAAAAGAAATTCAATTGGGATACTGCTTCCATCGCCTACATCGAATTAGAGGAATTGGTTCAACGCCGTCATTTCTAAATGAAACTAGCACTGGTCCCCACTCCCGTTGGGAACTTAGAAGACATCACGCTGCGGGCCATTCGGTACCTGCAAGAATGTGACTTTATTCTGTGCGAGGACACCCGTTACAGCAGCAAGCTGTTGCAACATTTGGGGATTTCTAAGCCTTTGATGAGCTATCATCAAAACAATGAGCACCAAACCTTAGGGAAGGTGATTCAAAAAATTCAATCGTACAATTTAACCTGTCTCATCACTGATTCAGGTACCCCCGCAATTTCAGATCCCGGATTTCTATTGGTCAGAGAATGCATCAAAGAAGACATAGAAGTAGAATGCCTACCAGGCGCTACAGCCTTTGTTCCCGCGTTAGTCATGAGTGGTTTGCCTGCAGAAAAATTTGTTTTCGAGGGTTTTCTTCCACACAAAAAAGGTCGCGAAACGCGGATTAAAAAAATTGCACAAGAAGACAAAACTGTCATCCTTTATGAAAGCCCACATCGTCTTCAAAAAACGATTGATCAATTATTGGCTTTCTGCGGAGAAGAGAGAGAATGCGCTGTTGTGCGCGAAATCTCCAAGCTTCATCAGGAAGTCTACAGAGGAACTTTACTGTCCACACAAGCGTGGGTAAAAGAAACTTCCCCCAAGGGTGAATTTGTTATTCTAGTTTCGCCCGTTAAGGATTAAATTCGCGTCATGAACGCGCATTTGTCTCCAGAAGAAATCGTAAGAAGAGAAGCATTACAAAGATTACGTGGTTTGGGAATTGATCCCTTTCCTGCTGCTGAGTTTGTTACCAATCAATCCGCACAAGGATCCAAAGACCAATACCAAGAAGGTTTGGAAGTTACTTTGGCTGGACGAATCATGAACCAGCGCGTCATGGGAAAAGCCACCTTTGCTGATCTCCAAGATTCTTCAGGAAAGATTCAATTGTATCTCAACGTCGATGAAATCTGTCCTGGTGAAGACAAAACATTGTACAACGATGTCATCAAACATTTGGTCCACTTCGGAGATTACATCGGAATCACCGGAAAACTATTCACCACTAAAATGGGTGAAATATCCGTGAAGGTTTCACATTTTCAAATCCTGGCCAAATCCATCAAGCCTCTTCCTGTTGTCAAAAAAGATGCTGATGGAAATATTTTCGATGCCTTCACAGACCCGGAGTCTCGTTATCGCATGCGCTATGTGGATTTAGTCGTCAATGATCACGTCAAAAAAACGTTCTATACCCGCACCAAGATCGTCAACGCCATGCGTCAATTTTTCAACGACCACGGCTATTTAGAAGTAGACACTCCTGTATTACAAAATATTCCCGGTGGTGCGGCTGCTCGCCCTTTCATTACCCACCACAATGCATTGGACATTCCCATGTATTTGCGAATCGCCAATGAGCTTTATTTGAAAAGATTGATCGTTGGTGGCTTTGATGGTGTTTATGAATTCTCTCGAAATTTCCGTAACGAGGGAATGGACAGAACCCATAATCCGGAATTTACGGTAATGGAAATTTATGTAGCCTTCAAGGACTACAATTGGATGATGACTTTCACCGAAAACATGCTCGGACATGTGTGTCATCAAGCGCTTGGTACAACAGAAGTGCAACACGGAGAAAAGGTTTTGAACTTCACCCCGCCCTTCAAACGCGTTACCATGACGCAATCCATTATCGATTTTACTGGTTTTGACATTACTGGAAAAACCGAAAAAGAAATATTTGAATTCTGCAAATCCATTGGCTTAGAAGTCAACGAATCAATGGGTAAAGGAAAACTAATCGATGAAATATTTGGGGCAAAATGTGAGAAGAACTACATCCAACCCACTTTCATCACGGACTATCCTGTTGAAATGTCTCCTCTTTGTAAGAGACATCGTGAAAACCCTGAATTGACAGAGAGATTTGAGTTGATGGTCAACGGAAAAGAAATTGCCAATGCCTACAGTGAACTGAATGATCCTATCGATCAATTGGAAAGATTCGAAGAGCAAATGAAATTGATGGAACGAGGAGACGACGAAGCCATGTTCATCGATCACGATTTTATTCGCTCATTGGAATATGGCATGCCTCCAACATCAGGAATGGGAATTGGTGTGGATCGCTTGGTGATGCTATTAACCAATAACGACACCATCCAAGAGGTATTATTCTTCCCGCAAATGCGCCCAGAAAAGCCCGTCCATGGACCCGACTTGTCTTCCTTCAGAAACATTGGCGTAATGGACGAATGGGTGGAGCACTTGCCCAAGGCTGGATTCATCGATCTGGACTCATTGAAAAATGCCAAGCCTACAGCCATCCACCAGCAATTGAATGGATACAGAAAGAAAAACAAATTGGAAATCCCTACTATTCAATTGTCTGATGTAGAAAGCTGGGTTGCAGCCATCAATTGACATTTTGACGTTCGTAAATAAATAGTTGCACTGCCCATAATTCCATTTTCAGCGGGTACTTTGTACAAAATCATGAAAATGAAAAGTACAAAATACTGGTTGGGATTGGGAATGGCATTGGCTTTTGTTGCTTGTGTTCCTAAAAAGAAGTTCACGGAGTTAACAGATAAAAAACAAAAAGCGGATCAAGAAATTGAACAGCTGAGAAATCTAAACGAAAAGTTAGACGCCAACAACAAGGAATGTACAACTGGCTTGAGCACTGCGAAAAAAGAGAACATCAAACTCGCTCAAGACACCTCCAAATACGGCAAAGAAAACCGCAGCCTACGAGATCAAGTAGACAACTTGTCCACGTTGAACGATACCCTGACTCAAAAAATGAACACCCTCTTGGTGGCTTCTAGCAAGGAAAATAAATTGCTTTTGGAAGAATTGAAGAGAAAAGAAAATGCATTAAAAGTCAAAGAAGCGGAAGTCAAAGAAAAAGAAAATGCAATCGCCGAACGCGAAGCAAAATTGCAAGACTTACAACGCATGATGGCAGCAAAAGATAGCGCCGCACAAGCATTAAGAGCCAAATTAACCAAAGCTTTAGAAGCGTTTAGAAACAAAGGTTTGACGGTTACCGAAAGAGACGGAAAAGTGTACATCAGCATGGAAGCCAAATTGCTTTTTGCTTCTGGAAGTACCGCCGTTGATGCAAAAGGTAGAGAGGCCATCTTAGAAATAGCACAGGCGTTGCAAGATGAAAATGAAGTGGAAATTATCGTAGAGGGTCACACCGATACAGATAGAATCAACTCTTCTTCGATCCCCAGAGACAACTGGGAACTGAGCGTTCTTCGCGCTACAGAAGTGGTGAAAATCATGAGTGAAAATTCAACAGTAAAACCAGAGATTTTGTCTGCGGCCGGACGCAGTGAGTTTCATCCTGTTGACACAAATGACAAATCCAAAAACAGAAGAATTGAGATCATCATTCAGCCTAGCATGAAAGAGATCTATCAATGGATTGAAAAGAACTAATTCTTGGGATAAATTACTTTGCGCATGGCCTTCTTACGAGGGTGCATGCGCACTTTTACTTTTGTCCCGACTGGATACATGGGCTCATCTTTACAAAACTCATCTGCCCTGAATTTTATCCTTCCCTGAACATCTTCATACGCTATCAAAGGATGGAACTGACTTTCCCCTTTGACCTTGGCTTGCGCCCAATTTTCTATAACACCCTCACGCTCCACATAATTGAACATCATGTAGATTTCATCTTTGAAACGATAAATCATGTAGGTGCCAATCGTAATGACCAATATCCAAGCGGGAAGGTATTCCGTGTTCATCTCGTACTTTTGAGACAAAAATAGCGCTTTTAAACCAATACAATGAAAGATTTACAGGGCATCGTCATTCAGAAAAAACTGATCAGAGATCAGCTTTGCCTTGTCAAAATCTTCTCGGAAATCAACGGTCTGCAATCCTATTGGTGGAAAGGTTCTTCTAAAAAGGGTCCCAAGTTCGATTTGTTTGATACTGTGCAGTTTCAAATCAAAGAAGACCAAAAAGAGCAAACGCCTTGGTTGCGTAATCCACAGGTAACCCAGCCTCTTTTTCATTGTCGAATCGATCCGGTAAAAAGTGCCTCTTTGCTGTTTTTCCAAGAAATTTTGCACCACATTTTAGAGGATCACTACCAAAATCCACCGCTGTATCATTTCCTGCAGCAACTCACACAAGACCTTGACGAAACACACCATGTGCAATCATTTCATTTTGCTTTTATCATCGGATTGATGAAATCATTGGGATGTTGTCCCATTGTACCACAAGACAATCCAACGTGGTTCAATATGCATGAAGGCTCATTTGGAAAAGGTACTCCACCACCAGGAATCAACATCCTTGGCGAAAACCGCCAACTAGAAATTTTTTGTTCCATGCTTCACCATGATTGGAACGTCTTGGAAGAAAAGTCTGTCTCTTCTGCCCAAAAAAGAAGCATGCTGCAAGCCTGCGTCGATTATTTGTTCATACAAATGGAAAAAAAATCATCGATTCAAAGCCTAGAAATTTTCTACGAACTATTCCATTTGTAGATTTACAACATGATGTACTCATTTGAGGAAGTAATCGGCCAAAACAAGGTCAAAGAAAAGCTATTGCACAGTGTGCGCGAGGGACGCGTTCCCCATGCACTACTTTTCAATGGCGGTGAAGGGCATGGCGCCCTCACCTTGGCTCTTGCCATGAGTAGATATGTTTTGTGTGAAAACCAAGGAGAGACTGATGCTTGCGGCACTTGTAGATCTTGCAAATCAATGCAGTCGCTACAGCATCCCGATTTGCATTTTTCTTTTCCATATTTCAACAAATCCTCGGGCAGTGAACATACAGTGTCTGATGACTTCGGTGAAGATTGGCGTGAGTTGCTTTTAAAAACAACTTACTTCAATACCGAATATTGGATCAGTCAAATCGCTAAGGAAAACAAAACACTGATGTTCTCGGTGCATGAGGCCAATAACATCGCAAAAAAATTATCCCTCAAATCCTTCTACGGAGGAAATAAGGTGATGATCATTTGGATGGCTGAAATCATCAAAGAGGATACGGCCAACAAATTGCTGAAGCTGTTGGAAGAACCTCCGGCCAATACCATTTTTATTTTGGTCACAGAAAGCATGGAGGCCATGTTGCCGACGGTACTCTCTCGAGTGCAAGCGGTGCAAGTTCCCAAAATTGATGATGCCGCCATTTTAAATTATCTGTTGCACATTGGAATCGAAAGTGAGCGTGCCCAGCGCTCCGCTGCCTTTGCCAATGGAAATTTGTGGAAAGCCATTTTGTTTGCACAAAATGAGAATTTCAACCAAGGCCTTGACGATGCATTCCAAAATTGGATGCGCTTGTGTTACAAAAAAGATTTGTTTCAACTCACCGAAATGGGCACTACGTTCCATTCTTGGGGACGAGAAATTCAAAAGCAATTCTTCGACTACGGACTAGAGCAAATCCGACAGAATTTATTGAAAAACTATATTGGAGAAGATATTCTCCAAATGACCGATAGCGAACGTGCTTTTGCAGAGAAATTCTCCAAATTCATCAACCATTTTAATGCGGAAGATTTGATGAACGAGCTGACAGATGCGGCTTATCACATTGGCAGAAACCTCAACGCCAAGCTGCTTTTTGGACATCTCAGCATCAAAGTTCATCACCTTTTGAGAAGGAATCAATACACGGATTAATACATGTTGGGATAATGCTTACCTTTGAGGAATAAGCTACCTAAAGCTAAAAAGGAGAGATATGGGATGTAGTTCATGTTCAAGTGGAAAAAATGGAGTGCCCGCGGGTTGTAACAACAACGGCTCGTGCGGGACTTGTGGCTGCGATAAAATGAGTGTTTTTGATTGGTTAACTGGCATTCCTTTGCCTGTTGGTCAAAAGCCCTTTGATATCGTAGAGGTTCGTTTTAAAAATGGTCGTAAAAGTTACTTTAGAAATAGTCAGTTAGAGTTGTACACAGGAGATGTCGTAGCCGTGGATTTAAACCCGGGAATTGACATCGGAGTGGTATCCTTGACCGGAGAATTGGTCAAAATCCAACTAAAACGAAAAGACGTCAAAGACAATTACGAGATCAAGAAAGTTTTGAGAAAAGCCAACGAGGAAGATCTTTCCAAATGGCAAAATGCTAGAGCCCAAGAAAGCACCACCATGATGGGTGCAAGACAAGTGGCCAAAGAACTCAATCTTCAAATGAAAATCAGCGACGTAGAATTTCAAGGTGATGGCACCAAAGCAATATTCTATTACACCGCTGAAGACAGAGTCGACTTCCGCGAACTCATTCGCAAATTGGCCGAGCGTTTCAAGGTGAAAATTGAAATGAAACAAATCGGTTACCGCGCTGAAGCGGGTCGCCTCGGCGGTATCGGTAGTTGCGGACGAGAATTGTGCTGCAGCACTTGGTTGACAGACTTTAGGGCTGTTTCAACATCTGCCGCTCGTTACCAACAATTATCACTCAATCCCGGTAAATTAGCGGGTCAGTGCGGTAAGCTCAAATGTTGTTTGAATTATGAACTGGATCAGTATGTAGAAGCTGTTAAAGATCTACCTCCGACCAATGTCAAATTGAAATTACCCAAAGGAACTGCCACACATTTCAAGACGGATATTTTCAAAAAAATGGTGTATTACTTTTTAGACAATGAGCCCGGATCTGCGCCGTTTGCATTGTCCACAGAAATGGTATTTGACATCATTGAGAAAAATAAAAAGGGTCAATCCATTCAGGTAAGTGACGAAATTTATTTATCAGACAAAGAAAAAGAAAAAGAGGAAGAAGTTGGGTTTGCTCAAGTTGTTGGTCAAGATAGTTTGACTCGTTTTGACAAAAGTAAAAAACGCTTCAATAACAAAGGGCGCAACAACAAGAGTGCAGCGCCGCAAGTTGGAAATAAGCCTGTTGACAAAAAGAACAACGAGCCAAAGTCTCCTCCAGCTCAAAACCCAAAACCCAAAACCCAAAACAATCCGCCCAAAGATGGGGCTTCAGATGGAGCTCCTCAAAAGAACCATCCGCCAAAAAAGAAATTCCACGGTCCAAAACCAAACAAAGGAAACAACCCAAAACCGCCTCAAAATCCAGCACCATGATGCGTAAAAGCTTAGGACTTTTCTTGATTTCCCTTTGTCTTATCGGCCTTTACAGCTGCGATAGCGCTAGGGTATTTGAGCAATCCAAAGAAATTACCAATGCTACCTGGAATGAAAAAGAGCCTGTCAATTTTGAGTTCGATATTCAAGATACAGTTTCATTCCACAACTTCTATGTAACGCTGAGAAACCAAGAAGGTTATCCATACTCCAATGTCTTTCTTTTTGTTTCATTGGAGTTTCCCAACGGTAAATTGAGCATCGATACGATCAACTGTCCATTGGCCGATTCAGAAGGCCATTGGTTGGGAAGTGGTTTAGGTGATCTTTATGACAACAGAATTATTTTCAAGGAAAGAAAGAAATTTCCGATGGCTGGACATTACAGAATCTCGATTCAACAAGCCATGCGTGTAGAAAACCTTGAGGGAATTGCTGACGTCGGTTTCAGATTGAGCACCTTACAATAGGGACCCAATTTTCTCTTGCGCTTCCGGCTTTAACATGGACTGATTTTTATTGGCCAACTGTCCACAAGCTGCGTCAATATCCTTACCGCGTGAACGGCGTAAATTAACCACCATATTGCGCTGCAACAAGTATTGGGTAAATGCCTTCAATCGCTCTTCAGTGGTTTGCTGATACTCGCCTCCAACAATAGGATTGTACTCTATGACATTGATTTTTACCGGCAATTGTTTGCAGTACTCTGCTAAAGCTTTTGCATCTTCAATGCTGTCATTAAAGTCTTTAAAAATGATGTATTCAAAGGTGACACGGTCACCGGTTTTTTCATAATAATAACGCAATGAATTGGCCAACACTTCCAAGTTATTGGTTTCATTGATCTCCATAATATGATTGCGCTTTTCATCGGTAGCGGCATGCAATGAAACCGCCAAATGAAACTTCACAGCATCGTCACCTAATTTGGTAATCATCTTGGCAACGCCTGCGGTGCTCACGGTAATGCGCTGTGCGGACATCCCCAATCCTTTTTGAGAAGTAATGTGCTCGATGGATTGCAAAACATTTTTGTAATTCAACAATGGCTCACCCATTCCCATGTACACAATGTTGGACAATGGAATGTTGTACCGATTTTCGGCTTCCATTTTCAAATTATAGACCTGATCATAGATTTCTCCTGCTGTTAAATTGCGCATCATCTTTAATCTTCCCGTTGCGCAAAACTTACAAGCCAAACTGCAACCAACTTGCGAAGAAATACAAGCCGTCATGCGCTTGGGCGTAGGAATCAAAACGCCTTCGACCACCTTGTCTTGATCCACGCCAAAAATACATTTAACGGTACCGTCATTTGAAATCTGCTCTGATTGACGAACAGCCACTGGAAATGAAAAATCACGTTGAATCGCTTGACGGAGTTCATGAGACAAATTACTCATTTGATCGACACTCGTCGCGCCTTTCTTCCAAAGCCATTCATGAATTTGTTGTGCTCTAAATTTTTTGTCTCCAATTGACAATACCCAAGCCAACAATTCATCCTGGGTCAATGAACGCAAATCCTTCAACGCCGCCATTATGCTTGTTTTTTAAATACAAATCGATACTTGACCACCTGACCGACAGTCTTGTTGTTGGTCTGTGGACTATAATCCTTCAACTTTGAAAGAACATATTTCGCTAACTCTTCATTGGTGGCGGCCATATTCACCACTTTCCATTGACCCTTTTGATCCACCTTCATCACCACTTCTACAACACCTTCTTGATTTTTGTGGCTCAGGTTTTTTGTCACCGGCTTTTGATCCTCTCCAACAATTCCTGCCCCTTCCTCTTCGCCTCCCAATAATACAGCACTTCGTGCGCTTTGAATCCACTGATGTGATTGTACACAAATACAAATCCCCTGCTGCCAACCCTGATAAGAGCAGCTCGTGAAAAGCAACATAAAGATGACAACTAGGAGTCGGGTGTACATGATACAAATGTCCGTCTTTTTTGGTAACATCCGTTAAATTGTCTTAGTTTTAAATGTTCTTTAACTTTAATTAAAATGTTCAAGAACGAAAATCATGCCCTTTTATTCGTTATTCGCAAAATGACAAAAAACGCAATTTTAATCGCCGTATGCATTTTGGTTAGTCAATTGATTTCAGCGCAAGAAAACAGCCCTGAGACAAATCCAATCTGCGAAAAAAGAAACTTCTCCAACCAAACCCATTGGAATGGAATGGATTTGTTCATCCCTTGGCTAGGAGACATCGATGGAAATAACGCTAAAATCTCTCCATGGCTTGAGCAAAACATGAATAAGTCTGCGGGTGTACGAATCAATTTCATTGAGAAAAAATTTGCTTTTACTAAAAATGGAACTGGCATATACACCGGCCTTGGATATAGCCTTGAAAGCTATGCATGGAATAAAAACATCCAGTTAAAATACAACGATGCAACGGCTACTAATATGCTTACATACTCCTACCAACCAGACAATGATTTTAAAAAGAATGAATTGCGTTTATCAAAACTTACTGTTCCATTGATGCTTGAATTGAACTTTGGCAGTGCCGATAAGCCTCAATTCCATGTATCAGCAGGATTATTGGGACATTGGAGATTTGGAATTAAGACCTACCAATCTTACCACAATCAATTTGGCGACTTTGAAGTAAAAAACAAAACCGATTTTGGAATCCGATCTTTTGCCTCTGACCTGTCTGCATCCATTGGTTACGGAAGAACCAAAGCATTTGTGACAATTCCTATGCAAACCTTTTTCAAAAGCAATGCAACCGGTCCGATATACAATTTCAGCGCGGGCTTCACGGTGCTGCCTTTTGATTCAAATGACCGAATCGAAAAGAAGAAAGATGAGCTTATGAAGCGCTGGAAGATTTAACCATGCCTTGTGGGTTATTCCCTGATAAGTCGGTAAACTTTAAAAAAGTTGGGGTATATTTGAACGATGTTCAACAAATGGCTCATTGGGTGCTTATTGGTCTGTGCTAATCTAGCTCAGGGCCAAACCTTGTCTCAATTTCAAGAGCGCTATAAAGCTGAAAAATATGCTGGCATAGGTCATGAGATTGACTCTATCTTTCAATGTTGCTTACAGCAAATCGCAGGTAAAGAAGATGATTGGCACTTCTTAGCTGCTAATGCGTACATGAAAACTAAAAACTTTGATAAGGCGAAATTGCATTATGAGGCGATTGGTTTCAAACCTGCAGAATACCCCTTAAACTATGGAATCTGCTTATTGCGAAACCAACAAATTGAAGCCGCTTTTCCTTTTCTGAATGATTACTACAACAACAATCAAGACGATTATAAAGCGATTTACTGGCTGGGTGAATGTTTCTATTACCAACAAAAGCCCAAAGATGCTTTGCGCGTTTTACAAAGGGCTGTAGATTCGTTTTCCGATGATCCTGACGCCTATTATTTGATGGGTATTATTCATACTGAAAGAAATGAATTTGAAAAAGCCTTCATTTACTTTCAAGCTGCTTATGATATTCGTCCAACGCTCCTCTCTGCTAAATTCAATATGGGCATGGCCAAGTATTATGCTCAACAAATGGAATCTGCCGAAGAAATTTTCTCTGAACTTGCTCTAGAAAAACCTGAAAATCTTTCCGAAGTATTGATGTTGCTCGGTGAAATACGCTATCGTTTTCATGACGAAGAAGGCGCTTGTGAATACTGGCGTGAGTCTTCTAATTATGGCAGTGAAGAGGCCAAAAGTTCTTACCAAAAAGTTTGC
>CANFLZ010000048.1 GCA_947448135.1 Flavobacteriales bacterium
GTCGCTAAATTATCCGCAAACCAACATTGACCGCCAATCTCTACCAAATCATACGTTCGGCCATCATAGGTCAAAGAGGTCTGTCCTCCACAACCAGTAGCGCTGATGAATTCATTTGTACAGGTTGTATTTCCAGGCAACAATACAGCGCCCAAACCAGAGTTGCTCACGGGGATTATGGCGTTGGCCGCGCTGATTCCAGGCACAATCACCGATTCCCCACCAATCGATAATGTATCACCAGTAGCGCTAACCCGGACATCTGTTTGCTCCGCATACAACGCATACGGCACACTCATCATCTGCTGGGTTCCCAAATCTATCTCTCCATTGCCGGCATTCATCAAGACATGCAAGAACTTGGCGCCACCGCCCCAATTGATATTGGCAAATGTGCCTTGCGCTGCTGTTCCGTTGCCGACAAAACAACTGACCAAACCCTGTGCATTGCTCGTCAAAGCTTGACTCTCTTGGTACACCACCGTTCCTGTTGCAGTGACATCATGAATCTTGAAAATCATGGTCAACGCAGCATTGCCCATCGTCGTCCCATCCGCATTGCGCACCACCGCTTGGTAGGGGATGGATTGAGGGGATTGGGAAAAAAGGGTTGAGGGAATGAGGGAAAGGAGGCATAAGGTAAAAAACGATATCGAATAAAAACTTTTCATTGTTGTATTGAATTACCATTAAAAAATTCGGACGGGCACAACATAGCTTGGGTTGCTATAGGTTGGAGCCCCTTTCCCATACCATCCCCAGCCACCAGTACTTGGCATACCCCAGAATGCACCATACACGAAACCATACCAATCTCCAACATATTGGGAAGAAGTGAGATATAAACCATCCACATTAGAGGAAACACCTGTCAATATAGAATTTTGAAATACCAATTCCAACTCTTCCTTTGATGGTAGAAACCAATCAGAAAATCCATTCATATTGTAATTTAAAACCTCAGTAGCTCCTGTAGTTAATCCCGAGCAGGAGCCAACCATATTGGCTGTATTTTGCGGACCAGAGCCAAAACTTATATCAGAATTCGAATTGACATCTCCGCATCCATATAAATATGGTCCAATTGTCTCTGAAGATCTTACCATGCCGTGTTGCCCTGTTTCATCCAAATAGAAAATCACTCCTCCTGCAAAAGACTCACCTATGTAGTGACCTTGAGAGTAATTGTTGACGGTAAATGTACTTTCAGGACCATAAATCAATCCAACTTCGTTTTGAGCGTATGCTCTAATTTTGTATGTCTTATTGGGGACAAACTGAGCAATCAAACTTTCAAAATTACCGACCCCTTCTCCTTCTTGCGTGAATTTTCCTTGCGGCTGATTTCCGTTTATAATGGGATTTCCTGTTATGTTCCAAACAAATCCTTTTTGTGTTATACCACAATCGGAAGAAACGGATGCGCTAAAGCTGGCATTGGGCCAATCCAATGAATTCACCGTCACTGCACTGACCAAGGGCCAACCGCTGTTGATGGATAAAACACTACCGTAGGAAGTACCGTAGCTATTGGTGGCGTAGGCACGATAATAATAGGTTGTTCCGCATCCTGTAACATTCGGCAACGACCCTGTAAATCCACCCACTCCTGTGCCGGAAGCTACGATGTTGTCCGCAGTGGTGGGATTGTTATTGGTGGTGCTCCAACAAATACCGCGTGTACTTACCGCACTGCTGCCTTGCTCACTCACAAATCCTCCTCCGTTGTAACTGGTGCCTTCTACAATCATGGGCTTGGTTCCTACTACGGGTAAAACGGTGCTCAACAAGGGCAATCCATTGGGAACAAAAACAACTTCATTTCCATAAGCGGTGCCCGTTGCATTGGTGGCAAATGCGCGCGCATGATAACTGGTGGTTGGATTCAAACTGGTCAAACTCACAAAATAATTGTTCCCTGTTCCAGTTCCCATGGCCACGGAGGATGCAATGGTTGGATTAGTTGTCGTCGACCAACAAACACCCTTACTGATGATGGTGCTACCACCATTATCGGTAACGATACCGCCGATGTTGGCGGAAGTGGTAGTAATGCCACTGGGTTCGGTTGTTGTAACCGTAGGCAAGGTCATGGCCAAGGTGGTAAAACTAATTTCGTTGCCATACATGTAGTTGACCCCACTTTGATAAAATGCACGAACATAATAGGTGGTATTGGGCGTGAGATTGTTCATGGTCAATGCATAATCCGCAGCCGATGTATTGCCGGTAGTCAATTGTGAATTGTTCACTGTTGGATTGGGGCTGGTGCTCCAGCACAATCCCTTTGCGGTTACTGACAAGCCAATGGCCGTGTTGTCGATATCACCGCCAGAAGTAGCGGCCGTGTATTGAATGGCACTCATGGCAACGGTAACGATAGTTGGTAAATAAATGGTGTTGCTATTAAAAACAACCTCATTTCCGTATCCAACGCCCGTTCCATTGGTAGCGTATGATCGGATATAGTAAATGGTATTGCTCTGAATATTGGGAAGAATAGCGGTGAAAGGGCTAGCATTAGAAGTGCTGACCACATGGCTACCAGAAATGGTAGGATTGGAGGATGTGCCATACACGATTCCCTTTTCAATAATGGGCGTTCCGCCTTCCTCTAAAATATTACCCCCGCTTTGAATACTTGTAGTGGAAACAGTAATGGGATCAATTGTATTCAACGTAGGAACAACCAAACTCAATGTGGTAAACGTACTTTCCTCTCCCCAATAAGTTCCACTCACACTAGTAGCGTAGGCTTTAAAATGATAAAGCGTTGAAGGTGTAAGATTCTGTGCATTCAATTGAAATGTCCCAGCAATGGAATAATTAGCAACCCCTGAAAAATCAGTAAAGTCGGGCCCACTCGTGGTACTCCAACAAAATCCTTGCGAAAGCACGGCCTCATTGGCAGGTGTAGAAACTACCCCATGCATCATGGCAGTGCGATACGAAATACTATCTGCCACTTGGGTAGAGACAGTTAAGCTTATCTCGCCTCCAACAGTCTCCGCATACAAAGCATACGGCACACTCATCATCTGTTGTGTTCCCAGATCGACCTCACCATTGCCGGAATTCATCAAGACATGCAAAAACTTAGCGCCAGTGCCCCAATTGATATTGGAAAATATGCCTTGGGCAGCTGTTCCGTTGCCAACAAAACAACTGACCAAACCCTGCGCATTGCTTGTCAAAGCTTGGCTCTCTTGGTACACCACCGTTCCCGTTGCAGAGACATCATGAATCTTGAAAATCATGGTCAACGCTGCATTGCTCATCGTCGTGCCATCCGCATTGCGCACCACCGCCTGATAGGGAATGGATGGTGGGGATTGGGAAAAGAGGAAGGAGGGGATGAGGGAAAGGAGAGAAAATATTCCAACAAGTATGCAAGTAAAAAATCGTTTTTCCATGTTTTGGTTTTAAGGTCATCAAATATAACCATTTCAACGATATAACAGTTGTCGGTAATTGGCTCAGGGTTATCGGTAATCTGCTCACCCAAAACCCATCACCCAATACCATTTACCCTTTACCCTTTACCCTTTACCCAAAAAAAAAGGGAACAACTTGCGTCATTCCCCTTTGTATATTGATTTAGATATCGACTATCCCAATGCGAAACGGATGAATCCTGTTGCAGTTAAATCTTTATCTGTAGACTTCATGTATTGAGAAACATTCATCTTGCTGTCCTTGATAAACTCTTGGTTCAACAATGTGTTTTCTTTCATGAATTTACCCAAACGACCCATCGCGATTTTTTCAGCCATTTCAGCTGGTTTGCCTTCGTTGATGGCTTGCTCTTTACCCACTTCCAATTCTTTTTGTTTGATCTCTTCAGAAACTGAATTCTCATCCAAAGCTACTGGAGCCATCGCTGCAGCTTGCATTGCAACGTCTTTAGCAACCTCAGCCGAAGTCTCTTTGTTGAAACCTACTACTGAAGCCAATTTATTTCCAGGATGGTTGTAGCAATAAACCATTCCAGCGTTAACTGTTCCATAGTAAGACAAATCCAACTTCTCTCCGATTTTACCAATCTCTTCAGTGATTTTGTCATTGATTGACAAACCGCTATCCGCGAATGGCAATGCTTTCAACTCATCCAAAGTAGCTGGGTTGTGTGCAATAGCAATATCCAAAATGGTATTGGCAACTGCAACGAAAGCGTCGTTTTTAGCAACGAAATCTGTCTCACAGTTCAAAACCAACATGGTACCACGTGTGTTGTCTGAAGAAGCTTTGGCCAAAACCACACCTTCTGTAGCGTCACGATCACTTCTGTTGGCTGCAACTTTTTGACCTTTCTTGCGAAGCAAGTCAATCGCTGCATCAAAATCACCATTGGCTTCCACCAAGGCTTTTTTGCAGTCCATCATACCGGCACCGGTGATGGTACGTAATTTATTTACATCTGCTGCTGTAATATTCATAATGATTTTTTTTTAAAGAAAAACTCAATTAAGCTCTTGGTGCACGTTTACGTGGTCTTGCATCTGCTTTTGCTTCTGTTTTTACTTCAGCTGCTGGTGCATCCTCGTTTTTATCTTTTTCAGATTTACGCTCAGTCAAACCTTCTGCGATGGCTTCGATTACAACATCTAAAATTTTAGAAATTGATTTTGTAGCATCGTCGTTAGAAGGAATAGCGAAATCAACTTTACGTGGATCGCTGTTGGTATCAACCATTGCGAAAACTGGAATACCCAAACGCTTCGCTTCAGCTACGGCAATGTGTTCTTTCATTACGTCGATAACAAACAATGCAGCAGGTACACGGTTCATGTCCGCGATAGAACCCAATACTTTGAACATTTTATCGTGCGTACGAGTCAATTGCAAACGCTCACGCTTAGACAATGTAGCAGCAGTTCCGTCTACTTCCATTTTCTCGATGTTAGACATTTTGCGTACTGCCTTACGGATAGTAACGAAGTTTGTCAACATACCACCTGGCCAACGCTCAGTAACGAAAGGCATTCCAATCGCAGAAATACGCTCAGCTACCAAATCTTTGGCTTGTTTTTTTGTTGCTACGAAAAGGATTTTTTTACCAGACTTCGCGATTTGTTTCATCGCGTTAGCAGCTTCTTCTAATTTCACTGCTGTTTTATTCAAATCGATGATGTGAATTCCTTTTTTCTCACCAAAGATGTATGGAGCCATATTAGGGTTCCATTTTCTGCTTAAGTGACCGAAGTGTACTCCAGCCTCCAAAAGCTCGTCAAAACTAACTCTTGCCATTTTATTATATAATTGTTTACTTTCTCTAAAATCAATTCGCCGGTAGCCACCAAAAGGTGAGTCCGGCGAATTTGGATGCTAAACAATGTCCCAGTTCTGCGATTAACGCTTAGAGAACTGGAAGCGCTTACGTGCTTTCTTCTGACCGAACTTCTTACGTTCAACCATACGTGGGTCACGTGTTGTCAATCCTTCCGCTTTCAATGCGGGCTTCCACTCAGGATTAATTTCAATCAATGCTTTGCTTACAGCCAAACGAACTGCTTCCGCTTGTCCTGTAATTCCACCACCATCGATGTTGGCTTTAAAATCATACTTTCCTTCAGTTCCAGTCAATGCGAATGGTTGATTCACTTTGTACTGTAAAACCAATGATGGGAAATATGTTTTCAAATCACGACCATTGATCGTGATGTTTCCTGTTCCTTCTGAAAGGTATACGCGTGCTACTGCACATTTACGACGACCTGAAGTATTGGTGTATTGGGTAGTTGCCATACCGATGTATTATCCTTTAATCTTGTATTCTGTTGGTTGTTGAGCTTGTTGTTTGTGGTCTGAACCAGCATAAACAAACAAGTTGCGGTAAACTGCGCTTCCCAAACGATTCTTTGGAAGCATACCACGTACTGCCATCTCTACCATCGCAGTTGGATGCTTTGCCATCATCTCTTTTGGAGAAGCAAAACGTTGTCCACCTGGATAGCCTGTGTAACGGATGTACACTTTCTCATCCCATTTCTTTCCACTCAAAGCAATCTTATCTGCATTCAGAACGATTACATTGTCTCCACAGTCAGCGTGAGGAGTAAATAATGGCTTGTGCTTGCCTCTTAGCAAAGAAGCAACTTCTGAACTCAAACGGCCCAAATTAACACCAGTCGCATCTACTACCAACCACTTTTTATCAGCTGTTTCCTTGTTGGCAGAAATTGTTTTATAACTCAAAGTATCCATGTCGTTACGGTTTATCCGTCAAAAACGGAGTGCGAAAGTAATACCTTTTTTTTATTCTACCAAGACTTTTCAACAATGTTTTTCTAATTGATTGAAAATGAGAGAAATATTTTGTTGGGTAAACGATCGACTTCGTTGATAACGGCGCAAATTTACGTCGTTTTTTTCATTTTTCAAGGGAATTTTCTCACAAATTCATCCTGACTTGTAACATTCCAGTGTGCACCATGGCCCGATTGGGAGATTGTCTTCCATTGTATTGAATGGTCCACTGCAATTTTCCGCCTTGTGTTTGGTATTGCACCATCCACGTCGCATTTCTTCCCACCACCAATCCTTCCAAAACATCATAGGCCATCGATCCTGTTGCGTCGCCATTCCAACGCAAATCATGAAAAGCCAACTCGGCAGTCATCGCATATTCCCCGGGCTGATTCCAACGCACTTGCATGGGCACGTGCACGGCTTGCATCGGACTGGTTTCTCCTGCCCCCGATTTCACTACATAACTGGGGGTGCAGGTCAATTGACTTTGGGTCCCCTTGCGCAACAGCCACTCTACTTGATAACGTTGGATGTGCAGACTATAATTTCTTCCATTCAAAAAATTACTTTCTACGCGCTTGTTGGCTACCGCTAAGGCGGGCTGTAAAGACATGTTGGAAAAAACATTGCATCGGAAATAGGGCTGAAAGCTCGTTTCTTCTTTCCACTCATAGCCCAAAGTGAGCGCATTCTTACTGGCCACACTGCTCATGTCCAATCCCAAACTCCAAATGGGGTGATTGACATTCCAAATCGTTTGGTTGCGGAAGGTTCGCAAATACTGAATCACGGATGTGTCCAACAAGGCTTTATTTAAACTTTCCCATTGCACACCTTGTGTGCCTTGATTTTCCCATTGGAAATGCGCGACGTTACTCAGCGGTTTGAGCCAACCGCGCTTGGGTTTAATCTGCAAGGAAGCATTGGCCTTTTGTTTTTGAATCGCAATGAAATCATTGGTGGGTAAGATGCTTCGTATATAATTGGCTTCGTATCCAAAAGCCGCCACTTCAAACTCGTTCAACTCTTTGATACCATTCTTGTTGTAATCCACCCAAACATAATTGCCTTGTCCTGCGGGTACCTCCATGTAGATATAAGACTTGCGCTGCTCTAATCCAGATCCAGTTTCATAATAGACATTCAAAAAGAGCGATTGCTGTTCATTGGCCCAATTGGTTCCCAACCGGCCCACCCATGTGCGCTCGGGCTGACCGGTAAAACGCTCTGCATCGTGAACCATCAATTGTCTTCTGGATAACACGGCGTAATTGCGCCATCGCGCATTCACCTGCCAAGCCATGTCCAATCCCATTTGCTCGGCGCGCGCTGCGGTGGCAATTCCAGTATTGGCTAAATCAGACAAGCGATCTGTTCTGTTGCGATAAAAAACAACCATCTTTTTTTGCAAGGTGTCTTTGGTTCCAAACCCCACCATATAATCAACGAATGCATAAGGCTTCTGCGCGCCGGTTCCAGACTGCTGGTTCCATTCCATCTCATCTTGATAATACAACCGAGTATTGCCTGGTGTCCAATCCAATCGACTTTTATTGCGGGCATAGGTACCCATTCTGATTCCCTTGGATTGGGTGTACCAACCATCTATTTTATAATTCAATTGATCGTATTGAATCGGTTGTCCTTTCCAGCGAACACGATTTCCCTCCCATGATTTTCCCAACTCCAATCGCTCGGCCGTTAGTGTCAATGTGCTGTGCTCTTTTCTAAATTCTTGGTTCAGTTGAATGTTCTTAAAACTTCCTGGGGTATTCCATCCCAAAATATTCCAGTTGCGCTCAAACTCCACCTCTCTGAATCGTTCTACTCTTTGAAACTGCATCGAGTTGTATTCAAAAACAACTGAAGAGGAACTGTGGAGTCGCTCCCATTTCTCTTGGGTCTTCAATGCCCATCCTTGGTTGTTTCCATCATCCAAAGAAGAAAACAAATTGAGATCTTGGTCAGATACTGCTACCTCCGTCTGTGTTTTCCAAGTTCCCCACAGATTGGTTTTTTCTTGCTCCAAACCCACTACCCACATGGTCATTTTCTTGGGAGCGGTTAACAGCGCCTTATCCGTATAATCCCCTTGATGGAGGAATTGCTGCCCATCCCACAATGGAGCAATCCACTGATAAATTTTTCCTGCAGAAGAAAATCCATTTTCACGGTAATCGCCCTGGCCTGCACCGACGTAACTAAAAACAACCCGATACAATTGCTGGGTTGTATCGGTACTGTAGAACCAATATTGCATACCCAAACTATCCCGTTGTGCATACGCCACTCCATTGACCACCCCACCATCAATGGGAGTCGCACCAGAAACCCAAGTGCCTTGTGACGCGTCACCTGCATGGGCCAAGGCGTAACGAGATGAGTCGGTGAGATTCAATTGCAAAGGCTGATTCTTGGCATCCCACTCATTAAAATAATTCCAATACAACCTCCCTCCTTCCCACTTTCTTTCTGCTTGTGCCAATACCAATGGACGAAAATATTGCTTATCAGAATATTGAAACTCAACCACAATACGCTTGTCTTTGGTCATCGGCTGAGCGGCAGTAAAGGTGATCAACGCCGCGTTGTAATCCATGACATAATCTTTCTCTTGCCCTCTCTCCATTTTTTTTCCATCCACATAGACAGCCTCTGTTCCTGCGATGAGTATGATGTATTGCTCACCACTCGCTCCTTGCAAGCGATAAGGGCCTTGACTTCCCTCGGTTGCAGTAAAAGATTGTCTACAAAACCTTCCTTTGGTCAAGGAGAGTGATGCGCCTGCTGACCACTGATCATGTGTTGTTTTATATTGCAGTCCTTGTCCTCGTTTGAAATAACGAAGAAACGTTCCGTCTTTTCCTTGCGTCGAAAAATCTCCGGCAATCAACTTGGTTGTTTTATTAAACAACACAATATTCACTTGGTCAAAATCTTCCAACTTACTGGAATACCCTCCCGGCTGCATGGGAATCTGCGCATCGGACAATTGACCTTGCACCTGCCACTCGCTGTTGATCCAACCACTGAGGGTCAAATTCATTCCGCTCTGCACACTTGCATTTTGGTTATTTCCTACTTGAATACCCCTAAAAATATTTCCAGTGGTTTGCAAACTTTCTTTGCTTCTGGTGGATCGATCAACAGGAGCGTTGCTTCTTCCGTTTTGAGGGAGTATACGATGCCCCACATTCCAAGCATCTGGATAAATGGAGTAATGCGTTTTCAAAGGATAGGTGCGATAATTCAAACGCAACTTATCCGAAGAGATACCATTCTTGATCACCACTTTTCCTTGCAAGGGGAGCAAAATAAAATCTTGCGGATGGAGAGGCAATGAGTCATCGGAAATGGTGAACGAATTTTCTTGTATCACCAATGAGTCCACCACCAGCGTATCTCCTGCAATCTGAGCAGACATTTGGGACACTAAAGCCCAACAAAGCAAGATGAATAGGAGCCCTTTTTTCACGATCAACGCCTTTCAACAAAGATTGGCAAAATATATTGTGTGAATTTGCTCAATCCTCTTTTAGTTTAGCAGCATGCGAATGTACTTCCGAATTATTGGAGAGAGTGTAAAGATGGCCATGCAAGCTTTGGTGAACAATAGGCTGCGCACATTTCTATCCTTGTTGGGCGTTACCATTGGTATCTTCTCCATCATATTTGTTTTATCCATTGTCGACAGTATGGAAGCCGATATGCGTGAAAGTTTGGAGATGATTGGCTCAGACGTGTTGTTCATCAAAAAGTGGCCGATGGGTCCGGAAGACGGAAAGGAAGAATACGAATGGTGGAAATTCATGTCACGAAGAGAGCCCTCGTTGCAAGACATGCACCAGCTTGGCGACCGACTCTCACTTGCGCAGGCCATTGCATTTGAATGTGGTACAGGACAGACAGCCAAGCATGACAACAATTATCTGGAGAGCGCCTGGGTCAATGGAGTGACCTATCAGTACAATCAAACGATGGCATTAAAAATTGCCCAAGGACGATACTTCACTCAACAAGAATGTGATGGAGGGCGAGCGGTTTGCATCATTGGAAACACCGTCGCAGAGCAGCTTTTTGGAAAGGCCAGTCCCATTGGTCAAGAAGTATCCATTGCAGGATTGAAATTGCATGTCATTGGACAATTGAAAAAGGAAGGAGCCAGTTTGTTTGGTAACGGACAAGATCAAGCCATATTTGTTCCTATCGGATATGCCCTTCGGTGGATGAATACACAAGAGACCGATGGCGGCATCATCGTCAAAGCCAAAGAAGGGGTAAAAGGAGGAGATTTAAAAGGGGAGGTTATTCAGCAAATGCGCGCCATTAGAGGAGTTCGACCAGGAGCTGAGAATGATTTTTCGATTATCGAGGCCCAGATGATCAGCAATGTTGTTGATCAGATAGTAGGTGTGTTCAATTCAGCAGGGATGTTTATTGGCATATTTGCCATTTTGGTCGGTGCTTTCAGCATTGCCAATATCATGTTTGTTTCGGTAAAAGAGCGCACCCACATCATCGGGATTCAAAAAGCTTTGGGAGCGAGAAGTGGTTTCATTTTAATACAATTTCTCACAGAGGCTGTCACCCTTTGTATTGTGGGCGGATTGATGGGACTATTGCTCGTTTATGGTGCTGTATTGGGGCTCAACAGTGCCTTTGAGATGACCTTTATACTTCCGATTTCCCGGGTTTTCATGGGCATAGGCATTTCGGCCTTGGTCGGCATATTATCTGGATTTATACCTGCGTATCGTGCAGCCAAGATGGATCCCGTTGAGGCGATGAGGAGTTAACCCAACAATCTCACCAAAACCTCACCCAATCGATATACATCTTCAAATGAATTGTACATCGGAACGGGGGCCAAACGAATGGTGTCTGGCTCGCGCCAATCGACAACTACGCCTTGGGAAGCAAGCGCAGAAACCAAGGTTTTGTCTCTTCCTTTTAATCGCATAGAAATCTGACATCCTCGCTGTTCTGGATCTTTGGGCGTGATCAATTCCATGGCTTGACCGGTACGTTCCGCGACGGTATTTAATACAAATTCCAAATAGGCGGTCAAATGCAAAGATTTTTCACGCAGTGCTTGCATGTTGGTTTGCGCAAACAATTCCAATGATGCCCGGTGCGCCGCCATCATCAAAACAGGCGCATTGCTCAATTGCCACGCCTCTGCACTTTCTGTGGGGTCAAATCCGGGTTGCATCAAGAATCGCGTTGCCGCATTGTGTCCCCACCATCCGGCCAATCGCACCAAATCTTTATTGGCATGGTGACGCTCGTGAACAAAAATCCCCGACACCCCGCCTGGACTACTGTTCAAATATTTGTAACTGCACCAACAAGCAAAATCGACATCCCAATCATGCAATTGGACGGGAACATTGCCTGCGGCGTGGGCCATATCAAATCCACATGTCGCGCCAACAGCATGCGCTGCTTGGGTAATGGTTTTCATATCAAACCACTGTCCTGTGTAGTAATTGACTGCACCGATACAAACGGTGGCCAATTCATCTCCCAACTCCGCAATTTTGGCCAAAATATCTTCTGTGCGCAATAAAATTTCTCCTTCACGTGGTTGCATTTCCACCAAGACATCATCAGGATTCAAACCGTGCGATCGTGCCTGAGATTCAAAAGCGTAGTGGTCGGAAGGAAATGGTTTGTGCTCGAATAAAATCTTATTTCGCTTTCCTGATGGGCGATAGAATGAGGTCAACAGCAAATGCAAATTCACCGTCAATTGATTCATCACAACAACCTCTTTTTCCTTGGCTCCTACGATGGGAGCAATCAAGGGAGCAAAAGCTTCGTGGTAACTAAACCATGGATTCTTGGCCTGAAAGTGCCCTTCTACGCCATGCTGCGCCCAGTCTTGAAGTTCTTGGTCTATAAAAGCACGAACTCCCTTTGGCTGCAAGCCAAGGGAGTTCCCAGTAAAGTATAGCATGTCCTTCCCATTGTGTTGAGGGAAGTAAAACTGATCACGGAAAGCACGCAAACCATCTTGCTGATCTGCTTGTTGTGCCCAACCTAGATCAAAGGCAAATGGTTTTGTCTCCATGATTCTAAGATTTATTGCATGTGTTGTGCCTTGTGTAAAAATTCATCAAATGGAATTTTTACATCTTTCACAGAACAATTGCTTTTAATCAATTCAATGACTTTGTCTTCAAACAACAAGTCGTATACATTTTTGGCTTCCTCACGCTTGGCCAACAACTCTTTTGCCATAGATTCCAATTGAGCATCCTCGACAGGTAGACCATATTGTGCAAAACGGTCAGCATACTGTTGTTTCACGTGGGCAACGGCTTCATCCACCGTTACTTTGATTTCATTTTTCTCAATGATACTTGACTCAATCAACTGCCAACGCAATCCGTGCGCATAGGCTGGATACTCCGCTTCAATTTGCTCTTCAGTCAAAGGCTTTTCATTGCTCATACCAATCCACTTCTTCATGAAAGTGTCTGGCAAGCTTGGATTCAAGCTTTCTACCAATTGCTTGGCAGCACTGCGCTTGAACATCCAATGGCTATCACGTCCAAAAACTTCTTCCATGTTTTCACGAACCTTAGCACGCATTTCATCGACGTTGGTGACGGTTCCTGCAGGGAATAACTTGTCGAAGGTTTCTTGATTGAACTCCGCCATTTCAACATGGTGGATGTTGTTCACTGTCAATTTCACTTGACCTTCAAAATGATGCAAATCGTGGTGGGTAATTCCCAACATACGTGCAATCGCTTCGTGATCGCCAGACAAATCCATTGGGTTTACCACCACAGAATCGTCTTTCTTTAAACCGATCAATTGTTTTTGCGTCTTTTTATCGGTTACATCTTCGATGGTTACAGTAGAATTGTTGTCAATTCCTCCTTCCATAACATTTCCGTCTTTATCCACCGCTTGAACGCGAACGTCCAACAAATCTTCTGCACCGCTCTTCTCTGGATTGGACATTTTTCCAAAACGACGACCGTAATCGCGCACTTGTTTGTCAATCAATTTATCATCCACATCAATCACGAAATTCTCGAATTTCATTTTGCTGTTTAATTCAACATTGATTTCTGGAGCCAATCCAATTTCGTATGTAAATGTGAACTCAGAAGGATTTTCCCAGTCTCCTACTTCTCCGTCGTCTGTAGGAAGAGGATTACCCAATACTGGCAATTTGTTGTCAGCAATGTGCTTGTAGATGGCGTCTTGCAACACCTTATTGATTTCTTCGGCAAGGATCGCTTTTCCATAACGTTGCTTCACAACAGAAGCAGGAACGTGACCTGGACGGAAGCCTGGCATTTGCATTTTCTTACGATAGTCCTTCAAAGATTTTTCTACTTGAGGTCCGTAATCAGCTGGAACAATTTGAACTTTGATTGTTGCGTTTAACGCATCCAAATTCTGTTGAGAGATTTGCATAGTCTTAAAAAAAGAAATACCGAGTTATTCGGTATTTATGTTATATAATTTGTCCGGATGGAGGGACTCGAACCCCCACGCCTCACGGCACCAGATCCTAAGTCTGGCGCGGCTACCAATTACGCCACATCCGGGCTTCAGGTGTTTGTAGCACCTAAAAGGTTTGCAAATATACATCCTTATAGGTTATTTCCATCTAAAAAAAGTAGCCAATAGTTTGGCGGCATGAAAATTTTTTTACCCCTGCTGCTGGTCTTCCTTTTTAAACAGGTATTTCCGCAATCCGAAGTTGGTCCCCTGGGTGCATTGTCCGAACCCCGATTTATGGTTACGCCGTTGCGGCGATGGACAGATATCAATTTTGACACCCACACCGCAAAAACCCAATGGACATTGGGCGTGAAGAATATTTGGTCGCAGCAAAACGTCAATATGCTCACGGGTCAATGGGCGTATCAAAAATCCAGCAACAGCGGAAGCATTCAAGCGGCATGGCTTTCCCATCCCTTTTGGAAAAACAGCTGGCTTGGTGGCAGTCAACTGGTGCAATTGGGAGAGCACACCACATTGGCGGTGCGGCTGGGTGCACAGCACCAAAAATGGAATCAAGAATGGTCACCTTGGGAGTGGCATGCCGGCATTGGTACTTCATTCATGATGGACAAATGGGCCATCCATTGTTCCTCTCATTGGCAGCCCCAATGGGGAAACGGGAAAGTGCAAAATCAAAACTTCTTGTTGGTCGGAGCGCAAATGCAATTGGCTCAAAACGTACGCTTATTGGCGGCTTCACAATGGCAGGAATCATTTCATTACAAAACACAATGTACCATTCAATGGCAAAATGAAAAGCGATGGCAATTCACCGCGGGCATCGCTTGGCCGGCTTGGATGTGGACCATCGGTGTGGCATGGAAAATTCAAAACTGGTCACAAGGGATGTGGATGGATCAGAGTGCATGGACAAGACCCAGTTTGGATTATCGAATTCGTTATGAAAAATAACATCCTCCTTTTTTTGCTGCTTTCATTTCCGGTCTCCATCTGGTCGCAGATTGCAGATTCCACGACTTGGGATAGCGAGTGGAGTGTCAGCCAAGGAGATTGGGCAGACGAAAACAATGGTTGGGAGAAAGTGGATTTGCAAAAAAATGACCTGAGTCGGCTATTAGAAATTCCCGGTGTTACTGTTCAAGACTTGGAGAAGATTTCCGAATATCGAAAAAAGAACAACGGATTTTTGCACGTCCATGAATTGTATCAAGTTCCCAACTTATCTTCTGAAATCATCGATCTGCTCTTGCCTCTGGTTTATGTATCGTCTTTGATTCAACGCACAACTACGAAAAATCAAGTTGCTTTTCGAAGCAAAAAAACTGCCTCCAGTCAATACCAACGTTTTCGCATAAAATACCAACCCCACTCGAAGTGCACCATTGGATTTCAGGGACAGCTTCCCAATTCCAATTCCCCCGCATTTTACTCCGGATATGGTGTCATACAACACAACAAGCACCAATTGTATCTAGGTGATTTTATGCCGTTGATCGGACAAGGTAATTTGTTCAATCAAAATATTCAACCAACGGGGTGGACAACAGAACGGCAAATCAAAAACACCTTTCGCATCAAGCCTTACACCTCATCCATTCCTCAATTCCTATGGAGAGGAGTTGGGTATTGTGGTCAATACAAAAACTGGAAAACCATATGCGCGCTTCCGATTCAAATTCAATCTCCGTCTTTGCTAGCGATTCAATATTCGTTGAATAAAACACAGTGGTGTATGGGTATATTGAAACAACAATCCTTGACGAGTTGGCTGCACGGGATGTGGTCGCAAAATCAAAACATTTGGGTGGGTGAATGGTGTCAAACCAACCGACAAGCCCGATACAAATTGGCGACGCAACAAGCCATTGGTTTGCGCACCAAATGCGCCGCATGGATCAATGGCGGAAACAATGTCGCTGGTGA
>CANFLZ010000049.1 GCA_947448135.1 Flavobacteriales bacterium
CTATCGAAACATTCAAACGTTCTGCAATAGCATTGATGTGTTTCATTTCACATTTCTGTGCAATCTCTAAATCCGATGGGAAGCTCATTTCTTCTTCTTTTTTAATAGTTCAACCTGCCAAAGAAAAGACGAGTTTAAACTTTAATTCTATGTTTTTTAAAAACATTGTTAACCATCCAAAGTGAATGACGAAGGTTAACCCCATTTCTTGACTGATTTTAGTTAAATTCGCAATCCAATATTTTCAAATGAAAAAACTATTCTTTTCTATTTCAACATTTTGCTTGGCGACTATGTCTCAAGCCCAAAATGCATCAATCGATCAACAATGGCAGCATGCCGATTTTGGCGTTAACGGCATCGTTGGTACCAGCGCTTCAAAAGCATTAAAAGATTTTTCGCCTGCAACGGGTACTTTTGCTCCAGTTGTTGTTGCGATTATTGATAGCGGAACAGAAACAGATCATCCCGATTTGTCTACTCGTTTGTGGACCAACAAAGGCGAAATCGCTGGCAATGGCATTGATGATGACAAAAATGGCTATATCGATGACATCCATGGTTGGAGTTTTATCGGAGGTAAAAATGGCGATGTAGAAAAAGACAACATGGAATTTGTTCGTGTTTACAAAATGTACCACGACATGTTTCCAGATGGAAAATCAATCAAAGGCAAAGAAAAGGAATTCAAGTACTACCAAAAGCTTGAGGCTGATTTTCAAACGCGCAAGCAAAATGCACAAAATGATATCAAGGAGTACGAGGCTTTTTCTGCGATGTATGCGCGCGCCAAAAACTTTTTCAAAACTGCAATTGGCGACAATTACACCAAAGAAGAGGTGATGGGTTTTCAAGGTGAAAATGACTCGCTGCCCATTTTCAAGCAATTGATCATTGTTGGTATTGAAAATAATTTTGATGAAGTTCTTCCTCAATGGGGAGATCAAGTGAAGTCGGCCATGGACTTTGGCTACAACTTGGAATTTGACCCAAGAGCTGTGGTGGGTGACAACTACAATGATGTGAACGAAATGAATTATGGCAACAACCACATCGATGGACCTGCTGCTGATCACGGTACGCACGTTGCTGGAATCGTCGGTGCTGCAAGAGATGGAAAAGGAATGGACGGTATTTGCCCCAATGCAGAATTGATGATCATTCGCTGCGTTCCCGATGGTGATGAGCGTGATAAAGATGTTGCCAATGCCATCATTTACGCAGTGAACAATGGCGCTCGTGTCATCAATATGAGTTTTGGTAAAGCCTATTCTCCTTTCAAATCTCGCGTAGACGAAGCCGTTAAATATGCCGAGTCGAAAGGTGTTTTGTTGGTGCATGCTGCCGGAAATGACAATAAAAATGTCGATGTAAAAGATAATTTTCCAACAGCCAAATATTTGTCGGGGGGTGAGTGTTCAACTTGGTTGGAAATTGGAGCCAGTGATAGAACTCCAGAAGAATTAAAGGCGAGCTTTAGCAATTTCGGTCGCCATACTGTGGATGTATTTGCTCCTGGTGTGGATATTTACTCAACGGTTCCCGGAAAAAAATACGAAGCGATGAGCGGAACTTCAATGGCCTCTCCTGTTACAGCAGGGGTAGCGGCAGCAATTCTCTCTTATTATCCTCAAATGACGGCTTTGGAAGTCAAAAACTTAATTTTGGAATCAGCTGTGGATTACAGTCGTCAAGAGTTGCCTTTGGATGCATCACGTGTTCGCTCTTGGAAAGAAAGAGTATTTTATGGTAAAACAGCAAGAACCTATTCTTTGGGTTGGGTAGCTGTTGATGATGATGGAAAGAAGTTTGAAAACATGTTCAGTGCTGGTGACAATTGGAGCAAATCTGCTGCGCCAGTTCAATTCAAAGTAGCGCAAGAAATCAATGCCGACTGGAAAGCTTCAGTTGCATTGACTTTCATGAAATTAAATGCACGCGTTCAAAATGGCGTGGTTACGGACAAGGTTTCCAAATTGAATGCATACGACCTGAATACAGAATACAGCTTGATCAAAGGTCGTCATATCTCTTTCCATACAATTCAAGGATTGGGATATACCAACCGTTCTGACAACAAAGATTTTTCTTCATTGACATTGAATACAGGTTTGGGATTTGACTTCAATATCAACCGCGCTTGGTCGGTTAGTGCGCAATCGCAAGCCAAATGGGGATTGTCTGACTTAGAGGGTGGAGCTAGCTATTTGCAGCATAGTTTAAGTTTGAACTACACCTTGGATGGTTGGAATACTTTTGGTCGCCTTTCTCGCTCAGGCAAGGTGGTCAATTTGTACAATGCTTTACAGATGGCTGAAAAGCGTTCTGGCAACTAAGATGATTCGTTCCTATACAGGAAAAAAAACTGTAGGAGGTGACTCTAAAACCGTGCAAGATGCATTGGTGGTAGAGTCACCTCTTGCTATTTATATCAATGGGGATCCCATCACGGTAACCATGCAAACGCCCGGCAATGAAATTGAATTGGCTGTGGGGTTATTGATCGCCGAAGGCATCATCAAGAGAAATAATCCGCTTCCTCAATTTCAATTGTTGGAAAAAGAGAATCTGCTGGAGATTCACTTTGAGATTCCCGATTTTGAGTCGAATTCCATCAATCAGAGAACTTTGCTCAGTATCTCGTCTTGCGGAATATGCGGTAAAACAGAATGGTCTTCGCCTTCTGGTTTGCCATTGCCACCCGCACATTTACAGTTTTCTATTGAATCTTGCTTCGATCTAATGAGCAAAGCACAACCCAACTTTGAACAAAGTGGTGGACTGCATGCCGCAGCTTTGTTTGATGATCAAGGCAAGATGATTTGTTGCTTCGAAGACATTGGCCGACACAATGCAGTGGATAAGTGTGTTGGATTTCAATATGCACAATTGAATCCTAAGAAATTGGGATTGATTACAGTGAGTGGAAGAATCTCGTATGAAATCATCGCAAAATGCTTCATGGCCAAGATTCCCGTCATTGCAGCTGTATCCGCTCCCAGTAGTTTGGCTGTGGATTTCGCCAAGGAGTGGGGCATACAACTGTTTGCCTTTTGCCGAGAAAATAGATTTACACAATATGCATAAAATAATTTTTTTGATCTTCATTGGGATCACTTCCTTTTGTGGTCAATTAGCACAAGCCCAAGCGGCCAAAGATTCTATTCAATATGAAAATTTGGTTTTCGAAGGTGCAGGCATTCGTGGTCTTGCCTATTGCGGTGCGTTGATGGAAATGGATGATCGTCATTTACTCAAAAACATCCAACGCGTTGCAGGAACTTCTTCTGGTGCAATTACGGCGGCGCTGCTTTCTGTTGGTTACACGCCACAAGAAATTTTTGATTTGATCAGCAATACCAACTTTGCGAAGTTCAATGATGGTGCTGGATTTTTTGTGGGAGGAACATTGCGATTGTTCCGGAGAATGGGGTATTACAAGGGGCAAAAGTTTACCATGTGGATGGAGCATTGCATCGCCCAAAAGGTAGGACACGCTAATATCACATTTATTGAATTACATGAATTGCATCTCAAATCCAATCAATACAAGGAGTTGATCGTCACAGCTACCTGCATGAACCATCAAAAGGCGGAGTACTTTAGTTACCTGACCTATCCCAACATGCGCATCGTAGATGCCATAAGGGCTTCAATGGCTGTCCCACTTTATTTCGAACCGCTGGTGATCAATGATGCGGGTGAAGTGCAAGATGTTAAGCTTTATCAAGACCATGATCACGTTTTGTTGGATGGTGGTTTCTTGTCCAATTTCCCGATTTGGGTCTTTGACGATTCAACGCAGTTCGATTGTCAATCCAATCAAACCATTGGATTTAGAATTGATAGCGATTATCAAATTCAAGTAGACAGAACAAAAACCAAACTCCCTTTGTATTACACTGTCCACGGAACAACCGATTTGGTTGGATCTGTATATTACATCATGAAAGAAAATCTCAACCGATTTATCCTCACTCCTTACGATTGGAAACGAACTGTAAGCATCAGTGATTGTGGAATGGGACCAAAAGTAAAACGCCTTTCCGTTGAAGAAAAGGCGTTGTTTATCAAAGCGGGTAGAGAAGGGCTTCGTCGTTATTTGGACGAACCTGGTTATCAATGACGTATCATCAAGGGCTGAACTTCTTCACCATTCTGAATGAAGTAAACGCCATCCGACCATTCACGGGTATTGATTTTCATTTTATCCATCGATTGATTGATTTGAAATACAACTCGCCCAGTAACATCTAACACCCGAACTGCGCCCTTCACATTTTCTAAAGTGAATTCTTCTTGTGCTGGATTGGGATAAATTTTCCAACCGTTTATTTCTGGATTCATTTCGGAAAGTCCTGTGCTCATTAAATAAAATGTGCCTTGTCCCTTCCAAGAATCTCCACATTCATTGCGCGCAACCACCTTCCAATAATGAAGTCCCGTTGTATTCATCGGAATACCAATCGCCATGCTGGATGTCGTTTGCAGCAATACATTTTGCGTAAAATCAACATCAGTTGCGATGGTGATTTCATAATCAACGGCGTCAGCAGAAGGCGACCAAGCAAAATAAACCGGATTAAAACCAACAACTTCAAATTCACTTGGCGTCAATAATGTTGGTGCACCGGGAGCGGAATTTCCTGAAATTTCCATTTGCACTTCAACTGTATAGCGCTGTCCGTTGGGAGCAATCAAATCAACAGGCAATTGATAACTTCCCGATGGAGCATTGGCGGTTACCGAAAAATGAAAACTATAATTTCCAGTTGTTTCAATGCTTGTAGGACCTTCCCAAACCAACCAGCTTGGATTGTCGATGGATACTTGAAGCGGAAAATACAAATTGGTATTCACTTGCAATTGGGCATCAAAACTGCCATTTAAACAAACACTTTGATTTGTCTTATTCCATTTTAAAAATGTCGGACGGGTGATAAAAAATCCGTCATACATGGAGGTGGCCAAATTTATTCCACTGGGCAAGTATTGGTAATTGCTCCATGTTCCCGAGAATTGAACCAAATCATTCAATGGGAAAAGATCAAAATAGGCTACTTCATTCAACAAGCCTTCACTTGTTCGGATGGCATCGAAAACACGCACCCCGCTTCTGTAATTACTTTCAAAAGCAAACTGATCAACCATGTACAGATTGTGATCAATCGAAGTATTTTCAGATTCATGAAAACCCATGTACACGATGTTGTCAAGATCATTTAAATCGAACAAATGAGTTCGGGTATGATTGCCAAAGTTCATCTCGTCCAATTCATCATTCACTAAAAAATAGCGTTTGTCCTTGGTAAACCAACCCTGATGAACGTAACCCGTTTGTGGATACAGATACGAATCGATCAATTGGATATCATTGGGATCAGTTGCATTCACAACAAACAACCCCGTATACCCATTGCACAACGCAATAATGACTTCTCCTTGATGAGAAGGGTCAGGACCAGAATAGGTGGTGATAAATCCATCGTGAGAATATCCCGACTCTGCATAACCGCCCATAAAAACGGGATTCAAAGGATTGGCAATACTCACCAAATGAGGACCTCCATTGAATGTGTTGGTTCCCATGGCGCAAAGCATTCCGCTAATCGGATCGATGTTCAATGTATGACAATGCCCAAATCCATCATAATGTGCATCTTCAGAAAAAGTCGCTGGAACATTGGTGACGGTGTCCAATTGAAATAAGTTCATGACTTGCAAACCATGATTGCTTGATTCTGAAACGACAAAAACATAATCATGATAAGTTTCCATATCGCGCCACAGACTTGCCGCATCATGAGCGGGCAAAAGTCCCAAATAAACAGGTGCCAATGGATTGGACACATCAACAAAAGCTGTCCCATTTGAACATCCCACAATGGCATATTCCTTTCCACTGTTCGGAGACACCCAACCCCAAATGTCATTGGTATTGTCACAACCTCCAATTTCTGCATTGGTCATGTGAGCGAGCAAGTCCATATTCAAGCACGGATATTCGCCTGCCATTCCATTCTCGCAAGGGGTTTGTGCTCGCAATGCAAAAGAGCAAATCAATCCAATAATTAGCATCCAAATTTTCATGTCTCAAATGTAATTTTAATATTCGATTTTTCGAATACAACTTTTGGTTAAAATACTTGTCTTCCTTATTATTGTAAAAAATATGTTTATGAAAAAAGTCGTGTTAAGTTTTGCCTTATTTCTTGGAGTTGAATTCGCATTTGCACAATGCGATGGGGTGATTTTAAAGGAAGGTTCTGCTTCGTTCAGAAGATTCACCAATGGCATGCAAGTTAATTTTGACTTTTGTGGATCAAAAGATGAATTAACGAAACTCATCGACGAAACTTCAAAACTCAATGATGCTGTAAAATTGGATATTGAGAATGATCCAAGCTCAGACATCAAATACAATTGTATCCTAACGATTCGCGGTGAAATAGATTACAACTACGCTGTTAAAATGATGGCTGCAATGGGGATTCAATCAGTGACTAAAAATGGCAAAAAATTATCTCAAAGTGATGCAGAGAATTGGTACAAATAAATTTCCCATTTTGAAAACATTTGGATTAGGGCTAGTATTAGCCCTTTCTGTTTTCAATGGACAAGCCCAAAGCGTCAATGCGGGGGATGATATTTTTCAATGTTCAGGTCCCGTTATTCTGAACGCAACAGTTACTGGCGTTACTTCATCCAACAATTACACATTGACGCAATTGCCTTCTTTCACTCCTGAGGTGATTGGAGGAACGAGTGTTACGCTTGGAGATGATGCGGTTTCTGCATCGCTACCTATCGGGTTCTCGTTTTGTTTTTTCAACAATACCTACACCAATTTTTGGATTGGGTCCAATGGTTGGGTTTCGTTTTCAGCAGGACAACCCACAAGTTATGTGTCGGCTTCTATTCCGAGCACAGCCTCCAATGTTCCCAAGAATTGTATCATGGGTCCATGGCAAGACTGGCATCCAGGAACAGGAACAACTGGTCCGTATATCAAATACCAAACTTTAGGAACAGCACCCAATCGCATGTTGGTGGTAACTTGGGACCAAGTGCCCATGTTCTCTTGCACATCAACGAAAGGGAAATTTCAAATTGTTATTCATGAAACAACCAATTTGATTGAGAATCACTTTTGGACGAAACCAGCTTGTAATACATGGCCTGGTGGTAATCCCAATTTCTCGGTTCAAGGAATTCACAACGCTACGGGTACAATTGCTGTTACTGCACCCAATAGAAATAGCGCATCGTGGACGGCGAACAATGAATCTTGGCAGTACGCACCATCGGGAACACCGCCCATTGTTTGGACAAACGCCGCTGGACAACAAGTAGGAACTGGTCCTTCTATCACCATCAACACTCCTGTATCTGGAGATTTCACTGCCACTGCGACAGTTTGTGGCGGTGCAACATATTCGGATGCTGTTCACGTTGAATTGACCGGTGTAGCCATCAACACAACAGCGACGAATTCATCCATTCAGCCCAGTGGCTGCGGAAACGGTGCTGGTTCGATCTCCTTGGTAGTCAACAATGGCATTGGTCCGTTTGACTTCGAATGGGCTCAACTTCCCAATTTGAATAGTGCCAACGCTACCGGTCTCAATGATGGAAATTATCAAGTAACGGTAATCGATTTGGGATCAGGTTGTGAAGTTTCGGGTTCTTTTATTGTTCCGCAAGAAAATAGTTTAAACGTTTCCGCCTCAGTTGTCAATGTAACTTGTCCTGGCGCAGCAAACGGCCAAGCAGCGGCTTTGGTCAATGGAAATATTGGAGCGGTTACTTATCACTGGTCGGGTATTCCTCAAACAACACAAATTGTTTCTGGATTACATGCAGGTGTTTATCAGCTCATGGTACAAGATGCTGCTGGCTGTTATGATTCCATCAACGTGACGATCAATGAACCTCCTGCAATTGTTATCAATGTATTGAGCATGGATGACAACGAATGTTTTGGTGGCGCTGCCGGTGCGATTGATGTCCAAGCTACGGGAGGTTCAACGGGAGCGGTATTTACATACGCATGGTCACATCTTGGCGGTGCACAATTTGCCACTGGCCCAACGGTCGGTAACTTAGCGGCAGGTACTTATGTAATCACTGCTTCTTACTTGAATCCTCAGGGTCAAACTTGCACCAATCCAGATACCTTAGAAATCTTTGAACCGCTACCAATGGATCTTTCATTGAACATCGGAAACATTGGATGCTCAGGACAAGCCACTGGATCGGTAACAGCTGTAGTAGCCAATATCGTGGATCCATTATCCTACAACTGGACTGAATTCCCTGGAACGGATCAAGCAACCATCAGCAATTTGACGCCCGGAACCTACCATGTCACAGTGACGGATGGAAACGGTTGTACCGAGTCAGAATCGGGAAGTGTTGTTTTGCAAGGCAATCCGATGAACATTACTGCTAACGTGCAAAATGTCTCTTGCTTCAACGGTTCCAATGGTCAAGCTACCATCAACATCAGTGGTGGGACTCCAAACTATACCGTAACATGGCCTGTAGGTGTAAATGGCAACGGTTTTAATGCGCAAAACTTAATCGCTGGCAATTATTCGGTGGTTGTGGTAGACGCAAGCAATTGTGACATGACTTTAAATTTCTCAGTCACTCAACCACAAGCTTTGGTTGCCAGTATTGCCAATATTCAAAGTGTTCTTTGTTATGGTGAAAGCAATGGGCAGGCTACGGTCAATATTTCTGGAGGAACTTCAACCTACCAAGTTTTGTGGAGCACCAATGAAAATACAAACTTGGCGGATGCAATTCCTGTGGGTAATTTTAATGTAACCGTAACTGATGCTCATGGATGCGTCGCAACGGATTCGGATATTATGCCTCAACCTCAACCATTAACTGCCGTGGTTGGAATTACAGAACCTTCTTGCCATGGAGGGAGCGATGGAATAGGGGAAGTGACCATTGCAGGAGGTACACCCAACTACACGGCTGATTGGAGTAATTCAAATTTGAACGGAACCATCGTTAACAATTTGACTGCTGGCAACCAATCGGTAACTGTTACCGATAGCCAAGGCTGCTCGGTTACGCAGAACTTTAATCTTTTCGAACCCGCTGCAGTCACCGTAACATTTGATGTAACAGGAGACATTTGTGGTGATGCTGTAGCTTCTGGACAAATTGTTGCCAACGCATCAGGTGGAACTCCAAACTATGATTATCAATGGAGCGAAGGAACAAGCACCACAGCAACACTGTCCAATATCAATGATGGTAGTGTCAATTTAGTTGTTACGGATAACAATGGCTGTATTTTCAATTTCAATACCAGCGTTCCAGTAATCGAAACACCTGTCGCTCACTTTACATCCAATCCTAGTTTTGACCCGCTTGCTACTGTAATCGAGGGTTACCTTCCATTAGAAGTAACTTTTGTTGATGACTCTCAATTCGGAGCAACCTCAACTTGGAATTGGACCGATGGTTCTCAAACCAATTCTACAGGAACTGGAATTACCCATCTGTTTGATTCACTCGGTTACCACAATGTTTCAATGACAGTGACAGGTCCAGGTGGATGTACTTCGATTTTGGATTTCATCGTATTCGTTTATGACTCTGCGCAAATTGCAAGCTTTAATTTTTTCTCGCCCAATGACGATGGATTGAATGATATTTTCCGCGTTTCTTGCGAAAACTTTTATGGTGGGGTGTATTACGACTGTGGTGAATTTACTGTTCGTGATTTCCATGGTCAAATTTTCAATCGTTGGGGAAATATGATCTATGATTGGACGGATGTAAACAAAGGCTGGGATGGTAAATTAAATGGTCAACCCGCCTCTGAAGGACAATACCTCTTTATCGGTCACGCCAAATTATATGACGGAAAGGAATTTGATTTTCATGATTGGATCAATTTATCGAGATAACAAAAAAGGGGCTATGCCCCTTTTTTTATGTTCAATTGACTATTTCTTGTACAAACCGAAGACAGAACTTCCACTGCCACTCATAGCTGCATAAAATGCACCTCGATGATAGTGGTCTTGAATATATTCTGAAATGATCGGATAACGGGCTATTGCTCCTGATTCAAAATCATTCACCAATACATCGCGCCATTGCTCGTGGGGTAAATGATCAATTTCCTTCAAATTAAAACTACTGGGCTGTGGTGTAACTGCAGCATAAGCTTCCTTTGTTGATATGGAAACGGGCGGCGATGTAATGGAAATTGCAAAATCGACTTTCAAGTCAATGGGTTCTAATTCATGTCCTCGACCTCGAACAAAACATGGCTGATTGAGAATAAAAAATGCATTATCACTTCCAATTTGAGCCGCCAAAAGAATCAATTCCTCTTGACTCAACGACAAGGAGAACAGATCATTCAAAGTCTGTAAAGTAAAAGCTGAATCAGCAGACCCTCCTCCAAGCCCAGCGCCACTGGCAATGTTTTTCAATAAATAAATATCAACTCCTTCAATGCCATACAGATCATGCATCAACTTCCACGATTGATAGCAACTGTGCTTCTCTTTTTCTACCTCAAATGCAGCATGAAAAGTTTTAACATTACATTCATTCGAAGTACCGTTGGGAATAATTTCTAAAACATCATACAAAGGCGCAGGAAGAAAAATAGTTTCCAAATTATGAAAACCATCCGATCGCTTTTCAGTTATAAAAAGCCCAAGATTTATTTTACAATTCGGAAAGCTAACCATTTGACTATTCCCAATATCCCAAGGTCTTCAAGCGATTGACATTGTTTCGCCAATCTGGATCCACCTTGATAAAGGTTTCTAAAAATACTTTCTTGTCCAAAAATGCCTCCATCTCTTTTCTCGCAGAGGTCGCCATTCTTTTAATCGCTGAACCTTGGTGACCAATGATAATTGCCTTTTGACTTTCTCGCTCGGTTAAAATGATGGCGCGTATTTTCGTAACATGATCCTCTTCTTTGAAAGATTCTATTTGAACCTCACAAGAATATGGAATCTCTTTGTTGTAATATTTCAGCAGCTTCTCTCTGAGAATTTCACTGCAGAAGAATCGCAATGTTCTGTCGGACAATTCATCCTTTGGAAAAAAGGGTGGAGAAGGTGGCAAACATTCGATAATCTTCGCCAACAGTTCCTTTGTATACAGATTGGTTAAAGCACTGACAGGATAAATCTTTGCTCCTGGCATTTCTTGAGACCAAAATTGAAACAATGCATCAGCAGATTCATTGCCGATCAAATCCAATTTGTTAAGTACAATAAAAATGGGAACATCCATTTTCTTGATCTTCTCCAAAGTGCTGGCATGAAAAGGTGTGCGATCAGAACTATCGATCACCATTAAAATCAAATCGGCATCGGAAAGCGCACTACCAACGGCCTTCATCATCCCTTCATGCAATTTGTATTTCGGATCAAGTACACCCGGTGTGTCACTGTAAACAATTTGATAATCATCTCCATTCAAGATTCCCATGATGCGGTGTCGGGTCGTTTGTGCCTTGGCCGTAACGATGCTCAACTTTTGTCCTATCAAGGCGTTCATCAAAGTGGATTTGCCTGCATTGGGCAATCCAATAATATTCACAAATCCTGCGCGGTGTTTCAAATCTGACATGCCACAAAGGTATTACCTTTGCGCCATGGGATTGACATTTGAACTATTAAAGAAGGATAATCTTTCAAAAGCACGGGCGGGAGTGATCACGACGGATCACGGAAAAATTGAAACACCCATTTTCATGCCGGTGGGAACTGCCGGCACCGTAAAGGCCATCAATCAGCAAGATTTGAAAAATGATGTGCAAGCCCAAATTATTTTAGGAAACACTTACCATTTGTATCTGCGTCCCGGATTGGACATCATGAAGGCTGCTGGGGGATTGCACAAATTCAATGGTTGGGATAGACCCATTCTCACCGATAGTGGCGGTTATCAAGTTTACAGCCTATCGGGAAATCGCAAAATCAAAGAGGAAGGCGTTGTTTTTCAATCGCACATCGATGGATCAAGACATTCATTCACACCGGAAAGGGTGATGGATATTCAGCGAATCATCGGTGCCGACATTATTATGGCCTTTGATGAATGTCCTCCTTATCCATGTGATTATTCATACGCAAAAAATAGTCTTCGAATTACCAACCAATGGTTGGATCGTTGTTTCCAAAGAATTGAAGAGACGGATCCATTGTATGGCTATCACCAAAGTTTATTTCCTATTGTACAAGGCTCTGTATTCAGTGACTTAAGAAAAGAAAGCGCCGAATATGTGGCTTCTAAAAATGCAGAAGGAAATGCGATTGGTGGTTTAAGTGTTGGAGAACCGCATGAAGATATGTATCGCATGACGGAAGAGGTTTGTGATATATTACCAGCAGACAAGCCTCGCTATTTGATGGGGGTTGGAACTCCTGCCAATATTTTGGAGTCGATAGGATTGGGGGTGGATATGTTCGATTGTGTGATGCCAACCCGCAATGCCAGAAATGGTCAGTTATTCACCTGGAATGGAATTCTCAATATGCGCAACAAAAAATGGGAAAGTGATTTTTCGGTTTTAGATCCTGATGGAGAAAGCTATGTAGATCAATTTTACACCAAAGCCTATGTTCGTCATTTATTTGTTGCAGATGAACTATTGGCGCTTCAAATTGCCACAGCACACAATCTAAATTTTTATCTTCGCCTTGTGAGACATGCAAGAGAGAAAATAATAGAAGGGACATTTTATGAATGGAAAAATAAAATGATTCCTCAGTTGATGCAACGATTATGATCAAAACCCTCGACAAATTCATCATTAAAAAATTCATGAGCAATTTCTTGTTCATGATTGGTGCTTTTGTCATTATTTCTGTAATCTTTGATATATCCGAAAACATCGACGACTTTCTTCAATCGGATGCTTCATTCATGGAAATTGTTGTCAAATACTATCTCAACTTCTGTTTTTATTTCGGTAATCTTCTAAGTTCTTTCATCATTTTTTTAACGGTCATTTGGTTCACGAGCAAAATGGCGCAGCAGTCTGAAATGATTGCTATTCTGAGTGGTGGTGTATCGTACAAGAGAATACTAAGACCGTATTTGATTTTTTCTACTTTGATGGCTGTGATCTCATTGCTGCTTAGTCATTTTATCGTTCCTTGGGCCAATACCACCAAGTATGAATTTGAATTGAAATACATCAAAAAGGCATTAACTGTTGCGCAAACCAATTTGCATCGCGAAGTTGCTCCAGGAACATTGGCTCATTTTTATCGTGTTAACGCTGCCAATAGTTCGGGTTCACAATTTTCATTGGAACAATGGAGCAATGGCAAACTCGTTCAAAAAATAACAGCTCATGGGGCATCATCACAGCCCAATTCCAACCAATGGAAAATAGAACGAGCTGTCATCCGCTCTTGGGATGAGAAGGGAAATGAAAAGTTGTTATTCAAACAACAATTGGATACCATTCTTCCAATGACCATCGAAGATTTTGCATTGAGAGCTGAAATTATGAGTGCAATGGATACCCCGCAATTGATCAGCTTTATTGATGAACAAAGGCTCAGTGGGTCGGGTCGAGTAAAAGAATTTGAAGTCGAACTGCATTCCAGAACCTCCAATGCTTTTGCCATTATCATTCTAACCATCATTGGCGTCACCATTGCCTCTCGAAAGGTGAGGGGAGGAACGGGAGTGCATTTGCTTTTGGCGGTTGTTCTGGGATTTGTATATGTTTTTATTTCAAAGGTAACTGCTGTTTCAGCTGCTACTATTGGAGTCCCAGTGATTTTGGCAGTTTGGATTCCCAACGCTTTCTTTTCCATTTTAGCGATACTCTTGTATCAAAAAGCGCAGAAATAAAAAAATCAGGCAACCTTTTCAAAAGGCTACGTCTGTAAATAACAAAACCCGGACGTTTCCGGGTCTTGCTTACCTTAACTAAAAGACTCTTTAAACCTATGAAAATTTCCCACTGATATGGGAGAGTCATCAGGGCGCAAATTTACTTTCTTTATTTCTGTAGATACTGCCGAATATTGTTAAATTATCGACTACTAATCGTTAATAAATAAAACGATAGATGGGATCATTGACACGGTTGGTTTTTAAAAAATACATTCCTCTTCCGTTGTTCTTTAAATCAACAATAATTTGATGTTCATTGGAATATTGCGAAGAATATCTTTCAATAAGTTGACCTTGAACATTGAACAATCCCAACTCCAAAGTTCCATTTCCCATTCCAGTGACCGCAATTTGTGAATCGCTGATTCGGCGAAAAGTAGAAATGGCTTGATGATTCAAAATCGAATTGGGCAATTGAACCAATACTTCCCAATATTGTGAGTAATATTTCCCACAACGATAAATGGTCAATGTTACACCATACAAACCGGGCTGATTGTATGGATGACTGAATTGTGTTGTATGATAAACACTACCATCTCCGGTACTCCAATTGATTGAATCGCAATCCAAACATTCAAAATAGGCCGAAACAGTCATCCCATTTGTATCCAAAGAAATGATGGGATGATAATCAAATTGACCAATATTCCAATCCAACCAATGATCAATAATAACATGATCTGCGGCCTCATGTGCAATGGACATTTCTGCATCACTCAATCCAGGATTGTAAGTAACAGCAGTGCAACTTTCACGAAATAAGGCCACATAAAAACTCAATGCAGCAACATAGCTTCCCATCAATGATGGATGGGATTGATCTGCATTGTATAATACAACATCAGGATAATGAGTTCTGATATATCGCCAGCAAGCACCGACAGGTGAGACGATGGCCTCATTACTATCTGCCATCATTCCATATCGCAACTGCAACAAACTGTCCATCCCTTCATAAGTGCACACAGGAGGCCAATTGGGACAATTCGAAGCATCTCCATTTTGCCTTCCCCAGGTCTGATAAAAAACGGTCTCGCCACAAGGCGAATATTTCACGATACTGTCATTCAACTGTTTCGCATAAGGAAAGCAATCTGTCACGACCTGATCCAATGGGAATGAAGGCATTTGACTTTGTTCCTGTAAAACAACATAATCCCAATTACCTTGTTGAATCAAAGATTGAGTAGTGGCATTGGTACAGTGCAATTGAAAAGAATATCCTCCTGGATTGTTACTCGATACCACGACATTTCTCCCTGCACTCCCGGTACATAGTTGAAACAAACTGGGCAGCGTATTCACTCCTGTGTAGCTGTTGCCAATAAATAAAACATGAGTTGTGTCAACTTGTGCAACTAAAACTGTAAATAATGAGTTAAACGAAAGAAACAATAGAAAGCATTTCATAATATTACAAAGTTAAAACATCAATCATGAAAAAAATCCTTATTTTACTTTTAGTCGTTCTCGTTATCGGAGGCGCAATTGGTTTGTATTTATACAACATGCCACACAAGACAGCTGCTGATGTCGAAGTTTTTGAAGAACTTACGTCTCACGATTTGTATCAAAAGTTTGTCAAAGATCCCAATGCTGTTCAAACCTATCTAAACAAGAATTTAAAAATTACTGGCAATGTTGATTCCTTTAGCGCAGATTCAGTTGCACGATGGACGCTCAA
>CANFLZ010000050.1 GCA_947448135.1 Flavobacteriales bacterium
TTGTCGTTGATATATACCGAAGCGAAATTAGCCTTTGGGACAACCATATAATTTCCGAGAATAGAGTAAGCCAGAACTTCTCGTATCAATGAAGGGTCTAAATACTGATTGCTCAATTTAATCGTACTAACCCCCATGTAATCTTGATTCACGTATTCATCCAAAGAAATATTCAAAGGGTTTTTGATTGCAGTTGAATCATAAGAGCTGTTCCCTTTGTACTTCACTCCTGACTGACTCATCAACTGCCCATTGATCTTGACACTGTCCGCCATCACATAACCATCTGCACCCCACTTGGATGTATCCATTTGATAATCCCAGTTCGGCATCGAAAAATAAATTCGAATTTCCTGAATGGTATTGGCATCAAAAAAACTTTGGGCACTAAGGCCCAAAGTCAACATCCATCCAAAACAAAATATGATCGTTTTTTTCATCGCACTAAATTCCACTTTTTGATTTGCTTCACATTGCCCAATTCATCTTGAATTTGAACGATATATTGACCCGTTGACCAATTTGAAAAATCTCCTTCAAATACCTGTGCAGAAACACGTTCGCTCAACACCTTTTGCCCTTGCATATTCCAAATAGATATTGTTCCATTGGTTAAATAATTGGAGTTGAGGTGGAAACTTCCAAAAGATGGATTGGGGTAAATATCACCATACTTTTCTTCATAAACAAACACACCCGTTGGAGAAGTGCATTCTTGTGTGCATGCATCAAAACAAACCGAAGTCAATACGGAATCTGTGGAGAGATTCAACGTTCTTACATTGCCCATAAAACAACTATCAATCCCTTGCTCTAATCCTTCCATCGTTTCCCCATTCACAAAGCGATATTGATGTTCACCCAAACTATCATAAGCGATTACTTCATAAATATTGGGAATAAAGCTATACATGTAAGTTGTGTTCAAATTCCAATCTTGAAAATCTCCTATGAGATGGACACCTTCTGCAGCCACCGATATTGATGTTGGCATTTGAACCAAAAAACGCATCAAATTCAATCCTCTCGGTGCGTTACCTCCAAAAACGATCGCGCCAATTTCTGTTGTATCATCGGCCAAAGAATCTATGTAAATCCAACGATTATCAATAAAGTCATATCCTACACGGGAGGGATTGGGAATAAACTCTGTATTATAGGATTGATCGCCATTTAAAAAACGATACTCATATTTTCTAAAGGCAGGAATATCAACGACTATAGAAAAGATGGTGGAATCAGAATTCGGACTCATTAACGCAGTATTGGGCTGCCAATCTCCATTGACAAATCCGGCTTCATCCTGAAAATCACCCATCACATGAACACCCAAGGCACTGATGACTTCACTAGCCATATCTACAGAAAAACGAACCTTCTTCGCCCATGTCGATGTCGACAAAAAAGTAAGCGCTAAAAAAAACAAACCAAACCTTTTCATTACTTCTTCATCATTTTTTTCACTTGAACATTTCCCTGGTTGTCCTTCAAAACAACATTATAAATACCAGCCGGTAAGGAAAAAACATGGATTTGGTTGGCATTGCTTCCGCTCAATATCTTTTCGCCAATTGAATTGAAAACCTCAAATTTGAAACCCTTGCCACCAGTCAAATGAACAATATCAAAAGCTGGATTGGGATATAAATTCCAATCCAAAGAAACAGCTTGTTCTTCAAGATTGGTCATCACGACATTAATGATATCTGACAATTCTGAGGTACATGATCCCGCCTCGACAATGGCCACTTGATAATCGCCACTTACTGCCGGAGTATAAGACTGCGTTGTAGCTCCATTAATGGGCGCTCCATTCAAATACCATTGATAGCCCCCACCAGCGCTTGCGTTTAACACGGAATCATTCTGCGTAATAGTCGGTGCCGCTGGTGTTGTACCCGCGACATAACAAGCTGTATAGCGATGCGCTTGAGGAACTGTTCCAGTTACAGATTTAGACCATATGGTGTTTCCACTGGGGTCCACCTCGTAAATCAATCCCTGCATGGCGACACAAATCATCATGTTGCCATTGGGGAATTGTTCCGAATTTCCCATGTTACTAGTATGACCAGTGCAATTTTGACGATACGTATAAGTAGTAGGCAACAAGGTAGTTCCTGGCGTAATATCAAATCCAAAACCGTTGTTGGGTGTATCCACCATGTCCACACAAGAAACGTTATTGGACACCCCGTTGTTATTAAAACCTACAATAAACCCAGCATTTGGACAGCCGGCTGGAATGTAATGCCCATCATGCACAACGTTCAATGTAGCAGTGCCCATCCCCCCGTATGCCGCTGGATTGCCCCAACGATACAATAGGTCTCCACCCTTTCCGGAATTCCCTCCTGTATGTCCAGAAGCCTCAGCCGTAGTTGTGCTGTGATCGATTACATAGATTTCATTGAGCATGTGCGAACTGAAAACAATTTGATCCAATTCAGGATTGTAATCAATGCCATTCATGTGCATCCAATCCTGTGTTTGAGCAGTATTTTGATAATTGATATTGAACAACTCAGGATGATCCAATACCGAAGAAACATAATTACCTGCATTGGCATTCGCTGATTGACATAGGTGATCATACACATGCCATTCCCAAACAATATTGCCTGTTGTGGCTCCTGTAGGTTGAACCTCGATAATTTTCTCCAACCACATGGAATGAGCCACTGAACTTCCCGCTGCTGTCATGTCGCTGGATGTCTTGACATCGTACGAAATTAAAAGAACATTGCCATTGGGCAAAGGACAGAAATCGTGGTGCAAACAATACGTTGCACTGGAGTAAACAAAATCCCAAACGACATTTCCATTCCAATCACAGGTTTGTATGGCTCCTGTCATTCCTCCGCCATTCAACTGATTTCCACTATTAGAAATGCTTCGAATGATACTTCCGCCAGGTAAAAGATAACTGGAATATCCCGTCTTCTTGTTGGTGGCAAATGTCCATGTATGATAGGCTGTACCATTGGTATCCAAAAGTGTTGCACTGCTTGAGTTTTGAACGCTGTACAAAGTGTAATCACCCCATTGCTGAGCCGCAGCCGCTTGCCCCATCAAAGAAGCCAAAACAATCATTAAAAATTTATTCATCGTTGTCGTTTTTTTTGAGACGTTAAATGTCGACCTTATGTTGCAATCTTTTGTCATTATAATGTTAATCCTTAACTTCCAAAAGCCCAAGATGTCCAAACTCAATAAAATGATCCAATGGATCTGTCTCCAATAAATTGGATCCATATGCGCCTTCTTGAGCCACTACATTGCCTTGTAAGGCCTGAACCAAAATCAAAGACGCTCTTGTCAAAACACTGGTTTCTCCAACCTGGGCACCTACAATTATTTTCATTCCCCTTTGAAGAGACTCTTGAGCCATTTCAATGGCATTGATAATCCCTCCGCATTTGGAAACACGAACATTGAATATCATTTTCTGATAGTTGGAAACTAAATTGAGCTGATCACTCATACATAGATGCTCATCCAAGATAATATAAGCTGACAATTGCTTGGAAATTCGATTCAGTGCCTCATAATTAGGAAATTCCAATGGCTCTTCAACCCCAAAAACTTCTTCATCTAGTGCTCCCCAATAAGTCAAGAAATCCCCCTCCGATTTGAATAGATTATTCAAATCCAAACGAATTCTGAGTCGATCATTTCCAACAAATTGCGATTTTATAAATTGAATTTTTCGGCGATCTTCTTCAACATGACCACTCATTTTCAATTTATAATCGGTCATTCCTTTTTTGTAATGCCAATCAAACAAAACTTTCCAACTCTCCCAAGAAGCATCCCCCAAAACCGCGGTGTATTGATATATACCCCGAATTGATTTGACTCCCAACAATTCCTCCTGCGTTTGATTTTCTCTTCTCGAAAACAAATCCAACATGGCGAGTTCGATAGCGCACCAAGCCGCCAAATTATTTTGAATATGACCACGATGATTTGATTTCCAAGCAATCAATTCAGCAACTGAATTGACTTTCTCAAATTCATACTGAAATTGCTCAAAAAAAATCTGACAGCTCTCTTCTGATTCACCCGTCACATAAGGTCTCGGACAAGACTCTCCATAACCGACGACAGCGCCATCAATCGCTTCAACCCAAACGGTTGAAGTTACTTTTCTTTCTGCAGAGGCATGTTTAAAGACAACCTTGAAAGGAATTCGTAAAATCTCCAATTTCAATTTCATGTTCTATCCAATTACAGGTAGTTCCCATTTATATTGATCTGCATATTGCAACATCACCATTTTGAATTGCCCTTCTTTTTGACCCGCTGATACCGCTCTTCGCTTGATATCCGCAAAAGTTCCTGGCTTTAGTGTTTTCAATTCAAATGCATTGAGTCGTCCACTCTTCCGTTTTTCTTGATATTCTACATTTCTTTGCTGAAGAGCCAAATCCATTTTTTCCGACAACTCCATTAAAGTCATGGAAGGTTGCTCATGCCACTCAATGTAGCCCACATATTTTGACTCTTCAACATGCGCCAATACTTGATAAAAAACCGCATTCCAATGCATCGATTGAAAAGCATCGATGACTTGATTCTCATACAATTTTTCACCAGTAATATTGCATGCCCCATTGCCTTTCTGCTGAAAAATAATCAGCGGACATTGATTGTAAAATCCCTGAACTCGAACAATATCATTCATGTGATAACGATACAAACCTGAGGCTGTCGTAATAAAAACATAGTAATCTTTTTGATCGACCAACTCATCTAAAAGTAAAAATTCAGCCTGTCCGGATTCCCATTTGTCTTTTTCTACAAATTCAAAAAAGTGAAAATGATAGCTGGGCAAGCCCGCCTGTGAATGAAAATCAAAGGCGACGCTCCCTCGAAATTCACTACTCAAGTATCCCAAATCCGCGACTTTGATAGATGGCGGCATCAGCTTTAGAGCCGATTTCAAAGCAATTCCGCAGCTTCCGCATGTCCATGTCACCAGCAATTTCAAATGCGGCCAAAGATCTTTGATTTCGATTTTATCCTGCTCAAATAGTTTTTCTAACTCCTCTAATCGTTGTCGAGAAGGTCGAAGTAACTCAGAAATTCGATTCTTCAATTTTAAATCGATGCTTTCATCAACTCCGATAGGGGCACGTTCTTTCAAATCCCGCAGCAATTCCCATTTTCTTTCATTAAGGATTTGATTCAATTGCAAAAAGGTAGATGGATTCGCACTTCCCAAATACGTAATGTCCTTGTGCTGCAAAGCCATCAATAAAATCAAATAATATTTTACAGGATAATCCTTAACTTCAAAAATGGAATGTGGCAGCACATATTTCCTTTTTACCAAGCGAGGCATATTCTTATAAAAGTGTCCACTTGCAGCTCCAATGGGGATTCCATAGGGACTCATGTCTTCAATCGCCGGACTTACGATTCCCATAATATGCCCTTCAAAAGCTTCAGGTGCATATTGGTATTGCAAAAATGTAGAAAGCTCCTGTGTAAACTTTAACCCATCCAAGGTATCCTGTGTCACAGGAATCCACTTGGGCTTGGCCGTACTTCCACTGGTTTGATTGAACATGATGATGGGATAAGGCAAAAGTATCCTCTGATCTCGATTCAACGATTGCCTTTCAATCCATGGCCGTAGGTCCTCATATTGATTTACAGGAACATTTGCTTTAAAATCATCATAATCATGAATGGTATTAAATGACAATGAATCCCCAAACTCTGTTTGCTTATTTTTCTCCACTATTTTCAGCAATAAATCCAGTTGTTGTTTTCGGATATTCGTTGTGTCTTGGGTGAAAAGATTGAGTTTTTTGCGTTTTGTCCTCCGCATTTTCCAAAACAACAAGGTATTTAAAACCCAAGACTCCCAGCTAAATGGAAGTTTATCCTCCTTGTCTAAATCAACGACAATTGGCGCTACCATCTGACCTCCAAAATCTTCTGGATAATTCTCGTTGTATAATCCAAGTGCTCCCACTTCTACATTTCTGGGCCAATAGAACGTACCGAATAATACATCCCAAATCATGGTATCACTACCATAATTCGAATTGGATTCGTGTATCAATTTGGAATGATGCCAACGGTGCAGCTCATTGGTGCTAATGATATAGTTCAATGGGCCAAATTTCATGTCAATATTTGAATGCCTTAAAAACCCATTCAATCCGTAAATCACCAAATGCAAGGCAATAACTTCCTTGGCCACTCCCAAACAAATAAAGGGACCAATCTCAAAAATCAACTGTAACAATTTTTCAATCGGATGTATACGGGCTGTATTCAACCAATACAATTTCTTTAGCGCATGGTGGATGGCATGAAATCGCCACAAAGCTGGAAATGTATGACTCCAACGGTGTATCCAATACCGAAAAAAATCAGAAACCAACATCATCATTAATGCCTGGGCTAACAATGGCCATTGATGCGGCCAATATCCTTTTAGTAATCCCCACTCATCAGGAATCCATCGCAAAACCAAAATGAGCACAATTGCTTTAAATGCTTTGGGTATGATTGTTTGAAACAATATCAAATGGGCAGTATCCATTTTCCAGTCTGCAGCAATGGGCTGCCAACTGACATCGTAGGGCATGACTCTTTCCAAAACATAACAGGTCAACATAATGTAAACCATTGGGATGGTTGTGGCTATTTCCAAATTACCATGCTCCCATCGCAACAGAAAAAAGAACTGTATGACACCCAAAATAACGACAACTGGAAAAATCAACCATTGCAAAAGTTTCCTGAACCCACCGTTGTTAAACGTATTCGCTCTCATTCCATTTTTCATTCTCATTCCACTTCCAGTCCTCTTTCCACCATCGCCATAAATGTCCTTCCAAATCGAACTGCTGGCGCCCCATCCATGATATTGTGATCAAAATTCAACACAATACACCACTTGGAAACTAACTTCCCATCATGCTTCTCATGATAAGAAGAACCAGCGGCTAGCATACAACTATAAGGGCCAATTGGAACAGGATACATCTGTCTATTGCGAATCGTCATCCCCAAAGTAGTAAACGCTACTGTACCTAAATTTTGCTTCCATTTCAAGGGATGCGCAAGCGCCTTTCGCATCAAAAACATTCTTAAAAATTTTGGTAAAGAACGCAACCAATTCGATTTCTTACTTTGATAAACCTCATGCATCTCAGCGACATTGGCCCATTGCAATTCCTTTAAAATCTCATCATAACTCTTCTTCTGAATTCCTCGGAAGATATAGGGAACAGGTACTTTGATTCCTGCAGGTGTCGTCTTCTCAAATATCATCGACACATCAACATCCTCAAATAAATAGAGTTTATTTTTATACAATCTCGCTTGCATTTCCGGATGTTGCGCAATGGATCTTCCATAGCAATACAGCAAATGCGCCAATTGAAAAGTTACGGTATGCAGGCGTTCTGGACGCAACGCAATTTGCTCGTTTAACTTGGAGATGTCCACTTCAAACATCGCTTGTGCATGATTGCGTCGATTATCCAAGTCCAAAAAATCGACGATGTCATTTCTATAGGCAGGCCAATCCTGCGTGGTGAAATTATTGTTCATTGTTCCTCGGATTCAGGTGAATGGTGATGGGATGAAGTGGTTTCAACGTAACCAATGGTAAATATTGCATAGGCTTTTGATTGGACAATTTCAAATTGAAATGATGATACAATCGCATCAGCACCATTTGAATTTCAATCAATGCAAAGTGTTCGCCTATGCAACGATGTTGCCCTAGACTAAAGGGCATATACGCAAATTTATCTCGAGCCTTAATCGCCTCTGGCAAAAAGTGTTCAGGATAAAACGCATCGGGTCTCTCCCAAAAATCGGGATGACGATGCACGCAATAAATGGGAATATTGATCGACTGTCCTTGTTGAATAGTCGCATCCAATAGCACATCATTCTCTTTGGATTTTCTTCCAAATGCCCAAACAGGTGGATACAAACGCATCGCTTCTTGAATGACCATTTTCATGTATGGCAATTGATGTAGCAACTCCCCATTGATCGGTTGACCATGAAAAAACTGATCCAATTCTTGAATCATTTTTTGTTTCACTTCAGGGTTCCGATCTAAAGCATAAATGGTCCAAATAAGCGCCGCTGCTGTTGTGTCGTGACCCGCCACAAACATGGTCATCACCTCATCTTGCAACGCTTGATTATCCAATGACTCTCCCGTTTCTTCATCTCTGGTTGTCATCAACATTTCAAGTAAATCATTGTACTTCACTTCACCTGAAACGCGTCGCTCCTCAATGATCTGTCGAACCAAACCTTTTACTCTTTGAATAGCCCTCTGCCCTCTTCTTTTCTTCTCAGAGGGCAATTTCGATAAAAATTTGAGCGCATTAAATCGCTTGGAGGTCATATATATCAGCGCATCATGCAAGTCAAATTGCACTTGTCCAAAATGTCGCTGATCGGGGGAGTACAAAATACTCTGAGTCAATATCTGGAGCGTCAATACATTCAGCGATTGTTCCAAATCAACGGTTTGCTTTGACTTCCACTCAGTTGAAATAAAATGCAAAATCGATTCATCCATCTGATGTATCAAGCCATTCATTTGATCTCTCGAGAAAATGGGTTGGGTCAACCGACGCTGCTTGCGCCAGCCCTCTCCTTCGGTAGTCAATAATCCTTGACCCAATAACTCTTGAAGAAAAGAATAGGATTTAACACGTGAATATTTCTTAGCGTGGTTCACCAAAATATGGCGAACAGCCTCGGGATGATGAGCAACAACGTACTCCTTATGCAAGATTTTAAACCGAAATACAGGCCCCATTTTCTGGGCGTTTCGGTAAAAAAAAGAAAGAGGGTCTTTCTTAAATTCAAAATAATGTCCTACGATCCATCTCGCATTCGGAACCATAGGAGGAAAATGGCGGCTGTTTTCCATAGCAATGTGAAGGAAAGATAGAAACTTTTTACAAATCTGACAATTTTAATTGCTCGTCAACTTTATTGAATTTGGATTGTTAATCTAAAAACAGAAAACATGTCGAAAACGATTCTCATTGCTGGAGCCAATAGTCAAATTGCTCAGTCCACCATCGCTCTATTGATGGAACAATCTTACCAAATCATTGCTCTGAGCAGAGAGCCTATTCACATCCCGGGTGTTGAGAGTTTTCAAGTGGCCAGTTATCATGCTGAAGCTTTACCCAACATCCAAGAAGAACTTCAAGGAATTGTTTATTTCCCAGGATCGATTCAATTGAAACCTTTCAACCGAGTTTCAATGGAGGACTTTAAAAACGAAATGGAAATACATACTTGGGGCGCCGTTGAAGTATTGCAAAAATATGCGCCACTCATTCCCAAAACTCCTTCAGGAAGTGTTGTATTGATGGGAAGTGTCGCTGCTAAAATTGGGATGCCTTTTCATGCATCTGTTTCCATGGCCAAAGGAGCTCTCCATGGCTTAGCATTGGCTCTAGCAGCAGAATGGGCTCCTAGAATAAGAGTCAACGTAGTAGCGCCTTCATTGACAGAAACGCCAATGGCCGAGAGATTAATCAATAGTCCAGAAAAAAGAGAATTCATCGAAAAGAAAAATCCAATGGGCAAGATTGGAACCCCGAATGATATTGCATCAGCCATCCTCTTTTTGCTCTCCGAACAATCCAATTGGATGACAGGGCAAATCATCTCTGTTGATGGTGGAATGTCGACTTTGAAATTATAAATGGCCACTCTTCCAAAAGTCAATGTTGTTTGGTTGAAACGTGATCTAAGATTAAACGATCATGCGCCACTTGCTGAATTGACTAAAAGTGAAAATCCTTCCATTTTAATTTACATTTTCGATCCCCAATTACTCAATGCACCCGATTCGGATTTTCGCCACTGGCGTTTTGTTTGGCAATCCTTACAGGATATCAAACAGCAACTAATCAAGGTCAATGGGGACATTCATATTTTTCATGATGACAGCAAAACTGTTTTCAACCAACTATTAGCGCAGTTCGACATCCAAAATGTATTCTCGTATCAAGAAACAGGCAATGCCATTTCATTTGAAAGGGACAAGCTAATCAAACAACTTTTACAATTCAACCAAATTTCTTGGAAAGAATTTCAATGCAACGGTGTGATTCGCGGATTGTCCAATCGAAACAATTGGGATAAAGAATGGCAGACTTTCATGACCGCTCCCATTGATAATGTTGACCTCAAGAACATTGTATTTGATAAAACTCCGGTGAATCTTGATTACCAGAAATCGCTTCCTGAAGAAATCTTCGCAAACAAATCGGAGTTTCAACCTGGAGGGGAAACCTATGCATGGCGTTATCTATCCACTTTTTTAAACCAAAGGAATCAAACCTATTCAGCCCACATCTCAAAACCATTGCTGAGCCGAAAAAGCTGTAGTCGCCTCTCTCCTTATCTGGCCTACGGAAACCTGAGCATGCGTCAAGTTTATCAAATGACCATCATGCAGCTCGGGAGAACCGGTTACAAGAGAGGCCTTATCAATTTTATTTCACGCTTGCATTGGCATTGTCATTTTATTCAAAAATTCGAATCCGAATGTCGAATCGAATTTGAAAACTTCAATCGCGCTTATGATCAAATTGTAAAACCAAGAAACGCCAGTTTTATCAACGCATTTGAAAATGGAACTACAGGTATTCCAATTATTGACGCCAATATTCGATGTCTGATAAAAACGGGATACACCAATTTCAGAATGCGTGCTATGTTGGTTTCCTTCTTTTGCTTTAACCTTTGGCAAGATTGGCGCGAACTTCATTTTCTAGCTCGTCAATTTCTGGACTATGAACCGGGGATACATTACCCCCAATTGCAAATGCAAGCGGGAACAACGGGAGTAAACACTTTAAGAATTTACAATCCCATTAAAAATGCTTTGGAACATGACCCCGAAGGTCTTTTTGTGAAACAATGGATTCCAGAATTAGCAGATGTTCCATTGCCTATGCTCCACACACCATGGCAATTAAGTGAAACAGAACAAACCCTCTTCAACTGCAAACTTGGAATAGACTATCCTCTGCCCATTGTGGATATTGAAGAATCTCAAAAATTTGCCACTCAACTCATGTGGGGGTTCAAGAAAAACAAAGATGCAAAAGAAGAAGGCGAGAGAATATTAAAAACCCATGTCAAGTCGCGCCCGATGAAAAAGAAATCTCCAAAAAAGAAATGACACAACCCAAAATACTTCGCCTCATTCTCGGCGACCAACTCAATATCCAACATTCGTGGTTTCAAGGGGACCAATCTCCTTACACCTATGTGATGATGGAAATTAAAAGCGAGTCCCTTTACGTTACCCACCACATTCAAAAAATTATGGGATGCTTCGCAGCAATGAGATGCTTTAGAATGGAACTGGAATCTCTGGGCTGCAACGTGAAATATTTTTCAATTTCGGATCATGAAAACCAGCACGACTTTCAAAAGAATATTCAAAGCATTCTGAATCAAGAACCATTTGAAAAATTGGAATACCAATTCCCTGATGAATACAGATTAGATGAACTACTGAAAAACATGTCCATTACTGTTCCCATTCAGGGGGTGGACAGCGAGCATTTCTATACTGAACGCCATGAACTGGCCCAAATTTTCAAAGGAAAAAAGCAACTCTTAATGGAGAGTTTTTATAGGCAGATGCGGAAAAAACATCAGGTGCTCATGGACGGAGATCAACCGCTGCAAGGTCAATGGAATTTTGATCACGACAACAGAAATAAAATTCCCGTCCAACATGTACCACCTGCTCCATTGCTATTTGATCACAATCTCACTGCAATTCTCCACGAGATAGAAGAAGCCCAATTGCCCAATATTGGTCAGGTCGACGCTTCACATTTCGCTTGGCCCATTTCAAGAAAAGAATGCCTTGAACTTCTGGAATATTTCGCCACTCATCTTATTGATCAATTTGGAACGTTTCAAGATGCGATGACTCCCCACTATTGGAGTCTTTATCATTCGCGACTTTCCTTTTCTATGAATATCAAACTTCTTCATCCGCAAGAGGTCGTCAACCGAATTGTCAAAGAATACCACCAACGTCGAGATCAAATCGCCTATCACCAAGTTGAGGGATTTGTTCGTCAAATATTGGGCTGGCGAGAATACATGCGCGGCATTTATTGGATGCACATGCCGCAATTTGCAGACAGCAATTTCTTGAATCACAATCGTGAATTACCATCCTGGTTTTGGAATGGAAAAACAAAAATGTCGTGCTTGCAGCACAGTATACAGCAATCCCTTCAATTCGCATACGCTCATCATATACAACGTTTGATGGTAATTGGGAATTTCGCCTTGCTTGCTGGCATCCATCCCGACGCTGTGGACCAATGGTACTTGGGCATTTACATCGATGCCATCGAGTGGGTGGAAATCACCAATACCCGAGGCATGAGTCAATTTGCCGATGGCGGCATCGTGGCTACCAAACCCTACATCAGCTCGGCAGCCTATGTTGACAAAATGAGCCACTATTGTGGAAAATGCTTTTACAAGAAAAGCGAAAAAGTGGGAGACAAAGCATGCCCTTTCAACAGCCTTTATTGGCACTTCCTTTTTAGACACGAAGATAAATTTGCCAAAAATCCTCGCATGACCATGATGTATGCTGTTTGGAATAAAATGAAACCTGAAATGCAACAAAGCATTATCGCACAAGCCGAAAAATATCTTATTCAAATGGAACAATTATGAAACAGGTTGTCTACTGGTTTAAATCAGACTTGCGCATACATGATAACGAAGCATTGCATGCTGCCATTCAATCCGATCGTCCCCTTGCATTTATTTATATCTGGGATCCTTTGCAAGATCTACCCACCCGCTGGGGCACTTTGAAAATAGGCGCACATCGAAAAAAATTCATCTTTGAGTGTCTTCAGCAATTACAACATCAATTGAGAAGCTTGAACAGTGACCTACACGTTTTACAGGGTCCATCTGATCAAGCAATCCTCGAATTTTGTTTATCGAATCAAATTGACACCGTTTTTACACAAAGTGAGTACTTCCCAGAAGAGCTAAAGATTTTAGAGCAAACACGGCAAGCGCTGAAAGCGCATGAAATCAATATACACCTAGCGGGAGAATCTACTTTGCTTCGCGAAATTGACCTCCCCTTTCCTTTGGGGCAACTCCCAAATAGTTTTACCCCATTTAGAACCAAAGTCGAAAGTCAATGGAAAATTGCTGATTTATTGAAAAGCCCCCATCAATTTAAATTCCGACCAATGAATCTATCTCTCTCTGAAGAAATTCAAATTCCCTTGGCCGTTCATGACAGCCGAACTGCTATCCCTTTCTCAGGAGGCGAGCATCACGCATTGCAAAGACTGAATGAATATCTATTTGAAAGACACGACATCAGTCGTTATAAAGAAACACGCAATGGACTAATGGGTTGTGACTATTCATCCAAATTCTCTTTATGGCTTGCGCATGGGGCTTTATCGCCCAGAATGATTTATCACGAAATCAAAGCATACGAGCAAAAACATGGCGGAAACGAATCCACATACTGGATGATCTTTGAACTTTTGTGGCGAGATTATTTTCACTTCGCGATGCAAAAATCGAAAAGCCAATTGTTTCAATGGGCAGGATTGCAGGTCGCGCGATGTCCTCCAATTCCCCTTGATCAAGAAAAATGGAAAAACTGGAAAAACGGAACAACTGGACAAAGATTTATTGACGCCAACATGCGCGAGCTCAAAGCCACTGGATTCATGAGCAACCGCGGAAGACAAAATGTAGCCAGCTACTGGGTGCATGAATATGCGCAGGACTGGCGATATGGCGCTGCTTACTTCGAAGAGCAACTCATCGATTATGACCCAGCAAATAATTGGGGGAATTGGGCTTATTTGGCTGGAGTCGGTCATGACCCCAGAGGCTGGAGAAAATTCAATATTGAAAAACAATCACTACAATATGATCCAGATGACAAATATCAAAAACTTTGGTTAGAGCAATGAATGTATCGATATTCGCGGCAATAAAATCAAGATCATGAGCGATAGTAATTTCCCACCTTGTCCCAAATGTCAATCAGCATTTACTTATCCAAGCGATAACCTGTTAGTTTGCCCGGAATGTTTTCATGAGTGGAATCCAGAGGAAGAAGCCGCTGAAGCCGCTGCTGAAGCTGCATCTTCTCAAGTGTTAGATTCAAATGGTACTCCTTTGGTGGATGGAGACAGCGTAATTGTAGTAAAAGACCTTCCTGTTAAAGGAGCGCCAAAGCCGGTTAAGGCAGGCACAAAAGTAAAAAACATCAAATTAGTGGCTGGCGATCACAATATTTCTTGTAAGATTGACGGTTTTGGATCAATGGGATTGAAATCCGAATTTGTACGCAAGGCATAATCAATTTTACATATCACCTCATTAATGCCAGACGTCTCAATGACTCTGGCATTTTTTCTATCGCATAACGAAGGGCTGTTCTTGGCATCCTTGATTTGTATTTCATCACAAATTCAAACACATCCTCTTGTCTTTGACCGCTCAAGACCTTCAGCATCCATCCATATCCCTTTTGAACCATATCCTCTTTATCTTCCAATAATAAAAGCGCAATTTCCCATTGCGTCTCAACAAATAAATTTCTTTTGGCAGGATAAATAAAGCTTACTGCGGCAGCTCTCCTCATCCAAAGATTAGAACTACCGGACCAATCACGCACTTGGTATTGCAATTCGGGAAATTTAAAAAGCATTTCCCCGATGGTCTTATTACAAAAAGTATCACACTCTGCCCAATTGTCTATGTATTGACTTACCCAGCTTTCGAACCTTTGAAAATCGTTAATTTCAAATTTCCCTTTAAAAGCAAATACAATTTGACAAGCCATCAAACTTTCCTCGATACTGCCGTTTTTAAATAGTTCTTCAGCCAAATTCCAAATATCAGATTTGTACCATTTATTAGACTTGATCTTTCGAATTACTTCCCTTCCGATATTCTGCGTATCCGGATTACTCACACCAAATGCACTTATTTCATGTTTAAAGAAATACTCCATCCCTTTTTTTCTTTCAGGAGTAGCTATAGAATTGAGTTCAGAATGAATGTAAGAAATCATGGTATGAGAGATTGGTCATAAAACAAAAAACCCCCAGAGGAAACTCTGAGGGTTTTTGAAGATCGGCGACGACATACTCTCCCAGCTTTTGGCTAGTACCATCTGCGCAGGTTAGCTTAACTTCTCTGTTCGGAATGGGAAGAGGTGGACCTAACCGCTATAATCACCTAAAA
>CANFLZ010000051.1 GCA_947448135.1 Flavobacteriales bacterium
ATCGTCTATTCGGATACTTGGAACGAACTCGCAAGTTTCAATATCAATGGTAACAATTTCTGTTTACCCCATGGCTGCTTTTATTTTTATGGTTATCTCGATATAAACGCTGTTGCTCAAGGAATATCGATTCAAGCTGGAAACGAGAATATTCCAATCGAAATTCAATATTCCGATAGCTCTGGATATACGATAGGCTTCTTCAGTTGGAATGCCGTTATCGGATGTACAGACCCTGCAGCATGTAATTTCAATTCAATAGCAACTTGCTCTGACTACTCCCTTTGCGACTACAGTTGCCTAGGTTGCACGGATCCTTCCGCAACCAACTTCAACCCGCAAGCCACCACTGACAATGGAACATGTTGCTATTACCAATGGTTGAGCATACAGTCCGCGGACAGTGTTGCCTACAACATTTACAACGGACAACAGCAATTTGTTGCCTATGGAGATAACTATTCAGGACAACCCAACGGGTTTTGCTATGCGCCTGGCTGTTTTCAAATGTCTGTACAAAGTTTTGACGGATCACCGGTTGCTTTTCAATGGATCAACACGCAAAACGAGGTAGTTCTCCAAGGTGAATTACCACAAGGTTGGTGGGCTACTTTTCTCTATGACAATGGAGGTATCAATGGTTGCACTCAAACAGGAGCTTGCAACTATGATCCACAAGCCACTTGTGACGACGGCACTTGCGACTATTACTCATGTCAAGGTTGCACAGACTCCTTGGCCAGCAACTTCAATCCCGATGCATCAATTGACAACGGCACTTGTTGCTTTGGAACCACATTGGAGGTGGATGTCCCCAATGCCGTATACTGGTATTATTGGAGCGAAAACTACTCCTTTTCCGGAGCAGGCCATCAATCTTTTTGTGTAACCCCCGGATGCGGTACTTTCTATGCCTACGGCAACAACAACAACCCTTTTGATTTTGTAATTACCTACAACGGAAATCAAACCGTTTTAGCTGGCAATTCATGGGATCCCAATATAGAATTTGATGACGTCTCTACAATACACACGACGATTTCATTTGGTGATATTATCTCAGGTTGCACGCTAACCAACGCATGCAATTATAATCCCAATGCCAATTGTGGCGATTACAGTCTCTGCGATTTCTCGTGTCAAGGGTGCACTGATTCGACGGCCTTCAATTTTAATCCAGATGCCACGATTGACAATGGAACTTGTTGCAATAGCAGTTATATCGAAATAACAACTTCAAGCGCTCAAGGAAGTATGGTTTCGTGGTCAGCGTTTGATGGTTTCGGAAATCAAATAGCATCGACCGATTTCTCTACCAATTCTTTCGGTTTTTGCAGTAACACAGATTGCTTTACTATCAATGCCAGCGAACTATTGGGCATGCCCTTCTCTCTCGAAATCAAAAGAAACGGTGTTGTTCTTTACAGCAATTCCAATATCAATGAATACAACTTCATTTGGACCTACAACAACAATGAAGTAGTCGGATGTGCAGATCCAGGATCTTGCAATTACAATCCTGATGCTACTTGCTTCACCTATAACATTTGCGATTATTCCTGCCTGGGATGCACCGATCCTAGCGCAATCAACTTTAATCCCAATGCAACAATCGACAACGGTACCTGCTGCTCGTCTAACAACTGGAATACGATTGATGCGAATGGTTCCTTCTATTTCGTTGCCAACAACTCTGATTATTCGCTATATGCCTATGGCCTTTATCCCGAACAACCTGGTTTCTGCATGGATGCCAATTGCTTTCAATTCATGGCATACAGCCTCACAGGCGAAACCATCGATATTCAAATTAGCAACGACAGCTTGGCCAATTACACTTCATTTAGCTCCAACCCATATTTGGGTTATGTCATTCAACCCATTGGAATTGGCGAAAATCCTGGTTGTTTGGATCCGAATGCATGTAACTACAACCCCTCCGCGACTTGTGATGCAGGAAACTGCTTGTACTATTGCGGTGGTTGTATGGATCCCGCTGCTATCAATTATAGCACAGATGTCATCTTTGATGATGGATCCTGTATCTACCAAGTCGAGATGCCTATTGTAGGAATGCAAATGGTTCCCGATGCCAACAATGAACAGTTTTATGTAATGATGAATTTGACTGAGATGGGAAATGCCTATCCCTTCATGATCTCCAACTCTCAAAACAGTGACATGACAATGGTGAATCAAATTGGTACAGAGATGATGGGGCCCTATCCTTGTGGTGATAGCGTTCAATTCGAAGTGCATGCCATGGGATACAATATGAACACCATCATGAGTTCATCCATGTATAAAATGGATTGTAATGCAATGGGAGTTGAGAACGTTGAGATAACCGCTCATTGGTCGGTATTCCCCAATCCTGCGCAATCACAATTTCAAATGACTGGTCTGCATGAAAATGATCAAATAGTGATCTATGATATGCAAGGCAAATTGATTCAACGTTGGAGTAAAGTAACAACGACCAACTTAATCATCCATACCGAGAACTGGGCCAATGGGCTTTATAACATTCAGGTTCATAACGGAAAATCCACTTCACAAAACAAAGTGCAAATCATCCATTAGGGCCAGTTTTAAATCATAAAAAAAGAGGGGCTAATGCCCCTCTTGTATTTTATAACAATTCGTCTGCAACCTTATTCGGTATTGTCACCTTAAGGAGCGGCTCTTGTTCCATGGCTCTTTGAATGGCAAAAATGGCTTCATCATTTCTTGCCCAACTGCGTCTAGCGATTCCATTGTTCACATCCCAATGCAACATGCGCTTCAAGCGAACACTGGCTTGATCGGTTCCATCCAATAGCATTCCAAATCCGCCATTGATCACCTCACCCCATCCAACACCACCGCCATTGTGCAGGCTCACCCATGTAGCACCGCGGAAGGCATCACCAACAAAATTCTGCACGGCCATATCCGCTGTAAATCGAGAACCATCATAGATATTGGAAGTCTCTCTGAATGGGGAATCTGTCCCACTCACATCGTGGTGGTCGCGACCCAAAACTACAGGTCCTATTTCACCCGCAGCGATGGCGTCATTGAATGCCTGTGCAATAGCCATTCTACCTTGGGCATCCGCATACAAAATACGGGCTTGAGAACCCACTACCATTTTATTCTTCCCAGCCTCTTGAATCCAGCGAATGTTGTCGGCCATTTGCTGCTGAATCTCTTTGGGCGCGTTGGCTTTTAATTCAATCAACACTCTTTCTGCAATGCGATCTGTTTTTTCCAAATCCTCGGTAGTTCCTGAAGTGCAAACCCATCTAAAAGGTCCAAAACCATAATCAAAACACATCGGTCCCAAAATATCTTGCACATAACTCGGGTATGAGAAAGCCAATCCATCAATTGTTCTATTGAACAACTTAGATCCTGGTGTTGCCAAAACATCTGCTCCTGCACGAGAAGCCTCTAGCAAAAAGGCATTGCCATAGTCAAAGAAATACATCCCTCTTTGAGCATGCGCATTGATAGCCTTGGCGTGACGGCGCAATGTCTTTTGTACTTCTTCCTTGAAAAGCTCTGGGTTATTGGCCATCATCTCATTGGCCTCTTCAAAGGAAAGACCGACCGGATAATATCCTCCAGCCCAAGGATTGTGCAATGATGTTTGATCACTACCCAAATCCACAGCCACGTTTTGTTTCAATAACTCCTCCCACACTTCTACGATATTGCCTACAAAGGCATAACTAGCCACCTCTCCTCTCTCTCGAGAAAGATTGGCTTTTCTGACAACCTCAGACGCGTCGGTTTCGATAAAATCAACCCAGCCTTGCTCGTGTCGCTTGTACGCGGCCTTTGGATTTACCTCAGCGGTAATCGATACACAACCTGCAATATTGGACGCTTTGGGTTGTGCCCCGGACATCCCTCCCAAGCCTGCCGTTACAAACAAAAGCCCTTGTCCTGGCAAATCATAAACTCGGTGGTCGCCGCGCTGATTGCGCTGCATACGGGCAGCGTTCATCACCGTGATGGTTGTGCCATGCACGATTCCTTGCGGACCGATGTACATGTATGAACCAGCAGTCATTTGACCATATTGCGTTACACCCAAAGCATTGAACTTCTCCCAATCGTCTGGCTTGCTGTAATTCGGAATCATCATTCCATTGGTGACAACAACCCTTGGGGCTTCAGCATGCGAAGGAAATAATCCGAGCGGATGGCCGCTGTACATCACCAATGTTTGTTCATCGGTCATCTCAGAAAGATATTTCATCACCAAGCGATACTGCGCCCAATTCTGAAAAACCGCGCCATTTCCTCCGTAGGTAATCAATTCGTGCGGATGCTGAGCCACGGCGGGATCTAAGTTATTTTGGATCATCAACATAATAGCAGCCGCTTGCTGACTCTTGGCAGGATACCAATCCAAAGGTCTAGCTTTAATCACTCCATACGGACGGTATCGGTGCATGTAAATGCGACCTGTATCCTGCAGCTCTTGTTTAAATTCCTTGACCAATTCTGCATGCAAATCTGAAGGAAAATAGCGCAATGCATTGCGCAATGCGAGTTTCTGCTCGGCATCATTCAATATATCTTTTCGCTTGGGCGCATGATTGATCTGGTGGTCCCACTCCGGCCCTTGGGGCAAATGATTCGGAATTCCTTCAATGATCTGATTTTGAAAATCAATTTTCGTCATTTCCATGTTGCAAATGTACACCTTGTTGACATAAACGTGCACTAACTTTGCCACATGGAAAACAAGAAAATCCCAACTTCGGTATACGCAGAAATGACACCCAACCCCATGACCATGAAATTCGTCGCAGATAGAATTTTAATTGGTGGTGGGATGCAAGTGGAATACAAAATGGCCCAAGAAGCCAAAGGATCTTCCCCGTTGGCTGAGGAACTTTTTCATTTTCCTTTCGTGAAAAGTGTTTTTATCAGCAGCAATTATGTAACCATCTCGAGAGATGAGAGTTTGGATTGGGACATGATCGTCATGCAATTGCGAGAGTATATCCGAGAATGGTTGATGGACCATGAGGTTGCCGTTTCAGCAGTACCTGCAGAACTCATGACACGTGCTGAGCGCGAGGCTCCTGTGGAGTCTCAAAAGGCCTCCTCAGAAAACATCTCAATCCTACCTGCCTCTCCTTATGACGAAGAGATCATTTATTTGCTGAATGAATTTGTTCGACCTGCGGTTGAACAAGATGGCGGGGCAATTGACTTTGTCGGATATGACAACAAAAAAGTATATGTCAACATGCGTGGCGCTTGCTCAGGATGTCCCTCTTCTACCGCTACCTTAAAAGGGGGAATTGAAAATCTGCTCAAAGCCAAACTGCCAGAGGCAATTGAAGAGGTAGTTGCGCAAAGTGTTTAACCATGCGCGTTTACTTCATTCATGGTTTTCTAGAGAGTCCCAAAATGTGGGACTTCACAGCAGGACTGTCTGAGGACTTTCAATTTCTTTCCTTGCCTGGGCATGGCGATCGCATCGAAGAAGCTTGTCCGGACAATATGACTGCAATTGGTCAGCTCATTTTACAAGACATCGACACTTCTCAACCCTATGCAATCATTGGGCATTCCATGGGTGGCTACTTATTGGGCGAGTTAATTTCGCTCGGTGCAAAACCCGCTTGGCTCGGCATGTTTCATTCGAAATTCAAAACGGATAGCGAAGCCAAAAAAGTGCAAAGAGCCCGAGCCATTGACTTGGTGGTAGAGAACAAAAATCTCTACATGCGCACCATGATTACCAACCTTTTCTCCGAGGCTTTCAAGGTGAAGAAATACCATGTCATTGATCAATTGGTAGAAGAGGCTTTTCTGATAAAAGCCGAAACTGTGCAGCATTGCCAACGAGCGATGATGAATCGAAAAGATCACCTTGCTTTGATAGAATCGCTGCAAATTCCAGTACATTATTTCGCCGGAATGGAAGATCAATCAGTACCCATTGCAGAGGTACAAAATGAGATGAATCTATTGAGCAATGCAACCATTCAAACAATTGAAAACGTAGGTCACATGGGGCAATGGGAATGCCCCGAAGATTCTTTCGATTGGGTGCGTGCCAACTGCCACATCAGAGCCATTTAAGCCGAATTTATCATTCAATACTTGGGTTGAATCAAGATTAATATTTTGCATTCGCGCAACCTTTTTCCAATTTCTTTGTTTTCATTACGAACCTTATTTACATCGTTATGAAAATATCTTTAGCTGGTATTACACTGATGCTTTCTATTGCCTGCAGTGCACAAATTTCTTCGCAATGGGAAACAACCATCAATGGCAATGGTGATTATGGCGATCAACTTCATTCTGTTATCGCAGACGTCAACAACAATATTTATGCAGTTGGATCTACTGTCAATACCAACACAGATCGCGATTGGCTCATAGTGAAGTACAATTCACAGGCGCAGGTAATTTGGAAAAAAATATTTTCCGCGCCAGGGAATGGTCCCGATGAAGCCAAAAAAGTTTTGATTCATCCCAATGGAAATATTGTTGTTACCGGATATGGGAACAACAAATCTGTAGGAAATGATTTTTGGACTATGATGCTCAATCCAAGTGGAGATACCCTTTGGACCAGATTGTACAATTCTCCATTGAGTAATTTATATGATGAACCCAATTCCATGTGCTTGGATGGACAAGGTAACATCATCATTACAGGCGATAGCGATCAAGACCCAACATCATTTTTGAACAACGATTTTTTGACTGTAAAGTACAACGCGACAGGCAATTTAATTTGGGCGGTAAAATACAATTCACCATTCAATGATAATGACCGCTCCATGTCCGTTTCGACGGACAATTCCAACAACATATATATCACCGGAAGAGCCTTCAATGGGACGGACGATGATGTAGTTACAATTAAATACAACAGCAGTGGTGCACAACAATGGTTGAAAAATTTTGACAATGGCGGAATCGACCGACCTGTTTCAATTGGTCTCGACACACAAGGCAAAGTATACGTAGCCGCACGTTCCAGCAATGGCACTGACGATGATTATCGCGTGCTATGCTATAACGCACAAGGCACCCAACAATTTAATTTTAGCTATGACAATGCTGGCCATGATCGGCCCGTTGAAATGGTGGTCATCCCTGCCGGTGGTTGCATAGTAACTGGAAGAAGTGATGGAAATCCGGCCACAGGAATCAATTATGATATACATACCATCGCTATCAATTCAAGTGGTTCACAACAATGGCTCGCTACATATAGTGGTAATGCAGGCAATGATGACGTTCCGATGAGTGTCAGTTTGGCATCCGATGGAAAAGTTGTTGTCTGTGGATACACTGATGGTGACAACTCCGCCAACATCAGCAACAATATCATTTCACTCACATACGCTTCAACTGGTGGTAGTGCGATTACACAAACCTTCAATGGTAGTGCAAATAAAGATGACGAAGGACATTGCGCCGTTTTTTGTCCCAATGGAGCCATTGCAGTTGTCGGTTTTACGAGCAACAGTGCCCTTCAGCGTGATGCAATTGTATTGCTTTACAATTCAAACAATCCTGCTGCTGCCCAAAACATTTTCAGTGGAATTGGGGACAATAGTCAAAATGTGAGAGATCTCACCATTGATGCATCAGGCAACACATACATCAGTGGTTACTCTGTTAACAAAGACTTTAACCGCGATTTCTTCATTGCCAAATTAAATGCAAATGGTACGGTTTTGTGGTCTGCGGATACTACAGGAACCCTTTTTGGTAGTGATGAGGAAGCCAATGCAATTGCCATTGACAATACCGGAAATATTTGCGTCAGCGGGTACTTGAAAAATTCAGGAACCTCCTCGGACATTTATGTAGAAAAATATAACCCCAATGGTTCGCTCATTTGGAACTACGGATTTGACGGCACCATTCATGAATCAGATCGTTCTTACAACATGACACTGGATAATACTGGCAACATATACCTATGTGGTAAGACAGATGTTGACCCCTCTTGGCAAGTGAATGATGACATTTTACTTTTAAAATTGTCGAGCTCTGGGGTATTGTCTTGGTCCAAGGTGTTCAATTCAGTGACCTTGCTAGACAAGGCTCAATTCATACGTTTGAATAGCAGCAATGAGATCATCGTTGCAGGAAAAGTGGCTGATGGCATAAATGACAATGTGATTGTTCTAAAATACAGCAACAGCGGTTCACTGGTCTGGAGTTATGTTTTGGATTGTTTTGGAGCCAATGATAAATTAAATGATTTGGATATCCAGTCCAATGGTGATATCATTATCGGTGGTCAAACTCAGTTGAGTGCCAATGGACTAGATTTCAATGGATTTGTTGCTTCGATCAGTGCGGCCGGCCAACAACAATGGATTCAATATGTCGGTGCCACAGGAGTAACTATGGACGAAATCATTGCATTGGATATTGCCTCTGACAACAGCATTTGGGCAACAGGGAATTATGATCAAGACAATACTTCGGTAGATCAAACGACAAGCCTTTTGGTACACTATTCTTCGGGTGGAACCATGGACACATTTGGAACCAAGCTATTCCAAAACAACAACCCCAATTACGCCGATGATCTCCTGTTGAACAATCAAGACAAGCCGCTTATCACTTGTCATACCAATACAGCCAATGGCGCTGATATCGATTACCAACTTGAATTTTTAACCTGGGATGGAGTCAATCTGGCTTCTTCTTATCAACGCAATGTTTCAGACTCTATTGATGTAGCCAATCAATTGAAAATCGACAATGCGACAAGCACCATTTATGCTGGAGGAAGCTCCTGGACAACGAATGGCCAGCGGGATGCCCTAGTCGGAAAATATTCTTGGTCCAATTCGAATTCAATAGATGATAGAATTTCCAACATCGCTATCTATCCCAATCCAGCACAAGACTGTATCCATATATCCGGCATTCAAGGATTTGAAAGATGCACCATCGAGATCATCGATCTTCAAGGTAGAAAATTGTATTCCAAAGAATACTATCCACATTCATTTGACGTGCAAATAGATATTGAACATCTTTCCAAAGGCTTATACACTGTTCGAATCATCGAAAAAGGAAATACAAATACTTACCAATTTTTAAAGTCGTAAATCATGAAAATTAAAAAAACCATTGTAACGCAATTCATCTCTGATTTTGAAGTATCTCAAAATGCTATGAATGGGTATGTGCCCAAAGCTGGAGACATTGCGCTTTTCGAAGTGCTTGAAATCGGAAAACACCAAACGGTGCAATCTGACAGTAAAAGAAATGTAGCAATTTTTCCCGGTGATTTTATTTTAGCTGCTTTTGCTGATCGTTACGCTACTTCACAATTTGAAGGCTACGTGCCAGATCAACAACAGGAAGAGTATCATATATTAGGCGCTGGCGGAGCCATTGGTTGGGTGAAATCAAAAAATGCAACACTCAAAGACATTGAGCCAACCACAGTAAAATGTGTCGGCATTGCCGTTGACAAAGATGGGCATGTTATCAATTCAAAATTCTATGGAATTGATCGTCCTACTTTCAATGCTGAAAGCAAGAAGATTCCTACAATTTTGTCTCTTGGTGCAACTATGGATAGCGGTAAAACAACCACAGCAGCCTTTCTGAGTCGTGGTTTATACTTGAACCACAAGAAAGTTGGCTTTATCAAATTAACCGGAACAGCCTATACAAAAGACAAGGACTTTGTATTTGATTGTGGTGCTGCTGTCTCAGTTGATTTTTCTGATGCCGGCTATCCCTCCACATTTACATCTTCCCTAGATGAGATACTTGCTATCTATGAATTTTTGAGAAACAAATTGCTGCAAGAAAATGACTTGGACTACATCGTGATGGAAATCGCAGATGGCATTCTTCAGCAAGAAACCATGGCGCTGATAAGTCGTGAAGATTTTATGCAAACTATCGATCATGTTGTTTTCTCTTGTGGTGATAGCCTTAGCGCATTAAAAGGTTTGGAAATATTAAACGCGTTGAACATCACCCCGAAAATGCTATGTGGCAAATTCACCATGAGTGAATTGCTGATTAAAGAGGTTCAAAATTTGGTGAACATTCCAGTTTTTGGAATCAACCAATTGGAAAATAAAGAAGCCAATCATCTTTTTGTTTAAAATGGCCAGTAACCATACTAGCTATCTCAATCATCGATTAATCCGGAAATATATCGTTTCCGGATTTTTTCATTTTTTAAATGCTTTCTCCTCAATAATTCTGTTATTGCTGATTGGGCAAATTACCAGTGAATCAGATTCCGCCAAATCGAGAATATTAAAGCTCATTTTTTTTGATCACTTCGATGTAAAATACCAATGGCATTGGGCAATGGCATTGCTGATATCCAAAGTCTTATTTTCAGTTCTTCGATCACATTGGCTGAGCATGACTCAATTTGAAATTCAATCTTCGCTTCAAAAATTCTGGCTAGAAAATCAAGACAACAAAACACCCTATGCCAACATTGGCAAGGATCTAAAGCAGCTCAGCAAATCGATTGTAAAAGGTCAAATACTCTGGACCGCAGACCTCGTCATGCTGCTGTTTATTTTCTGCATATTGATCAACCTCAACTTCTTTGTTGCCATCTCTTGGCTAATCTTCTTTGTCTTGGGAATCTTTCTTAGAATTTGGATGGTCAAATTTTACGCTGTAGAAAAAAAGAAATTCCGCACCCATCAATCCAAATGGATTAGAAAATTCGACTATATCATGATCCAGTTTTGGTCAATCATTTTTGCCCATCAATTGGAAAAAGAAACGAACATTTTCAATCGAAGATTGGAAACTGCCCATCAATCCAATCGAGTGTATTCCATGCATCGAGCTTTGGCCAATGGTTTCTTCCCGGCCTATTTTTTTTCATTCCTATTTTTCATTATCTACACGCTACACAGTTTCTCTTTTGAAAAAACAATCTTACTGCAACTCGTACTCATACTAATTTATAGTCAATCTGCACTTACCCGCTGCTTCAAAAGCCCTGAACATTGGCGCATCATCAATAGTATTGCTCGAAAATGGAATTCCAGCAATATCCAGATCAATCTCAAGCAAAATACACAGCCTAAAGTGATTCAGCTGCTGCCTCAATTGGACAAAAGTGAATTCGTCTTTGATTACTCCGGTAATGACATTTGGAATGAGCTTATTGAAATGAGAGAAAATCCGCTGTCATTCAATCCCACAGATATCAATACTGTCACCCAACAAATATCGTTTCTATTGACCAACCAACTCTGCACGAATGAGAGTTATTTGGCTTCTATCATTTGCTCAAAAGAGTCGGTTGGGCTCCATCAACTCGAAAAAATGATTCAATCATTGGAATTAAAAAAGGAGTGGGACTCATTTGATTGGAAATCTTCTCCAACTACATTTGTAGTCAGTGAAAATCAATTAAAATGGATCAATTTATTTAAATCGATGTTGCATCCCGGTTGGCTAATTGTTATCTCTTATGACAACTGGATTTATTTTGATGAAAATGAAAAAAAAGCCATCCTTCAACTAGTCATTCAAAAAAATAAAAAAATTATCCTTGTATGAAATCCCTGGTCAATAAAACTATTCTCGCATGCTTTTTAATCCTGACGTCATGTAAAAAAGAGCCTGGGATTGGAGGCAATTCTTCCATTCAAGGCCATATTGATGTGCACCATTACAATGCAAGTTTTAGCCAACTCTTGGGTATTTATCCAGCTGCTGATCATTATGTATATATCGTTTATGGATCACACAATGGATATGACAAACGAATCAAAACAGATTATGATGGAAACTTCGAATTCAATTATTTGTATCCTGGCGACTACTCGATTTACACGTACTCTTTAGATTCTACTGGAATGATTTTATCAGGACAATCTGTTATCAAACAAGATGTGCATCTCGGTAAAAAAGAAGCCTTTCAACTTCAATCCTTTGTGGTCTATGAGTAAGATAATCATTACCATCATTGGATTATTTCTTTTGTGTTCCTTTCCAGTTGATGGCCAAATAAAGAGAGGAATGCGTCATGGGTATTTGCGAACCGAAACAAAGGTGTACGATTTTAAAGATCCAGAAAACAGCCGTGTCATTCATGAAAAAATGGACAGAAAAGGTCGAATGCTTGAGCGAATTGAATTTGATACCATGGGAAGACAACAAGAAAAATGGACCTATTCATACACTAAAAATTCTAAGACCGAAAATCAGTTTGACGATCAGAACAATTTGATTACGCAAAAAAATTGGAAGTATGGCTTTAAAAATAAAGTCACTCAATTAGAGGAAATACAATTCAAAAAAAATAGAACTGAACTTACTTTAATCGCCTATAACAAATGGGGTGAAAAGGTTTCGGAAAAAATATACCGCAATCAAACGCTTATTAAAATAAGAACTTTTGATTATGATGACGAAGGGTTACTCATTGGCCAAACCACTACGGATGCTGAAGGAAAAGTACTCTACTCCAAAAGAATCAATTACCTCCCATGAGAATTCATTCTATTTTCTTCTTTTTCATCATCTTTTCCAAATCCTTTTTCTGCAATGGGCAACAAAAAGACTTTGGCACTTGGTCCTACTTCAACACCCAAGTGAAATGGAATGAAAAAATCTCATTTTGTTCCAGTGAGCATTTTTTGCGTTATGAAAATGCTTCGGAATGGTGGATGTTTTTACATGATTTATCTGTGACACAAAAACTGAATAATCATTGGTCGCATGAATTGCATGTACGTCTTGTCGAACATCGAAAAACAAACAACACATTTGAAGATCGCTCTTTATTTTATTACTGTCTCAATGGAAATTGGACAAAAAATAAATTCTCATTGGGTGTCAGAAGTCGCTGGCAAACCATGGCCTATGGAAACCATTGGGATGATGCCTACAAAGGCCCATTTTACTACCACCGATTGAAGATAGTTTTGGGCTATCAAATCAACTATCACTTGAAAGTGTCGTTTTCTGATGAACTATTTCAACCATTAAATCGACCCGAAAGGAAAGGAATCGATCAGTATCGTATAGCACCGATGATCTCCTATAGACGAAATAAGCACTATTCATTTGATTTCTTCTATCAAATTCAGCATCAGACTGCTCGAATTAATCCGTACACTTACTTTATTTTAGGAACCGGAGTTAACTTCACGTTTTAATCCATGAAAAAATCACTTATTGCTATTGGCATCATTGCCTTGATTCAATCTTCTTGTATGCAGGATTCCAAAATAAATCAACCCACGCTTGGAAAATTCTCCATTGCCATCCATGGCGGTGCGGGAAATATCGAAAAAATGAATCTTTCTCCTGAACAGCAGAAAGAATACATCCATGTCATGGACAGTGCTCTGCATGTGGGCTATGAATTTTTAAAGTCCGGTGGATCAAGTGTTGATGCCGTTGAGCGTGTCATCATGGTATTAGAAGATTGTCCGCTTTTCAATGCAGGAAAAGGTTCTGTTTTCAACCATGATGGAATTATCGAAATGGACGCAGCGATCATGGATGGTAAGACATTGGATGCAGGTGCAATCGCAGGAGTAACCAAAATCAAGAATCCAATTTCTGCCGCAAAATTGATCATGCGAAAATCCAATTCAGTATTTCTTTATGGTGATGGTGCCGAATCTTTTGTCTCTGAAAAAGGGATGAAGTTGGTTGATCCCAGTTACTTTTTTACACAAAGTAGATGGGAACAATTGCAAAACGCGCTTAAAAAAGATGACGGTATGCAATTGGATCATGGAGACGAGTCAGACAAATCCACCAACAACAAATCCTCCGAAGGCAAATATGGCACAGTGGGTTGTGTTGCACTCGACCAAAATGGAAACTTGGCAGCAGGTACCAGTACAGGTGGACTCGTGAATAAAAAATACAAGCGCATTGGAGACTCTCCCATCATTGGTGCTGGCACTTTTGCTGAAAATAATGTCTGTGCGGTTTCTTGTACGGGAAGAGGTGAAGATTTTATTAAAAATACCATTGCATATGATATAGCTTCTCAAATTAAATACGCCGAAAAAAGTCTTTATGAAGCCGTTAGTTCTTCGATTCAAACCAAACTGAAAAGCAATAACGGCAGAGGCGGATGTGTTGCTATCGATAAAGAAGGAAATGTTGTTTTTAATTTTACCACAACAGGTATGTTTCGTGGTTCAGCCAATTCTGAAGGGAAATTTTTCACTTCCATCTATCGTTAATCATTAAACTTTTTTTAAAACAAAAAGCCCCGTCATTGCTGACGGGGCTTTTTCATATTAGTCGGTGATCAATTACTTGCTCACTACCATTCTCATGGTTTTCATTTGTCCGTTTTGGATCATCTCTACCATGTAAACTCCACCAGCCAATGACTGACCGAATTCGATGGTTGTATTCAATGAACCTTCAACGATGTAACGGTTAGCATATACCATACGACCTGTTGCATCAGTGATACGTACATTCAAATCTCCTTCCATGCCAGATACTGCGAAGTTCACAGATGTTCCGTTGTTTGGATTAGGATAGATAGAAGTTGTAACACCAT
>CANFLZ010000052.1 GCA_947448135.1 Flavobacteriales bacterium
CAAGGGGGCAATAATTATTGCCCCGTCGAAAAAAGCAGTAGCTAAACCAGTAGCTAAAAAGGCAGCTCCTAAACCTGCAGCTAAAAAAGCAGCCAAGGGGGCAATAATTATTGCCCCGTCGAAAAAAGCAGTAGCTAAACCAGTAGCTAAAAAGGCAGCTCCTAAATCTGTAGCTAAAAAAGCAGCCAAGGGGGCAATAATTATTGCCCCGTCGAAAAAAGCAGTAGCTAAACCAGTAGCTAAAAAAGCAGCCAAGGGGGCAATAATTATTGCCCCGTCGAAAAAAGCAGTAGCTAAACCAGTAGCTAAAAAGGCAGCTCCTAAACCTGCAGCTAAAAAAGCAGCCAAGGGGGCAATAATTATTGCCCCGTCGAAAAAAGCTCCGTCGAAACCAGTAGCGAAGAAAGTTGCCTCTAAACCAGCAGTTAAAAAGGCTGTAGTGAAGCCAGTGGCAAAGAAGGCAGTTGCAAAACCAGTGGTTAAAAAAGCGGCTCCAGCACCGGCCAAGAAAGTTGCGTCTCCTGTGAAACCAGTGGTGAAGAAGGCGACCAAGGGGGCAATAATTATTGCCCCGTCTAAAAAAGTCGAAGCTCCCAAAAAAGTAGAGGCTTCTAAAAAAGTGGAAGCGCCAAAGGTTGTCGCTCCAGTGATAGAAGTACCTCGTCCTGTTGCCAAGCCAGTATTTGAAAAGCCAACGATTTCTCAGCGTTATTCAGACAAAGATTTGGCTGAGTTTGAGGCATTGATCAAAGAAAAATTGGTACAAGCCAAATCGGATTTAGACGAGTTGAAGTTGAGCCTTTCGCATGAGGGTGACAATAGTACAGATGATACATCTCCAACATTTAAAATGATGGAAGATGGTAACGATACGACCAACCGTGAAGAGACAGCTCAATTGGCATCTCGTCAAGAGAAGTTTATTCTATCATTGGAAAACGCATTGTTGCGCATCAAGAATAAAACTTACGGAATTTGCCGAGTAACAGGAAAATTAATCCCGAAAGAGCGTTTGCGTTTGGTGCCGCATGCGACTTTGAGCATCGAAGCGAAGAACATGCAATAATTGATCATGAAGAATTGGGATAGAAGAGCGTGGTGGGCGATCGGAATTTTTTCCAGTGTTATCCTGTTTGATCAATGGGTGAAAATTTATATCAAAACTCATTTTCATTATGGTGAAGCTATTGAGGTAATCCCTCAATGGCTTACCATTCAATTTGTAGAAAATCCGGGGATGGCATTCGGGTGGATGCTGCCGGGTCAATGGGGCAAATTGCTCCTAACATCTTTTCGTATTGTTGTCTTTTTTGGCATCACGTGGTACTTGATTCGATTGATCAAGGAAAAGGCCTCTATTGCTTTTATTGCTTGTATGTCCTTGATCTTAGCAGGAGCCTTGGGCAATATCTTGGACAGTGTTTTTTACGGAATTGTATTTGACAAAGGCGCTCTTTACGATGCCCATTACCAAGATTATTTACCGTATTTGGACATTGCTCAGCCCGATGGAACGGGCTATGCACCCATGCTCATGGGCAATGTGGTGGACATGATCCATGTGACCAAATGGATTCACTTTCCAGAATGGGTTCCTTCGGTAGGTGGTGAGACGCGCCCTTTGTTCCCCCCGATTTTTAATATCGCAGATGCCGCGATTTCTGTGGGCATAGTCTTTTTGCTTTTGTTTCAGAAGCGCTTCTTTAAGCAGCAAGAAGAGGTAGTTACCGTCATCGAGTCGACCGACGAAATGGATGTAGCCAACTAGTTTTTGTTTTCATCAACCTTTTTTATATTTGCCATGTCCCAAGGGGTGCCTATCAACGGATAGGCTGAGATCAAACCCTTCTTGTCGTCTTTCGACAAGGGAACCTGGGCAGGTCATGCTGCCAAGGGAAACAAAGAAAATATTCTTGTCATGACCAAGAGTGCTTTTATTATTTATCATGTTCACAAAAAAAACAACGCTCTTCCTTTGGGGGGTATTGCTAGCGAGTTGTGCTTGGGCACAACCGGAAATGAAAAAGGACACCATTGATTCCATTTTACCCATTTGGATGGGTCCTGAGAACACGCCAATAGAAATTACCGATAGGATGGTATCATCTTCTTCATCGGTCGCGCACACCGACCTCCTTCGCAAGGACATTCAGAAACTCAACACAGGACAAGACGTCCCCTATTTGCTGCGTTTTACCCCTTCTTTGGTCACGACGAGTGATGCAGGAACTGGAATCGGATACACAGGACTTTGGATCCGTGGCTCGGATCCTACGCGCATCAACATCTCATTGAATGGTATTCCTTTGAATGATGCGGAAAGCCAACAAGTATATTGGGTCAATTTGCCGGACTTGGCCTCAGGGACACAGCAGATTCAGGTGCAACGCGGGATTGGTTCCAGCACAGCTGGACCTGGCGCATTTGGGGGTTCGATTCACATGAACACCTTTGTGCAAATGGCGAAGCCTCAGTTTATATACCAGTCCATGTTGGGCTCGTTTCACAGTTCCCGTTCCAGTTTGTATTTCCATTCGGGTCAACAAAAAAACGGTTGGGCTTTTTCGGGTAGGTTGTCTCAAACGCAGTCATCCGGCTACATCGATCGAGGTTCTGCACGGTTAAAAGGTTACCAAGGAAACATCGAGAAATCATGGGGTGCATGGAAGTTGCAGGCGACGGCTTTTGGCGGCAATGAGCGCACCTACCAGGCCTGGTATGGCGTTCCGCATGAGCGATTGTACAACGAAGGAACGCAAGCCTTGTTAGACTTTGCGATCCGCAACAGCTTGACAGAGGCCGAGACCAGTAACCTCCTCAATTCTGGTCGCAATTACAACTACTACACCTATCCCAATCAGGTGGACCAATACCAACAGCATCACCAGCAGGTGCATATCCGCTACAAGGAAGTGAAAAGTGATTTTCATGCCGCTGTTTTTCACACGCGTGGAGCCGGCTATTTCGAAGAGCAGAAGTTGCAGACTTCCGTTTACAATTACGGATGGGATGCCTTTTATTCCAATGTAGACGGCGATACCAGCTTGCATGAAACCGTGGATGTTGTTCGTCGACGTTGGTTGGACAATCATTTGTACGGAGCAAGTGTCGATCAGACGTGGCATTGGCAAGAACATCAACTCACCATTGGCGGCATGGCAATGTTGTATCAAGGCAAACATTCAGGAGAGGCCATTTCGGTTACACCCACCCCCATTGCGGACTGGCAAACACCCTATTATCAAGGGACATCATCCAAGACCGATCACAATGTCTATGCGCAATATCGTTTTCAGCGCAACGCTTGGAATGTATGGGCAGATGCGCAATTGCGCGCAGTTGGCTATGGTACGGTTGGAACCGACAACGATTTGCGTCACTATGATATTCATGACAACCTGTTGTTTTTTAATCCAAAAATCGGAGCCACTTATGGCATCAATACCCATCACCAATTGCAGGTGTATGCGGGCTATGTGAGCAAGGAGCCCAATCGCAGTGATTATGTGGACAATGCCATGTCTCCCAAGCCAGAACACATGATGGACATGGAGTTGGCGTGGCAGTGGAGTCATCCATTGGCCAGAGTGAAAGTGAATGCCTATTGGATGCAATACCGTGATCAATTGGTGTTGACCGGCGCTGTGAATGATGTCGGAGCCCCTATACGCATGAACATCCCCAACAGTTACCGCCGCGGCTTGGAGATGGAGTTGGGACACGTTTTGGGCAATGGTTGGAATATTGCTTTGAATACAACATTGTCACAAAACAAGGTAGATCAGTTTGACGAGGTGATTATTAATTACACCAATGGATATGAGGAACAATTAATACACCACCAACACACGGATATTGCTTTTTCACCCCGATGCATCGGTTCTGCCATATTGGACAAGCAATGGAAAGGTGGCTGGAATTGGCGCTGGATGAGCAAGTGGGTAGGCAAGCAGTACATGGACAATACGGGCAATGACGGGCGCAGTATATCCGCATATTGGGTCAATGACATGCAATTGAGCAAGAGTTGGCAAGTGGGCAAGATGCATGGTGATGTTGCCTTTTGGGTCAACAACGTTTTGGATCGCAGATATGCCACCAACGGTTACACATTTAGTTACATATATGAGAAAACTGTGACCGAGCGATTTTACTATCCACAAGCAACGCGCAATTACATGGTTACGTTGCGCATTCAGTTGTAGATTATTCTTGGCCTTTCTCGAGGAGCTGGGTATATCGTTCGAGTAGATCGATGTACTTGGCCCTCCAGTAGGCGGCTTCTTTTTCTGGGGAATTCCATCCACCATCACCTTTCGTTGATTTGTCGTGATGTGCGGATTCTGGCAAGATCATAACATTGAGTATTTTTTCGAAACGCCTGACGGTGTTATCATCTAAATCCTCATCTTCAAAGTAGTTGTAAATTGTTTTTCGAGACACCTTGAGTTTTTCAGCCAAGGCGGTAATGCTCATGCCCGAACTTCTGACAGCCTGTTCAACCGTATGTCCCACGTGGATTTTCACGTAACGAAGTACCTAATAAATCTGTTTCCACGGCGAACCGATTGTGTATAAAATTTACCAATTGTTTATACAGATATGTGTAATATGTATAAAAATGTGTAATTTTGAGGTGTTTCAATTCAACAAAGCAAACATTTAATCTATATCTATATGAAAAAAGTAAGTTTATTTTTTGTAGCACTTTGTGCGATTTTGGTTTCAGTTTCGATGTCTTCATGTAACAAAGACACGAGTGGAAAAGTAACCTTTTGGTATGGTCAGGCAATTCCATTGTTGGCTAGTTCAACAGGAACAACGTCTTTTACATTCTATTTGAATAATGAAGTAATAGGATCTTCTTCAGCTGATGTTTATTCCGTGAGCGAGCCTTCATGTGGTTCTGGTGGAGCTGTATCCAAAGTGGTTGATTTGGGAGGAGATGATTCTGCAACTATGACGTATAAAGTCGTTGATGAGAGTGGTAACACTTGGTGGCAAGGTTCAGTTAAGATTCAAGACGGTGGATGTTTGAATCAGCAATTGACGTTATAAAAAATTTGTTTTTTTGTTTTCGAGAAACCGCCTTCGGGCGGTTTTTTATTGAATTACTTTTATATTTGAGGAAATCAAACTTTATATGAAAAATAAATTATTCTTATTCGCTTCGTTGTTGGTGATGACGATCGTTTCTTCTTGCGGAAAATATGATGATGGTCCCGCATTGAGCTTGCGCACCAAAACCGCTCGATTGGTGGGCGATTGGACCTTGGATTCTTATGCAGGTCAAACTTCTGCGGGATCTATCAAAATGTCGATCACCAAAGGTGGCGCAGTAACCACATCTACTTCTTTCGGAACCTACACCGGTACTTGGAAATGGGCCTCTTCTAAAGAGGAAGTTATTTTCTCCAATACTACTGGTGATGTTACTGCCAAGATTACTCGATTGGCCAACAAAGAACTTTGGTACACCGATGATAACGGCGACTTGTACAAATGGAAACAAGACTAAGTCGAAAAAACATTCAATCAAAACCGCCCTCCGGCGGTTTTTTTTATGCCCAATTCAAATGTGATTGATTTGATATTTTTTAAAAATGCATTTTTAAATGTGCAGAAATGAATTATATTTGATTATTAAAAAGTGCAAAAATGAATATATTGTTGGAGCAATCGGAACGCTTGGTCAGGACTACTTCCTTGGAATTCAAACGCTATTTATTCCATTCCATCCAATGGAACAATAGATTGATTGGTGTAAAAGGCGCTAGAGGTACTGGCAAAACAACGCTTCTTTTGCAGTGGATCAAAGAACAAAATTTATCGGCCAACAAGGCGGCCTATTTCTCTTTGGATGACCTCTACTTTACGACCCATTCTTTGAAAAGTACAGTGACCGATTTCTACAAAAATGGAGGTGAAATCATTGTCCTGGACGAAGTCCACAAATACAAAAATTGGGCACAGGAGATCAAGAACATTTACGATTTCTTTCCTGACTTAAAAATAATATTTACAGGCTCTTCCATCATCGATATTTCCAAGCAAGAAGGAGATCTGAGCAGACGTGCGCTGATGTATGAATTGCAAGGATTGTCTTATCGTGAATATTTGTTGATGCAGAAAATCGTTGATCTGCCAACTATGGATTTGGAAGATGTTTTGCAAAAGGGTCACGAAATGATACAAAAACTACCCAAAGGTTTTCGGCCATTGGAACACTTTAGGCAGTATTTGAAATTTGGATACTATCCATTTGGATTGGAAGATGTATCTACGGTGCATCAACGCATCAATCAGCTGATCAGAACAATTGTTGAAGTAGACATGGCAGAATTGAAAGATTTTGACATTCGAAATGCAAAAAAATTATTGCAATTGGTCTATGTCGTTTCACAGCAGGTTCCTTTCAAACCCAATATCAGCAAGCTTGCCGAAAAAACAGGCATTCACAGAAATACATTGAATCACTATCTGCATTACTTGGAGCAGGCCAAGATCATCTCATTGTTATATCCAGAAGGGCATAGCATAGCGGTATTGCAGAAACCGGAGAAAATATTTTTAAATAACACGACACTGCTTTTTGCACTTTCAGAAATGGAAGTGGCTTTGGGTACCGTTCGCGAGACATTTTTCCTCTCTCAACTTGCACCATCTCAGAAAGTGCAAATGCCCAAGCACGGGGACTTTTTGGTCAATGGCAAATATCTTTTTGAGGTAGGTGGAAAGAGCAAGGGACAGAAGCAACTGGCTGAAAAAGACAACGCTTGGGTTGTAAAAGATGACATCGAGTTTCCGATGCTCAAAACGATTCCGCTTTGGATGTTTGGCTTGTTGTATTAGCCACTATGCCCTCGGTCCCGCCAAAAACCACTTGCGCACCTCGCGGGTGATGGGCGCTAAGCTCAGGTGCTCACTGACTTCGGCGGCATTTAAGACTTGTCCGTTCTTCATTTTGATGAGGATGATGTCGCCACTCTGGCTGTACGCGCGATTGGCGGCCTCGCCGGTCATGACAAAGTACGCTGCTTCGTGCGCACTGATGTTGTGTTGCTGCGCGATTTTTTGAATTTGATTTTCCAAAAGTTCGGCACTGGGGGCTTCGGTCAGAATTTGTATTTTAAACAACTTACGTTCTACCAACATGGTGGACAAGGTGCGCAAAACAAAGTCCGCACTGTGTTGCCATACTTTGAGTGCGCTCAACACGTCTTGGTCGTCCAACTGCAAGAAATTCTGAAGGGCTTCCGGATGCTGGAAAAACTCGGCTTTGTCAAAGTTGTTGTGCAAAAAGAAACCCAGCGCAGGGGTGCTCCAGAGCTCGTTTCCTGCTTCTACCCATTCCTTGGCCCGACGCAATGTATTGACCAGCATGTATTCCGCGCTCAATACCGTTTTGTGGAGGTAGACTTGCCAGTACATGAATCTCCGCGCGACGATGAATTTCTCCACGCTGTAAATCCCTTTTTCTTCCACCACCAGTTGATTGTCCACGACATCCATCATTTTGATGATGCGTTCAGAACCCACTTGACCTTCCACCACGCCAGAGAAGAAGCTATCACGGGCCAGGTAGTCCAAACGGTCCATGTCCAGCTGACTGCTCACGAGGCTGTGCATGAAAGCCTTGGGATACTTGTTGTTAAAGATGTCAATGGCGGTTTGCAAGCGACCACCCATTTGTTGATTCATTAGGTCCATCAAACCCGCGCTGATGTCCTCATGGTGCACCCCACCGACGATGCTGTGTTCCAGGGCGTGGCTGTAGGGACCATGGCCGATATCGTGCAACAGAATGGCGGCCAAGAGTCCTTCTTCTTCGGTCACCGTAATCTCCACACCCCGCACGCGGAGTTCATCGATGGCATTTTGCATCAGGTGCATGGCACCCAGGGCATGTTGAAAACGGTTGTGGATGGCACCCGGGTACACCAGGTGACTGAGGCCCAATTGGCTGATGCGACGCAGTCTTTGGAAAGCCGGATGATTGATCAGTTCAAAAATAAACGGATGGCGGATGGTAATAAAACCATACACCGGGTCATTGATAATCTTGCGGAAGTATTGCGCCATGGGGCAAAAATACGGGGAAACATCGAGGAATAGACTTACAAAAGCCTAACCTTTGAAATTAGTACATATACCAATTCTTTGTGGGATTTGTACTAAAAGTGAAAAGGCTGCAATGTAATACTTCACTTATATGGATTGGGATTCATCCATAGAAAGAACATGTAAAATTAAATTCAGTGTTTTCCCGCATGAAATAATAGAAAAAATGTTGTTCCTTTATACAATGAAGGACAATAGAAATTTTCCTTTTTCGATGAATGTTTAATACGGACCAAACCAACCAAACCACACAATCATGCACCTTTGTCAAAGAGTAATTATTTTTTTGGGAAGTTACTTTGGCTTTTGGGGAATTTCAATTTGTGAAGGGCAATTGTGGAAAGATTTGGATGGGGGGGTTGGATTTCGTTTAATGCATTCTATTGGCTATGAATTGGCGGTGGATGAAGTGAATGATAGATTATTACTATGTGGAGATATACCATTCATCAGTTCATGTATAACATGAATTACACAATGAATTGTATAAACTTGCGATTGAAATAAACGGATGTAAATAAACTAAAAAAAATGAAAAACATAATTCTAGCTCTATTGATGAGCATCCTAACACTTAATGTGTTTGCACAACCAAGTAATTACAATTTTTGGATAGATTTTTCTAATGTGGAATTCAATACTAATTGTTATATTACTAATTTATCAGTTAATGTTTCTGACTCGACATTAACACCTATACTTTCAGAATTAAACTATAATAATGATTCAACTATACATAGCGGAGACATCTACTATAATGTTCCATTTGGAGATACATTGACTTATCATTTGTATATAGAAACCGATTGTGGATGCTATTTGGATACCACATTTTTAGATGTTGTTAATACTGGATTTATTGGATATCATACGTTTTACTTTGGGACATCTAATCCTCAAAATAACACATCTTGGACTGATTGTTTTGTAGATATTAGAGAATTATCAACTACTAAAAAAGTGGTAAGGATAATTGATGAAACAGGAAGAGAAGCTGTGCCTGTACCAAATAGACCCTACATTTATTTGTATAACGATGGAACTATTGAGAAAAAAATAATAATAAAAGAATAACTATGAAAAATTTAATCCTAGCTCTATTGATGAGCGCCCTAACACTTAATGTGTTTTCACAATTCCCAATTAACTTGACCGTTATTGGTGATACAAATTGTCCATATACAGTTACAGGTATGTATATTGATTCCTTAAACCAAACAACAGGTGATTTGGTATTGACTTCTGACCCATCAGGTGTTTACACAACATCGGTTCCTGTGGTTGGTAATAGCGTTTATGTTAATCTATGTGCAACCAATTGTGTTGGGATGACCCAATGTACGGGTGGTATTGTTATCTTCGGAGCAGTTAATGTATACTCAATTGATTTGGTTACTGGTATTGATAGTGATGGTGATGGTTGGAATGATGAATATGATTGTGATGCTTTTGACCCATATACATATCCCGGAGCATTAGAAATATGTGATGGAATTGATAATAGCTGTGATGGACAACTTGAAACGAACCCATCACTTAATATGTCTTTTGTTTCTGATTCAGTTGCTACAGAAGATAATACAATCTTTTTGATTAACCAATCTTTAGACTGTATTGTATATTCTTGGAATTTCGGTAATGGTGACTCAGCAAATGTTGCATACCCAACAACAATTTATGGAGGCGATGGAACATATCAAATATGTGTATTGGCTTATTCATTTGATGGGTGTTTTGCTGACACTTGTTTAACATTCACCATTGATTCAACAGGTTGGTATCCTGGTGGTATTATGACTGAATGGACATTGAGTGTTGTTGATAGTTATACTGTCGGTGTTGAAGAGCTACCAACTACTAAAAAATTGGTAAGGATAATTGATGAAACAGGAAGAGATGCTCAACCTGTACCAAACAGACCCTACATCTATTTGTATAATGATGGAACAATTGAAAGAAAAGTTATTATAAATGAATATCATTGAAAATTACTTTTAAAAGGTTAATTTGTATCAAGATATCTGATTGCTTTGATTGGCGCAGCTCAAGCAATATCTGACTTACCTTCGCGTTACAATGGCAATGAAACCAGTGATTTTGTGGGCGGATGATGAGATTGAATTGCTCAAACCGCATGTGATGTTCCTTGAGCAAAAAGGATATGAGTTGATTACCGTGAACAATGGTAGAGAGGCGGTAGAAAAGGTGAAAGCCCAACACCTGGACATGGTTTTCCTCGATGAAAATATGCCAGGGATCTCTGGCCTGGAGGCGCTGCAACAGATCAAAGCCCATGATCCCAATCTGCCGGTGGTGATGATTACCAAAAGCGAAGAGGAGCACATCATGGAAGATGCCATCGGTTCCAAAATCGCGGACTACCTGATCAAGCCAGTCAACCCCAACCAAATTCTTTTGTCCATCAAAAAAAATCTGGATGAGAAAAGGTTGATAGATGAAAAAACAACCCAAGAATACCGCCAAGAATTTCGCGAGATTTCAATGCAGCTGGGTCAGCGAATGAACGCTGAGGAATGGGGTGATTTCTACAAGAAGTTGATCTACTGGACTTCTGAACTTTCGCAAACCTCAGAGGACTCCATGAAGGAGATTCTCAAAACGCAAAAGCAAGAGGCCAACGAGCAATTTGCCAAATACTACGAGCAAAATTACCTGGAGTGGATCAATGCCAAAGTGGAAGCGCCGGTGATGTCCCATACGCTATTCAATCGAAAAATAAAAGCCCAATTGACTCCCGGCAAGCCGGTGTATTGGATTGTGATTGACAACTTGCGCTTTGACCAATGGCGGGTGATTGCACCTTTCCTCAAAGACCAATTCCGTTGGGACAACGAGGAGATTGTGTATTCGATTCTTCCTACAGCTACCATGTATGCGCGCAATGCGATGTTTTCTGGTTTACTGCCCACGGAAATGCAAAAGCTCCATCCCCAATGGTGGAGAGAAGAAGAGGAGGAAGGGAGCAAGAACGATTTTGAACATGAGTTTTTACAGGCCCAATTGAAGCGATTGGGGATGAACATCAAAACCTCCTACCACAAGGTGGTGCAGCACCAATTTGGAAAGCGCTTGGTGGACCAGATGTCCAATTTGCAGAGCAATGATTTGAATGTCATCGTTTACAACTTTGTGGACATGCTCAGCCATGCCCGCAGTGAAATGGAGGTGATCAAAGAATTGGCGGAAGATACCCCTGCGTATCTTTCTTTGACCAAGTCGTGGTTTGAACACAGTCCCTTGCGGGAGATGCTGGACAAGATAGCAGAGCAAGGAGCCAAGGTCATCATCACCACAGACCATGGAACGGTGCGGGTAGAAGATCCAATCAAGGTGGTGGGTGATAAAGCCACCAATTCCAACTTGCGTTACAAGGTGGGAAAAAATTTGAACTATAGTGCAAAGGAAGTTTTTGAAATGAAGGATCCTGCGCAAGCGCATTTGCCCCGACCTCAACTCAGCAGCTCCTACATTTTTGCGCGTTCCAAAGGGTATTTTGTATATCCCAACAACTACAACCATTTTGTCACCCACTTTAAAAACACCTTCCAACATGGCGGGATTAGTTTAGAAGAGGTGTTGATTCCATTTGTTGTTTTACAAGCCAAATGATTTTTAGATACACGTTAGCTGAGATTGATACAGTGGCGCAAGCCCTGTTGGACACCCTTCCCGAGCGGTGCATTATATTATTGGAGGCTGAAATGGGCAGTGGCAAAACCACTTTGATGTCGCACCTTCTGCGATTGATGGGTATTGACGAGGTTTCCAGTCCCACCTATAGTTTGGTGAACGAATACCGATCTGCTTCAGGCAAGGCCATTCACCATTATGATTTGTACCGATTAAAGGCTGCCGAGGAGTTGGAGGAAATCGGATTTGGAGATTTGTTGGATCGAGGGGAATGGAACTTTATTGAGTGGCCGGAAAAAGGCATGCCTTATTACGATGCATTTGTGACTTGGAAAATCACCCAAGAGGCCGATGGAACAAGGGTTTTGGAAATCATCCCTTAGGTCATCATCTACTCCCATTCTAAGAATTTGATTTTGTATCTTTGCAGAGCATGAACAAGAACAATTATTGCGTAATCATGGCCGGGGGCATTGGCTCTCGTTTTTGGCCCATGAGTCGCACTGCTTTTCCGAAGCAGTTTCACGATATTTTAGGTGTAGGTCGCACTTTGATACAACAAACGTACGATCGCTTTTTGCCGTTGTGTCCCAAGGAGAATATTTTGGTGGTGACCAATGAGCGCTACAAATCGCTTGTATTGGAACAATTGCCCGATATGCAACCGGAGCAAGTATTGTGTGAGCCTTTTATGCGCAATACTGCACCTTGCGTGGCCTATGCCTCTCACCACATTGCGGCCAAGAATCCCCTTGCACGCATTGTTGTTGCTCCCTCGGATCATTTGATCCTGAACGGTCCTGCATTTGTGGAAACCATTCAGTTGGCCTTTGAGCAAGCCGAGCGTGGTAATTTGGTGACCTTGGGCATCAAGCCTACTCGCCCTGATACCGGATATGGGTACATCCAATGGGAAGAAGAAAAGCAAGCCCATCATGAGCGCGTGAAGCGCGTGAAGACCTTTACAGAAAAGCCCGATTTGGAATTGGCCAAAGATTTCTTGGCCAGTGGTGATTTCTCATGGAACAGCGGCATCTTCATTTGGAAGGTGGCCTCCATCATGGATTCTTTTGAGATGTTTTTGCCCGACATGAACAAGGCCTTTGCAGAAGGGGCGGAATTTTACGGAACCGACAAAGAGCAGGCTTTCATCAACAAGATGTATGCGGCTTGTGACAATATTTCCATCGATTACGGCATCATGGAAAAGGCCAAGAACGTCAATGTGGTATTGAGTGATTTTGGGTGGTCCGATTTGGGTACTTGGGGTTCTTTGCATGGTCATTTGCACCATGATGATCACCGCAATGGTGTGGTGGGCAAGCAAGTAATGATGTACAATTGCAGCAACAACGTGGTGCACATGCCCGACAACAAGTTGGTGGTGTTGCACGGATTGAATGGCTACATCGTAGTGGATTCAGGAAACACTTTGTTGGTGTGCAAATTGGAGGATGAGCAAAAGATCAAAACCTTTGTCAACGACATCAAAATCAAACGTGGAGACGAGGCGGTTTAAACGCTGATGTGGTCCACGATCCAGGTTCTGAGTTCTTCTAAATTGATTTTATTCTGTGCAGAAATAAAGAGCACATCCGATTGCATTTTGGCCATCCACGTTTTCTTTAAGTAGGCCATTGTTTCTTCTTTGCTCATGGGTTCTTCCAATGATGCTTCGTCATGTTCTGGATGGAAGGCATCGATTTTATTGAAGAGCAAAAGCATTTTCTTGTCCCCACATTGAATGTCTTTCAATGTATCGTTGACCACGCGGATGTGGTCTTCAAACTGTTGGTGGGAAAGGTCTACCACATGTATCAGGATATCCGATTCACGCACTTCATCCAAAGTAGATTTGAAAGATTCGATGAGGTCATGCGGTAATTTTCGGATAAAACCCACGGTATCGGTGAGCAAAAACGGATGGTTTTCTAATACAATTTTTCGGACTGTGGTATCGAGTGTTGCAAAGAGTTTATTTTCAGCAAAGACATCGCTTTTGCTGAGCACATTCATGAGCGTTGATTTGCCCACGTTGGTGTATCCTACCAGGGCTACACGCGGGATATTGCCGCGATTGGAGCGTTGTGTTTTCTTTTGGCGGTCGATGACTTCCAGTTCTTTTTTCAGAAACGAAATGCGGTCGCGTACAATACGTCGGTCGGTTTCAATTTCTTGCTCCCCAGGACCACGCATTCCGATTCCCCCTTTTTGTCTTTCCAAATGCGACCACATGCGTGTCAAACGGGGCAGCAAGTATTGGTATTGCGCCAACTCCACCTGGACCTTGGCATGTGCAGTGCGGGCACGGCTGGCAAAGATGTCGAGAATGAGGTTGTTGCGGTCGAGGATTTTTACTTTCTTGTCTTCGATATTGAAAATCTGTTCGAGGTTTCTCAATTGCGAGGGAGCCAATTCATCATCGAAGATCACCATGTCCACGTCATTTTCATGCACGTAGGTTTTGATCTCTTCAATTTTTCCAGAGCCAACGAAAGTGCGTGAATCAGGGTGCGGCATCGATTGCGTGAAACGCTCCAGTGTATGCGCATGGGCTGTTTCTGCCAAGAAGGCCAATTCATCCAAGTATTCCTCCAAGAGCGCCCGATTTTGGGATTGGGTAATGATGCCCACCAAGACACAAGTCTCTTGCGGTTTAGAAGTCGAGATTAATTTTGCCATGAACTATTTGGCGCGAAATGAAAGAACATAATCCGCCAAAGCGGCAATTTCTGGGTCGGTTAAACGCCC
>CANFLZ010000053.1 GCA_947448135.1 Flavobacteriales bacterium
ACCTGGTATCCCGTTAAGGTAAATGAAGAAGGTTATGGTCTGGGCGCTTATCCTTTTATGGTTCTAGAAAATCCAAAACCAATGAAAGGACACGCTTTTCAAAGCGGTAATCCAGTTTCTTTGTTCAGTGAGGCGGATGCATCACGGGGCGAGAGAATCAATGGTGTCATTGGTTTTGTAGATGATCAGCGAATGAAAATTATTTTTCATTGTGATGAGTTGCCTGACTGGATTGATAATGGTCGATTGGGAGTCGATTCGTTGTTTGATGAAAAATCCTATAAGGAAATGTTCTTTGCGTTGAATCAAACCATCAATGCAGAAAAAGGTAGATTGGCAGAGTTTCGAGATTGTATTTATGGACAACGGGTGTTGCGATGGGATGAGTGCTCAGTTCCGCAAAATTCTGTACTCAATGATTCGCAGCAGAAGGCCATGGAAGCCATTGTTCAAGCTCAGGATATTGCTGTTGTGCATGGTCCTCCAGGGACAGGTAAAACAACAACGTTGGTAGAAGCCATTGCGTTGATGGCCGCCGATGGGAAAAAGATTTTAATCACCGCTGCGAGCAATGCAGCAACAGATCATTTGCTTCAGAAGTGTATTGAAAAAGGACTGAAAGGAGTTCGAATTGGAAATACAGCGAAAGTTGAAGAAGATAATCAGGCCTATACAATGGATGCCTGTTTGGCCAGGGACAAGGAGTTTAGGCAGATTCGTGATTTAAAAAAGCGAGCAGTCGAAATGCGGAAAATGGGCGCCAAGTACAAAAGAAGTTTTGGAAAGGATGAGGCTGATCAGCGCCGCTTGTTGTTTCAAGAGGCAAAAAAGTTGCAAAAGGAAGCCCGTGATTGGGAACAATATCTCATTGATAAAATCATCGACGATGCCCAAGTAGTAGCGGCAACATTGATTGGATCCAATCATTATTATATAGCAGAAAAACATTGGGATGTGGTGGTGATTGATGAGGCAGGACAGGCATTGGCGCCTGCTTGCTGGGTGGCGATTGCGCATGCTGAAAAGCTGGTTATGGCTGGCGATCCCTTTCAATTACCGCCGACAGTCAAATCACCAAAAGCAGTGGAATTGGGACTGAGTGAATCATTATTGGAAAGGTGCATTGTGCAAGTTCCCAATGCCGTTTTTTTATTGAAGACTCAATATAGAATGCATGCAGATATCATGGCATTTTCCAATCAGTACTTTTATCAAAATCAATTAGAAGCGCATGAATCAGTGGCCAGTCGACTATGGATGGCGTCAATGCCTGCTGTTGTATTCATTGACACTGCTGGGTGTGGATTTGAAGAACAGGCTGGTGAAGATGGGGCGAGTTTGATGAATCCGGAAGAAACACGAATCATCCAAAATCATATGGAGCGTTTTGGGGTAGATTCCCAATGGCCAATTGCATTGATCAGTCCATACAGAGCCCAAGTGACGCGGATGCAAGAACAGTGGGGCGCGAGTCAGGGCGTTAGAGTGAATACGATTGATTCCTTTCAAGGTCAAGAGGAAGAAATGGTGTATATTAGTCTTGTCCGTTGCAATGATCGCAGTGAAATTGGATTTTTGAAAGACTACAGAAGAATGAATGTGGCCATGACCAGAGCAAAGCGAGGTTTGGTGGTGGTGGGAGACAGTGCCACATTGGCCAAAGATCCATTTTATTCGGATTGGATGGATTGGGTAGAAAAATTGGGCGGATACACCTCAGCTTGGGAATTGATATAAAGAACAAATGAAAAAATACAGTTGGCTTTTGATCGCATTGATTGCAGTTTCCTGTAATCGTTGTAAGGATGACGAACAACCTGCATCCACCTATGAACCCCAATTGATTGTCAAGTTGGTTGTTGATCCGACGCAAGAGCGATTGGATAATTTGGGTCAACCCAGTTCTATTCCTTCAGGGCATGCAGCGGTCAGTCCAACGTTTCATTCTTTATCGGCTCATTATTTCGAGTTGGCTTCCAGTATCTATACGGCTTTGGGCTCAGGAGAGGTGATTTATATGGGGGCAGAAACCATGGCGGGCGGTAGCAAGGCGATTGATTTTGATCAAGCAAAAATTGTTTCGCCAGGGGAAGTGTTTTTGAAAATTCCTTTGAAAAGCATCACGCCTGGAACCTATTATTATCCGAGAGTTTCGTTGCTTTATCAAAACTATGAAGTACCCTTTTTGCAACAAGGAATGAACTTGACGGGTACCATTGCGAGCTTCGTCGGATACAATACTTACATCACGGATTATCTCATCAATACGCAGACATTGACCGTGAATGATGACATGCTGCAGGGATATTGGGGGTTTGAAACAACGGTGTTGGGGGTACCCTATACCACGAGTGGTCAAACGCCTGCGGGAGCAACGACTGTCCCCAATCCTTTATTTGCCACTTCGCCAATCCCGCAAGGATCATGTGTGGTGACCGGAGTTTTCAATCAACCATTGGTCATTACAGGAAGTGAGACCAAAGACATTGCAGTCACTATTTCATTGTCCAATAACAATAGCTTTGAATGGGTAGAAGTGAATGCTGACGGAAAGTGGGAACCCAATGCGGGAGAAAATGTTGTGGATATGGGGATTCGTGGTATGCTACCGACGGTTACTTATTAAGACTCTTCTGTCCACTCGTCAAATTCCTCTTCGTTTTTTTTGACTTGAACTTTTACGGTATTGCTTTGTCCAAAGAGCATCTGGACAATGCTGATTAGAATGGAAAGCCATAGTGCGGACCAAAAACTTTTGATTCCAAATTCAGGTACGATTTCAGAAGCCAACATCAAAATCAAAGCATTGATGACGAGAATAAAAAGTCCAAAAGTGAATATGGTGGCAGGAATGGTCAAGACCAATAGCAATGGCTTGACGAATCGATTCAATACCATGATGACCAAGGCTGTGATCAAAGCGTAGAAGTTGGATTCGAATTGAATCCCCTCCATCCAAGCGTCTCCCACCAAAAGTGTGACACTCAAAAGCATGAATTGAAAACTAAGTTTCCAAAAATTTACTGACATGCCTCAAAAGTAGGACTGTCTTTTCTATATTTTTGCAACCAAAATCAAAACAATGAAATTTTTTATCGACACAGCGAATTTGGATCAAATTCGCGAAGCCAAGGACTTGGGTATTTTGGACGGCGTAACCACCAATCCCAGTTTGATGGCGAAAGAAGGCATCTCTGGCACAGACAGAGTAATGAAACATTACGTGGACATTTGTGAAATTGTGGGAGATGGCGATGTAAGTGCTGAAGTAATTTCTACTGATTTTGAAGGAATGGTTCGTGAAGGTGAAGCTTTGGCAGCTTTGCATCCGAATATTGTTGTAAAAGTCCCCATGATCAAAGATGGCATCAAAGCCATTCGTTACTTTACAGACAAAGGAATTAAAACCAATTGCACTTTGGTTTTTTCTGCAGGGCAGGCCTTGTTAGCTGCAAAAGCTGGAGCTTCATATGTTTCTCCATTTGTTGGCCGTTTGGATGATATCTCAACCGATGGAATCGATTTGATTGATCAGATCAGAACCATTTATGATAATTACGGTTTTGATACAGAAATTTTAGCAGCAAGTGTTCGTCATCCTATGCACATCATTCAATGTGCTGAGTTGGGTGCAGATGTTATGACAGGCCCATTGAGTGCGATCATGGCCTTGTTAAAACACCCATTAACGGACTCTGGATTGGCGCAGTTTTTAGCCGATCACAAAAAGGCAGAAGAGGCAGCGAAGTAAGCTGTTCTGTTCACATTCTATCGTTTGCAAATCACTACGGGCCGAACAATTTAGCGTTGTTCGGCCCGTTATTTTTACTACAAAATGCAAACGATTATGAAACGTGGATGGATTGTGTTGATTTGGATGTGTCTCTTGGCGGGTTTGGCGCAAGCGCAGCGACCCTTTCAATTGCAGAAAGATCAACAGGCCTATGGAAAGGCAATGGAATTGTTTGAGCAAAATAAATTTGCTCCGGCCAGAAAACATTTTGAGGATTATCTTCAAAACTATTGCAAGATCAACACCTCTGTAGAGTGCGCCAATGCAGAATATTTTATTGCGCGCTGTGCCTTGGAATTGTATCATAAGGATGCAGAATATTTAATGGAGGTTTTTATTCGCAATCACCCTGATTCCCCCAATAAAGAGCGCGCTTATTTTGAGATGGGGGTTTTCTACGGCAAAAAGAAAAGCGCCAACAAATGCCTGGAGTGGTTCAATAAGGTGGATTTGAGAAGTCTCCCTGCCAATGATCAAATTGTATTTCATTACTACAGAGCAGAATCTCTTTTGAGTAAAGGGGATAAGAAAAATGCACGCGGTGAGTATTTTACTATCAAAGACAAAGACAGCCCTTATCGCAATTCATCTTTGTACATGTATTCCCATTTGGCGTATGAGGATGGTGATTATTCCGCTGCTTTGGAAGGTTTTGAACTCCTCAAAACCAATGTTCTTTTCCAAGACAAAGTTCCATTGTATATCGCGCAAATTTATTTTTTGCAAGGACGTTATGATGATTTGATTGCTTATAGCGAAGATGTGTTAGAAGCTGCCAAGAGTTTGGAAGAATCAAAGGCAGTTGAAATCAAGAAGATGGTGGGCGATGCATATTTCAACATCGAGCAATATGGCGATGCGGTGCCATTCTTGGAAGCTTATGCCCAGTTTAAAAATAGAGCCAATATGACGCGCGAAGATCGCTACCGTTTGGCTTATGCTTATCAACGCAGCGAGCAATGGACGCAGGCAGTGGAGTGGTACAATGCCGCCAAGACAACAGAAGAGTTAATTGGTCAATTGGCGGCCTACAACGAAGGCGTTTGTCAAATGAAGTTGGACAACAAACGAGAAGCTTGGAAATCATTTGGAGCAGCCCGTGACTTGAACTTTGATTTGGATATTCAAGAAGATGCGATGTTCAATTTTGCGAAGATCGCTTTTGAACTTTCCTCTGATCCTTTTGATGATGCGATCACTTCTTTCGAAGAGTATTTGAAAAAATATCCAGATAGTCCACGTCATGACGAGGCTTATCAGTTCTTGCTCAATGTGTACATGAAGACCAAGAATTATGAAAAAGCCTTGGCTTCATTGGATAAGATCAAGAAAAAAGACAACGTAATCAAAGCGGCTTACCAGAATTTAAGTTTCAATCGCGCAGTAGAGCTGTATCAATCTCGTGAATTCGATCGTGCATTGACCTTTTTCCAACAGGTTTTCAATTATCCCATTGATGAACGTGTCAATGCAAGCGCTCGATTCTGGATGGCAGAAATAGCGTATCAAAAGAAAGATTACGACTTTGCTTTTAAGTTGTATCAGGCTTTTTTGGATGAGCCCGGTGCGTATGAGACAGAGTACTATGGTGCGGGATATTATGGACAAGGTTATTGCAAATTTAAAAAGGCCAATGACATCCAGGATATGGATGAGGCCAAAGCGGATTATTTGAATGCATTGCCCTATTTCAAAAAGTTTTTAGAGGGCAATTGGGTACGTGATCAACGAAAAAATTACGATGCCATTTTGCGTGTAGCCGATGTTTATTTTGTGAACAAACAATATGAAAACGCGATCGTTTACTATGATAAAGTAGCCGATGATAGCCAAGGCAACAAGGATTATGCAATGTATCAGAAAGCCTTAGCTTATGGTTATTTAAGTCAACCTGAAAAAAAATCTTGGGTACTCAAGTCGATGTTGAAAGAGCTTCCCGGCTCTAAGTATGAAGTGGATGCGATTTACGAATTGGCCAAATCATATTTGATGGAAGATCGATTGGCTGAGGCAGTAGAATATTACAATTTGCTATTGAATGATCATAAGGGAAATGCCTATACCAAAAAGGCTTTGGTTGATCAGTGTTTGTTATATGCCAAGCAAGGTAAGTTTGATGCTATGAAAGCGGCTTGGAACAATTTGGTGCAACAATTCCCCAATGATGCAGTTCTCTTGGATGCCATTGCGATTGTAAAACCAGTATTGATTGAAGATGTCGCGTTCCAAAATCAAATCAAAGGTTTGAAAGTTTTGAATGTGACAAGCGAGGACATCGAAGAAGAAGTGTACGCTCGTGCAGCGGAATTGGGATTCTCAGAAAACTGTGAAGCCGCAGTGCCGAAGTTGCAACAGTATATTCAACAATTTCAGCCCGCATTGCATACAACCGAAGCCCATTATTTGTTGGCTGAATGCTTGTTCAAGTCAAATGATTTGGACAAAGCGTTGGATGCTTATAACGTGGTCATTGCGCAGCCATTTGGCGAGTATACCGAAGATGCATTGCTCACCGCTTCGACCATTAATTTTAATCGTAAAAATTGGGACATCGCTGCCCAACACTACACCGAATTGGAACAAGTGGCGGTATCTAAAAACAATATCTTGGAAGCCCAAGTTGGATTGATGCGTTGTTTTTATTACAAAAAGGATTTTGTGCACGCTTTTGAATATGCCAATAAGGTGATCGATAATCAATCCATTCCTGAAGAGATTAAAATTACAGCCCACATGTGGAGAGGTTTGATGTTCGAGGAGCAGAAGAACTTTTCTTCCGCACGTTCAGATTGGGATGTCGTGATTGCCAAAGGCGGAAAGCAAGCTGCAGAGGCGAAATACCAACGTTGTTTGTCTTTTTACAACGAAGGCGACTTCAAGCAAACGGAAACAGAGATTTATGAAATGGTGGATCAGTTTGCAGGATTTGAGGAAGCCAAGAATAAGTCGTTCTTATTGTTGGTCGATACCTACACGGGAATGGGAGATTACTTCCAAGCCAAGGCAACGGTAGACGCTATTTTAAGCAATGTTGACGATGAGAAAGTGAAGCAGGAAGCTGCTGCTCGATTATCGCAAATCAACGACAAAGAGAATGCAGAGTTGGAAAAATTGAAACAAAAGCCAACAGAAGAAATTATCAACGTGAATGAAAATGGAGAGCCTGTCGCTCCCGTTCAACCCGAAAATCAAGGAGGTGAAAATGAATAAGGTTTTGATCATGCTGTTGATGCTGACTATTGGAGCAACCGCTTCACAGGCACAACAAGATACCAGCATTACACAAAGTGCAGAGTTCGAAGGTGATTTGAAAATCCGATTGCGGGATGCAGGGAAGATTAGTTCTAACCCTTCCATCATTGAGCAAAAGTCGAAAATTGAAAAGGTTAAGTTTCAGTTTTTACCAACGGCTGCAGTAGCAGCAACTGAACCTGAGAAAATCACCGCTTCTAAAATCAACGTCGTTGACAAAGTAGCGAATTTGCAAAATGGCTATGTAGTAGCAGGAATGGGAAATTATGTGACACCGATGGTGGATGCGCATTATTCATCTGGACGAAATCGCAACGGAGATTGGGGTGTCAATGTTTATCACTTGAGTAGTGCTGGAGGAGTTGTTCCGGATAGCAACGCCATTGGAAGTGGTTACAGCGACACACGAGGTGCCTTGTATGCGCGTTACTTCTTGAAGAATGCGAGTATTCAAGCTACTGGAAATTACTGGCGCAACATTGCCCGCTTTTATGGACAAACATCAGTACCTGATTCATCAATGGATATTCTTTTAGCGAGTCGTTCTGGAACATTTCAAAATTGGCAAACGGCAAGCGGATCTGTTCGTTATGACAGTTTCTCCAGAGACTCCTCTGACATGAACTACCACGCCCGTTTGAACTACAACCACGGTTGGGGCAAATACGGCGAGAAGGAGAGTGTCTATGATTTCAATTCGAGCATCGATAAACTCGTGAAGACTGAGGTTTTTGCTGTAGATTGGGGAATCAAATGGAATAATTTCCAAAGTGAGGGATTTCGTTACGCGCCATCTGGAATTTTCGGCAGTGAGGGTGACAGTGTGTATCGTTCAAGAAAGCAAGCCAATACTGTATTTCGCGTCCAACCATCGGCTTACACGGTATGGAAAGATTTGCGTGTGAAAGTTGGAATGGGTGTGTTTGTTGAAAGCAACAGCGTCAAGCCCGCACACTTCTATCCGATGTTGGAGATGAAATGGTCGATTTTGGACGGATTGTTCTTACCATATGCAGGAGTCAAGGGAGGCGTCGAATTGAATACCTTCCATTCATTAATGGAGCAGAATCCATTTGTAGTTTCCAATCCACGCTTGCTCAATCGCAACAACAAATTTGAGGCGTATGGCGGTATCAATGGAGTGATCTCTTCTAAGATGGGATATGAAGCTGGGGTCAATTGGAATATGTATGAGAATCAAGCGTTTTTTGTCAATGATGCATCCGTTTCATACGGCAATCGATTTAATGTTTTATATGACAACATGCGTCAATTGGATATTCATGGGCGTTTCTTTTACCGCGAAGCCAAAAAATGGGAGGCAGACGCTTCCGTTCATTATTTGATTTATGATTTAGATAGCTCCGCGTATGCATGGAATTTGCCTACTTGGAAAGGTACCATCCAAGGAGCTTACTTTATTAATGATGCTTGGAAGCTGGGCGTTCAAGTCAATTATATCGGCGATCGTTACGCATATACCCAATATCCTGAAGCCAGTGTTACTGAGTTGACCCAAAATTGGGCTGGTGTCCCAGGCCAGGCGGTTAAATTGCGTGGATTTGTGGATGCTAACTTGCAGGTTCGATACCAATACAATCCTCAGATTGCGGCATGGGCCAATGTATATAACACAGTTGCACAGCGTTATCAAATGTGGAATGGATACAATCAGCAAAGAGTACTCTTTATGATGGGCGCAGCGGTGTCATTTTAGGTCGTGATTTTGTTGATGAAATGTGAATAGAATTAGGGGGCATTGCCCCCTTAATTTTTGCCGAAAAATGGAGGTAGGTTGTATCTTTGAAAGCCTTGTGAAATTGAGTCTAGCGGCGAAATAAATCAAGGCAATTAACCTAAACAACATTCTTTCAAAAATGAGCGAAAGCAATCCAAATGCAGCGAATTATACCGCTGCGAATATTCAGAGTTTGGAAGGTATGGAGCACGTGCGTATGCGTCCTGCCATGTATATCGGAGATATTGGTGCCCGTGGTTTGCATCACTTGGTTTACGAGGTAGTCGATAACTCTATTGACGAGGCATTGGCTGGCTATTGTGACACAGTGTATGTGACCATCAATGAGAACAACAGTGTCACTGTAGAAGATAATGGACGTGGTATTCCAGTGGACATGCACGCCAAAGAGGGCGTTTCTGCTTTGCAGGTGGTGATGACCAAAATTGGAGCAGGTGGAAAATTCGATAAGGGATCTTATAAAGTTTCAGGAGGTTTGCATGGAGTAGGGGTAAGTTGCGTGAATGCACTTTCAACCTTGATGCGTACTGAGGTTTTCCGTGATGGAAAAATCTATGTGCAAGAGTATTCCATCGGTAAACCTTTGTTCCCGGTTCGCGAGGAAGGAACGACAGACAAGAAAGGTACCCGTCAAACATTTCAACCAGACGCATCTATTTTTGATGTTACAGAATACAACTACGAGACGTTGGCCAACCGTATGCGTGAATTGGCTTTCTTGAACAAAGGAATCAAAATTCAATTGACGGATCGTCGTGAGGTAAACGAGGATGGAAGCTTCAAAGGTGAGCTTTTTCAAAGTTCTGAAGGTTTGTCCGAGTTTGTTCGTTTCATCGATCAGAGCCGACCTAACATCATTCAAAAGGTCATTCACATGGAGCGAACAGATGGTCCAATTCCAGTGGAAGTGGCCATGGTGTACAACGATTCATTCAATGAAAACATTTACAGCTACGTTAATAATATCAATACCCACGAGGGGGGGACGCATTTGCAAGGATTCCGTCGTGGATTGACCACCACCTTGAAAAACTTTGCTGAGAAAAGCGGAATGTTGGACAAATTGAAAATCGAAATTTCGGGTGATGATTTCCGTGAAGGATTGACCGCCATCGTTTCGGTGAAGGTTCAAGAGCCGCAATTTGAGGGACAAACAAAAACCAAATTGGGAAACAAAGAAGCTGTTGCTCCCGTGAGTCAGGTGGTTTCAGAGATGTTGGAAGCTTATTTGGAAGAGCATCCCAACGATGCCAAGGCCATTGTAGGAAAAGTAGTATTGGCAGCTCAGGCGCGTGTTGCTGCGCGCAAGGCACGTGAGATGGTGCAAAGAAAAGGAGTAGGAAGTGGTGGAGGTTTGCCAGGTAAATTGGCTGACTGTTCAGAAAAAGATCCAGTCAAATCAGAGTTGTTTTTGGTTGAGGGAGATTCTGCGGGAGGAACGGCGAAGCAAGGTCGTGATCGTGTATTCCAAGCGATTCTACCATTGCGTGGTAAAATCTTGAATGTCGAGAAAGCCATGCAGCACAAGATTTTGGAGAACGAAGAGATCAAGAACATTTACACAGCATTGGGAGTATACATTGGAACAGAAGATGACAGCAAGGCATTGAACTTGACCAAACTTCGTTACCACAAGATCGTCATCATGTGTGATGCCGACGTGGATGGTTCGCACATCGAGACCTTGATTTTGACATTCTTCTTCCGTCACATGAAAGAGTTGATTGAAGGCGGACACATTTACATAGCAACGCCACCATTGTATTTGGTAAAGAAAGGAAACAAAGCGGAATACGCATGGAATGAGGAAATGCGTGATGCATTGATTACCGAAATGAAAGGAGCAGGACAAGACAGCAGCGTCAACGTTCAACGCTACAAAGGATTGGGAGAGATGAATGCAGAGCAGTTGTGGGAAACTACCATGAATCCAGAGAAGCGCACCTTGCGCATCGTGACCATCGAAAATGCAGCGGCATGTGACCACACATTCTCCATGCTAATGGGCGATGAGGTTCCACCAAGACGTGCATTCATCGAGGCCAATGCCAAGTACGCCAAGATTGATGCATAGACATTAAAGACAAAAAGAAAGCCCTGCATTGCGGGGCTTTTTGATTGGGCACCTGCCCCGCGTCTCGCTTTGCTATCCGCGGGTCACCGCGCTATCCGCTCTATCTTGGTGTCCCTCGGGTCACTCCGTTCCCCTCGTTCCCCCAAGGATGCCGCTCCTATCGCTGGCGCTGCTTTCGATCGGTATTGTGTTTCAATCCACATAGGTCTCGCGGAGTACCGATTTGATTTGGCTGATTTCATTATCTGAGAGACGTTTGTATTTTTTGATTACTCTGGATTTATCAATGCTTCTAATTTGATCCAATACCACCCATCCTTTTTTCTTGTTGTGTGTAACAACAACGCGCGTTGGATAAGGCTTAGATGTTGTTGTCATGGGTGCAACGACCAATGTTTTTAAATGTTGGTTCATTTCGTCTGGGGAAATGATCACGCATGGTCGAGTCTTTTTAATTTCAACGCCTTGGGTTGGATCTAAATTGACCAATACAATTTGATATTGATTCATTTCCATTCCTCTAAATTTTCATCTTCAAAAGAATCCCCAATCAACAAATCATCTTCCCCGCTTTCATTCATTTGCTGAAAAGCCTTTTCCCATCCTATTCGCGGAGTGGCGATGGGTTTGAGAATGATATAGCCTTTCTCTAATATCAATTCAACCTCATCTTTGATGTCGTATTTTTTGAGAATGGATTTGGGAATCCGAATTCCTTTTGAATTCCCAATGGATACAACTGCTAAATTCATATCGTGGTTTTTTGTAATTACAAAGTAATCACAATTTAAAGGGTTCTCCAACTTATTTTTAAAACCAATTGATCGATCATATTTTCGATAATGGAGAGAGGTCTTTTTTTTGATCCGTGATGTTTTCATGACGCAAAACTAATTTGACCATTGTCCCTGCATCAGGCATAAATTATAGGAATAAGAATTAGGTTATGCGGAGAATCTGCTTATTGCTCAGTCACAGCTCGAACCAATTCGCGTAGTGCAAATTCATCAATATCAGACATCTTTTTAAAGCTGATGGCGTAGCCGGTAATCTTGGCTTTGCCCAAGCGATCTCCTAGGAATTCTCGTAGAAAATTTTTGTCTTCTAAACCCAATATGTAAATGGATAATCCCGTGCTGGTAGCGCAGATACCAATTCGAAAAGTATCTTGGAAACGGCCATTGGCGTATTGAATACGGCTTTTTCCAAAGCCAATCGTGGGGTTGGTGACGACTTTTCCTTTTTCGTTTTTGCCATCGAAAAATTGGGGACCGTTGCTGCTCGTCTCCATATGAATCAACTGATACAACCTCGAAAGCGCTGCTGATTTTTCTGGAGCGAGCGTGGTTAAGTGCTGAGTTATTTTTTCTTCTGTGGACATGAATGCTTGTTGTAACAAATATAAACTTCTGGAGCATTGAAATACAACTTGGTTGGAAATGGAAGTGATTGACCTATCTTCCCCAAATGTGTTTCTCTTCTACCGCCAGCTTTTCAGCTGGAATTGCATTGTCTGCTGTAGGTGCTTATACCCTAAAAAATGCAGACTCAAATTACGAACGTCCTTTTGCTGCAATCCCTTTGCTCTTTGGCATTCAGCAAATAATGGAGGGTTTTGTTTGGTTAGGACTGCAAGGAAATTTTGGTGGACCGCAAGAGATTCAATCGTTTGTTTATTTGTTCTTATTCATCGCGCAAGTGTTGTGGCCATTTTGGGTGCCACTGTCCATTATCCAATTGGAAAAGAAAGGGGATGTCAATGCCTTTGAAAAGGGATTGCTTGGATTGGGATTGGCGCTTTCCATCTATTTGGGCTATTGCTTGTTTCATTTTCCGGTATCCGCGAAGATTGAAGAGCACCACATTCTCTACTTGCAGGATTATCCCCAAACCATCTCTCTCTTTTCAGGGATTACATATACTGTGGTCACTATTTTGCCCCCTTTCTTTTCTAAAATGAAATACATGTGGGCGCTGGGTCTATTGATTCTACTTTCTTATGGCGTAACTGCTATTTTCTATGAAGGATTTGTGGTGTCTGTATGGTGTTTCTTTGCGTCCATCATCAGTGTCGCAGTTTGGGCTGTTCTTCGTGAAGTGAAGCGCGAAAGGCAGTTGTGATTTGTGTCAAAAAAAAAAAGGGACCGTAGTCCCTTTTTTTGTGGTATTGTATTGAATTACTTCTTCTTTTTCTTGGGTGCTGGAGCCGGTGCTGGTTGAGGTTCTGGCTCAATCTTAACGGGCATTTCAAGCATTTTTTCCTCAACAGTCGGAGTGTGGTAGTATGTCAATTCGTCTACGATATTCTTACCGCCCATCAATTTGTCAACGATGAACAACACGTAACGGATGTCTACGCAAATGGTGCGTTGCAAATCTTTCTCATAAGCAATGTCTCCACTCATGGCTTCCCAGTTGCCATCGAATGCCAAACCAATCCAATTACCATTGGCATCCATCACGGGGCTTCCAGAATTACCTCCAGTGATGTCCAAATCACCGATGAAACAGGTAACCATCTCTCCCTTTTCGTTGGCATAAGGACCAAAATCTTTTCTCTTGATCAAATCAATCAATTTGTCTGGAACCACAAACTCAGGGTTGCTATTGTCCCACTTTTCCAATATTCCATTGGTAGTGGTGTAGTAATCATAAATCAAAGCATCTGCAGCTTTGTAGTTTTTGATTTTTCCGTATGTCACACGCATGGTGCTGTTGGCATCTGGCGCCAATTGACGTGTTTCCATTTTACGATAGCCAGCGACAAAATCGCGGTATCCTTTGTTGAATTTGGCGATTGGATTCAATGCACGAATACCATCCACATACTCAGCGGACAATGACGCTACTCTCAATCCCAAATCTTTGTCCAATACCTTTTGAGAGGGCTTGGCAAAGAACTTCTCTAATGCAGCCGTGTTCATGGCCATAGAAGTTGCAAAAATTTGTGCAGCCATTTTGTTGATGTCGTTCTTGAACTTTTTACCCAAGATGTCCTTCATCCAAGCGGGATGCTGATCTGCACCAACATTCAACATGAACAATTTGGTCAATTCAACAAAAACAGCTTCGTCTACTTTGGCGTTGTACTCGGCATGGAAGGCCTTGTCTTCTTCCATGATTTTGTTTTTCAATTCCTCTTTTTTAGCAGCATCGGTCTCGGCTAAATAGGCAGCCAATTGAGATTTCAACCCTACAGCATGTCCCATGAATTCAGCACCGCCGGTCAAACAAAGTCCTGCATATGTAGCC
>CANFLZ010000054.1 GCA_947448135.1 Flavobacteriales bacterium
GTACAATCGTTGTCAACACCATCACAAACTTCAGTAGCACCTGGGTGAATAGCAGAAGAAGCATCATTACAGTCAGTATTGTTTGTAACATATCCAGCACCAGGATTGGTACAAGAAGATGTTGCTGTGCCTGCACCATAAGTATCACCGTCAACATCAGCATAATAATTTGTCAATGAGTTGACAACCGTGGTAACACTATTGCTAGTAGCAGATCCAGAAGCATCACAACCACCAGCTGTCATTACTACAGAAACGACATCATTGTTTGCCAAAGCAGAATTTGTATAAGTACTGGCGTTGGTTCCAACGTTTGTACCATTCAATTTCCACTGGTAAGAAGGAGTTCCACCATTCACTGGAGTAGCCGTAAACGTTACAGAAGTACCAGCACAAATTGTGTTATCAGCATCGCTAGAAACAATTGAAACAGTTGGAACACCGCCAGCCGTTCTTGTTAGTGTCGCGTTTGTCAACTGACCCGCAGTTGGATTGCTATGAACATAGTTCACGGCAGTTCCTGTAGGGCTTAACAACTGGATGTTCAAAGCAAAAGTAAAAGTTCCTGAAGTAGTGAACTGACCCACCAATACTTTATTAGTAGAAGTCGCTCCAACGATACCACCCAAAGCGGCAATTGATCCATTGCTTACTGTGATTGATGATAAAGCATTACCGGCAACCAATGCGTTCAAAATTGAACCACTCATTCCCAATACGTTTGGCGTTGTGTAAGTTGTTCCTGAAGATGGCAACAAACCATCCTTACCAGAAGCACCTGTGATTTGTAATCCAAAACAACCACCCAATGTGTTGCCAAGGATTCCCTGAGGCTGCGGATTAGCAATTGAACCATCCGTATCTTCATCCTTTGGAACTCCCACTTTTGAAGCCGCAGCTCCACCAGCAGTAATCCATGAATCCAACATAGCCGTATGCTTTTTAGTATTCAAAGCAGATGTGGTAGGAGCAGATTGAGAATCATAATTCTCATCATTGTAAAATGTTGTCGTTGTACCAAAAGTCAAATTTTGTGTAGCCGTTCCAAACATTTGTACAAATTTATAACCTGCAGCCATGTCCACGTAAACGCGATATGTCACAGCTCCCTCAGCCAAAGGATACGTATACCCTTGATCGACCGTATATTGAGCATCTGCGGCATTGGCTTGGTAATATCGTTCAACGATAATACCCTCTAAACCTTGAGCCATAACAGCATTACCTGCCATTAAAAGACCTAATCCTAAGATATATTTTTTGATATTCATTTTTTTTAGTTTTAAATAAAAGGAGGGGTAATCCCCTCCTCAATTTTTTAGTTACAAGATGTTCCGAAAGCTGGAGCGAAGATCAAGAAATCCAATACGTCAGTTGTACCATCAAAGTTCAAATCTGTTGGACAAGCAACCAATCCTTGAGTTGCACCCAAAACTTGAGAGTAAGACCAATCAGACAACCAATTTTGACCTGCCTCTGAAGAGAAAGCACCACGGAAAGGAGCTGGCTCGAAGAAACCATCAACTGGAACTGCTGGACAACCTGTGATAGACAAAGCTGGATTAGGAACTACGTCATTCTTTACAGAGAAAACGTTAGATGTGCTGTTAACAGTGTAGTTGTAATCAAAACCAGGAAGCGTTGTTACTACATCATTTTTATCAGTAGTAGTGAATTGTGTGTAATCAGCACCAGAAGTGATTGCTGTTCCTACACCATTGTTTGCCAAAGAAGCATTGTTCATCAAAGGATTGGTCATTGCAACGAAAGTGTTACATTTGATTAACAATGAATTTGTTCCGTTTCCAGCAGTAGCTGAAGCTGGACCAGCAATGTTTGTCCAGTTGTGCCAAGCTTCACCACCTGCAGCGTAAGAACGTGTTCCGCTGATTGATTTTTGCAAGTTCAAACCATTCTTGAAGTTAGCGAAAATACAATTGTAGATTTCACCTTGAGTGAATTCTTTTGCTTGGATCGCGGCCATTGCAGAGTTGTCTGTATTCAAAGTAGCTTTTGAATTACCGATCAATGTAGCATTATAAATTACGGGATGAGAATAAGGAGTGTTGTTAGACTTTTGGTCATCGTTATCCGCCTCGAATCCGTTGTCCGAATCAGCACTGAAAGTGTTGTCTGATTTCATACCGAATAAGAATTGAGCTTTTCCAGTCCAACCCAAATCCCAGTCAAACATGTCATCGTTTCCGAATAATCCTGTAACGTATTTTACGTTAACAGTACCACCAAAGAATTCGATATTGTCATCTGCGCAAGAAACGATTTCGATGTGCTCGATTGTTGTTCCGCGACCTACAGAACCCAAAGTCAAACCATTGATCTCACCACCCAACGCCAAGATAGCTCCTGAGTGACGGATAGAAACATATTTTAAGATACCTGAGTTATCATCATCGTTGAATGACTCACCTGCAGTCAAGTTAACTCCGAATTGATCTTGAGGGTTTGAAGTTTGAAAACCTTCGATTGCTCCCAAACCGTTTGCAACAGCCAATTTACCAGCTGTACCAACAGTGAATGGACCATTCGCTGCCAAAGTCAAATTGTTGTGAGCTTTTCCTAAAAGAACAACTCCACCCCACATACCTTTGTTAGAAATAGGATAAGTACCGTCCATTGGATCCGCTTGAGCAGTAAAAACAATCGGACAAGATTCAGTACCATTCGCAATGATCTTACCACCACGCTCGATAACCAATGCAGTAGCTTCTGCTGTAGTTGCAGCTGTAGCTCCTTTAACAACTGTTCCTGGCTGGATAGTCAAGGTTTGTCCAGAAGGAATGTAAATTTTCTTGTCCAAGATATAAGTCTTGTCACAAGTAAATGCAGCACCTGAAGTTAACTCTCCACCGTAAGTTCCAGCAATTGCAGAATAACCTGGCATTGTAGAAACAGTAACCTCAGTTCTTGAAGCTACAGGAGGACATCCGCAAGATGCACCTAAGTTGGTTTGTGCACTGCTCGTAGCAAATGCGCCAAATGTCAAAGCGGCCATTGCAGCAGCTTTAAATACATTAGAATTGTTTTTCATTTTGTTTGGTTAATAGATTGGCGCAAATTTCTATTTTCAATTATCCATCGCAATAAATTGAACTTTACCATTCTATTAAAGACGTCGTTCATTTATCAACTGAATATTATCTCAATGAATAGAAATTGCGACCAAAAAAAAACGCGAGTAAAAACTCGCGTCTCATTAATACAATTTCAATTTCAGAATCGTTGATTCCAGCCGATGAATACTCCCGAACAATAATAATGCTTCGACAAATCTGAAGTTCCTAGTGAACTAATAGCATATTGACCACTCAATGAAAATACAAAACTCGAATGTTGGTAAATGGGAACAATGATACCAACCGCAGCCAATGCAGAAACAGAGCCTCTTTTCTCGTCATTGAAAGAATTATCCCTGTATGACCTATTTGCATTTCTTATTTTATATTCCTGATTCACACCCAAAAGATAGCCGTATTGCATTCCCAATTGAACAAAAGGAACGATTTTGCCGCCGCCTGAAATTTTGTATCTCAAAGCAACTGGCACTTGTAAATATTGCAATGTATAGGTAAGTGATTCCAACTTCTGACTCTCCAAGGTATCCGTTTGATGTCCTAGTTTCTGAAAATTGACCCCACCATATAGATCCAAAGATTTTGAAATCTGTTTGGTACAACCCAATCCAAAACCTTGAACAAACCTAGCCTTTTCAGTTTGATCCAAATTGGTTTTCATCCATTTAAAATCTTCACTGGACGAAATTCGCCTGAATCCAAATCCGCCATTCCATCCCAATTCTAGAGCAAAATGAGCGCTATCCGATTGCCCAAATCCCAGCTGAGCAATCATCACAAAAGTGATTAATAATATTCTTCGCATTACTTGTCTTTTACACATCGAATACTCATACCATAGCCTTTATAAGTATGCTGTCTAAATATCCGATCTTGATTAGAATCCATGTATCGATACCACGCCTCATCCGAATTCTCAGATGACTGGGTCCACCAAAAAGCCGTATTATTTTGTGTATTCAAAATTCCATTGAACAATCTACATCCTCCTGGAAGTGCCATGAATTTGTATTCGTCCAATCCAAATAATTCAGATCCTTCTGGCCAGCCTTTGGAATACAATGGAGCTAATTTTTCAGCTTCATTGGTTCCGCGCCAACCCAATTTATTCGATTGATCTTCCGACATACCAATTTCCTTTTCAAGCTGCTTCCATTCTTCATCTGTTGCAATGTGCCATCCCGACGGGGCAATGCCTCTAGGATCCATTACTGCGCTGTAATTGTATAACAATCCATAAAGCGTATCGTTAGTGAAGGTATAAGCGCCATTTTCTTGACTCGCCCATGACGAATCTGATTCTGTTGCTGCAATCTGATGAATTGCACTGGAGTCTCTATACACGGTTACCTTTAGATTTTCAGCCATCCACCAATCATCTCCAATCTTGACAGTAGCATAGGTATTGCCGTCCTTATCCGTAACGGAACCTGTTTCTAGTGTTCTTTCATTTTCGTTTTTGTGGCAAGCCACGAAAAGAAAAATTGACATAAAAACCAAAATACTCGTATTGAAAAACTTCTTCATCATTTACATCTTAAAAAACATACCTGAATTAATCTTGGCACCTGCTTTAATCAGAATTTGATATAGGCCCACATGGTAACCTGACAAATCAATTTCAACACTATAATTGTGAGGTGCTTCGCTGACTTTGCTATAATGCATCAAAGACCCATTGGCATTGTAGACAAAAATTTCTATGTCATCAAAATCTGAATTCAACACATTACAATTGATGAGCTCCAATGCTGGATTAGGGAATAAATTCAATTCAAACGCATCCCCCATCAAACTTGGGCAAACCTCTACGATATCTCGGTTGTTGCAATTCCCGGGATAGCAGCACAATTCAACAATATGCACATTGACCAAAGGGTTGTAATTACATGCCATCGAGTCCGCACAACCACTGACAATCAAATTTTGACAACTGCCCTCCAAAGAACACACATACGAGGAATTGTATTCCAAGTACGCTGGGTCCATACAACCGCAATTGTATGGATAGCTCAAAAAAGGATTATACATTTCATCCGCATTCAACAGTGTATCCGAACTCACGAATTTTTGAGAAATCCACTGACCATTTTCCCAAGATTCCACTTCCAAATTGATATCAAATGCAAGATCTCCTAAAGTTGTCAATTGAGCCAAAAGTACGTAATTGGAATCCGGCAAAACTCCTCTAATGGAACTGCTAGATGATAAATTAAACCCTGCACTTGAGAATGTATTTCCTGCTACCAAGGAGCCAAATATGGTACTGTCATTTCCTGAAATAAAATCTTGAATTCCAGCACTACTCCAGTTGATGGTTGGCACTACCAATGTGTCCAAGCCATCTGCTTGGGTTACAGGAATACCTGCAGCAACGTTCTGCGCTGCAATCAATCCCACTCCTGCTTGGCTTCCGCCATCATTGTTAACACCTCCTACAAATGACCCATCCATATCCAAAATTTTCGGCACACCGAAATATACCTTTGAACCCTGCTTGGCCGCTTGACCGATGGTTAAATAACTATCCAAGCCAACTGTGTTTTCAGTTAGCATGGCCTTCGTAAAATCTTTACCAAAACTTTTTCCTTGAGACAAATTATTGAAAAAATTCTCCGTGCTATGTATGGTGAAGGGATGTCGTTCATCTCCAAAAATACTTTTCACTCGAGCATTATCCTCCAAGTGAGCATAGATGCGATAAGTCACGGTATTCTCAGTCAAATGACCACCAATTGTATCAGTAGCATCAAGTGCATCAGAAATATAGTATTTCTCAATCAAAACATCTCGCAGCTGGGCTTTTGTTTGAATTGCCAACAAGCAACAAAAAACAAACCATATCATTCTTTTCATTTGCATTGAATTACAAAGAATAAGTTACACTTAAATTAAAATTGGTTCCGTATCTGAATCGATCGTAATCATACCACCCACCGCTGGAGAATTCTGAACCATTCAAAACATAAGATGGTATGTTGTATGATCTTCTAACAGCAGCGTTCAAGATATCGCGAATGGTCAATCCCACCATCCAATGATCGGTAACACGCTTTGTCAGTTTCAAATCGATCAAATTGCGCGGCATTTCATACACATCTGGTCTTCCTTTAATGGCTCCCGCAATAACCAATCTGGGACCCTGCACATTGTAACTCACAGTAGCCGTGAATCCCAAGCTGTCGTTTTGATATGTCAAAATGGAATTGATCAAATAAGGCGCCTGCCCATACATCGGTCGATTGATGGTATCCAATATGGTATAAACCTTGTGACCGTCGACCAAAGTCAAGTCTCGGCGAATAAATTGAGCTTCTGATTTGACAAGCGTCACGTTTGTTCTCCATTCAAAAAACTTTCCCAATTGTTTTTTTCCCTCTAACTCAATCCCTGCAACATGCGATTTTGCAATGTTCTCCCAAGTAATACCAGCACTCCCAAATCCCATTTCGATGTGATTCTTGAAATCTTTGTAAAACAAACTCAAGGAGAGATTATCACCATTTTTGAAATAGGATTCAGCTCTGAAATCATAATTCTTAATTTGAACCATTTTCAAATCTGAATTACCATAGATCAAAGTTCTAAACTCATTGTCCAAAATGGCTGCATCACTTAACTCACGAATACTTGGTCTGGCCAAAGATTGGCTATAATTCAATCGAATATTGGCTTGACTTACTTTTTCAGTTTTGATCTTATAAACCAAGCTTGCGTTTGGCAAGACATTGACCTTATTGATTTGACCCGGATTTACCAGAGGAAATCCTCCTACATTTTCTCTTCTGATGTCATCTTTCTTGTATCCATTGCGATAATACTCATCAACATCGACAAAAATATCCGTTTGTTCCACTCTTGCTCCGGCAATCAATCTTAGATCCTTGCTCATCTCGAAATCAGATGCTAAATATCCCGCTACAACATTGCTATGTCCAAAAGAGTGATTTCGAAGATAGTTATTGCGTTGATAATAAAATTGAAAATTGTCTCCCATGACAAATTTATTAGGGTCTAAATAAGCATTCAAATCACTTGAAGTTATTGGATCCAATGAAACGTCTGGATTGGCAAACAACTTGTATTCATCATTGTCTATCTTTCTCGTGTTACGCTGCGTAGCCGCTCCAAAAAGCCACTTTCGTGTAAGCCCTTCAGATGCCAACTTCTGCATTGGCAATTCTGCAGACAAACGCATATCCAGCAAATCTTCGTTAAGGTAACGATAAAAACGTCTAATTCCCTCTCCCAATGAAGGACTGAAACCATATCCGGTTGGAGTGCCATTCAAAACACCCATGGTGTATTGAGTTGATTTAAAGTCAGGAGCTGAACTTTTACCTTGTGTAAACGAACTGTTGAAATCCAACTTCATTTTATTGCTTGGAATAAAATGACTTGTGTTTAACTGATAAACCAATTGTCTTCTTTGCTCGTAGAAAATATTGTCTGTCACATCTACCTCTTCATAAGCGCTAGAATAAGGTATCCCTGCATATTGCGCCACATCATTGACACCAATAAAATTGGGCATAAACATAAAGGACACCTTGTTGTTCGCATTCAACTTATACGCAAAATTGAAAAGTGCGTTCCATGAGTTGGTCTGCCTGCTAATTTGCGCTGCATCCTGACGTTCTACTGGATAGCCCAGAGTTTCATCACCTACACGCTGAGACGTTCCATTTGGATCATATCGATAATTGGTTCCATATCGGAAGCCAATAAAGTAACCCAATGGTTTACCCAAAAACATTACCTCATTTCCGACGCTCACATTTTGTGTGTAGTTCATAGGAGCTTTCATCCACTTCACTCCCCAGTTGTTGGCGAAACCATTGTTATAATCTGTTCCTTTTGGATTGATGATTTGGTATGCTTGTGGCTTGTATTGCGCATTATAATTTGCTCTTGCTTGTGCATAGGCAAATGGATCGTTCATTGCATTTGCAGACAACAAGCCCAATTGAACCAATCCTTGCTTAAAATAAATCTCAGACTCCGCACTGCCATCTTGCCAGCCATGCACGCCCATTTGATTAAAGTAACTACCCAATCCCAACGCCACCATCTCTTGATAAGAAGAAGGAGACAATTGAGGACCAACAATATCATCATTCTTTCGAACGCGATAAGATTGATCAAAACCCATCCAATCAGTTGTGCTTCTTTCTGAAGTGACGAAGTCTTTGAATGTTACCTGAGAATTGTATCCCAATTGCGACTCCACGTTCACCGTCAATTTATCCGGATAATCTTTGGTCTCCACCGAAATATAAGCCCCAGCCCAATCACCGGGTAACTCTGCTGATGCTGTTTTGGTAATTATGATGTTATCAATCAAGCTAGCCGGAAAAATGTCCAACTTGATATTATTCGTCAACGGATCCAAAGTTGGAATGCGAGATCCATTTAAAGTTGTTTTCACATATCGATCGCCGATACCCCGAACCGTGATCAATCCACCTGAAGAAGAGACACCAGAAACACGCGCAATTGCGTTGACCACATTTTGATCACCCGTTTTTTTCATTGTCTCTGAAGAAATGAAATCAATCGTCGTGGCAGAATTGATTTTGAACTTCTCCATGTAGGTTTCATTCGCCTTGTTGGCCTTGGCTTTGATTTCCAGTTCTTGAGCAAAATATCCTGCCGTATACAACGAAACATCCAAGTGCTTCACTTCATTGTTGGTAAGCCTAACTTTTTCAATTCCCGTCTTGTATCCAACCAAAACAAAATTCAATGTATACTCATTGGAGTTGGGAAACTTCAATTGAAAATTACCCTCAAAATCTGTCTGGCAAAGAATGGATTGGTCTTCAACAGCAACAGCCACAACTCCAAATACGGACTCCCCTTTTTCATCCGTTACCTTACCCTTCAGTATTCCCTGAGCGCCAGCGCTGACAAAAAATGACAACAATGCAATTGAAAAAATCGACTTTAAAAACATAGGTAAAATGTATTAGCTCTTTACAAATCGTTGCGATCTTATTTCATTGCCTTGCTTCATGCGCACAACATAAACTCCAGCAGGCAAATCTTGAACAGCAATCTTTTGAATTCTATTGTCCATTTTTTCAGAAATCACCACATTTCCAACAACATCCAAAACCTCCAATAAAATGGCTGTTCCAGCATTTTGTGCAGATAAAATATTGATCTCTTGCGCAGCTGGATTTGGATAAATTCTAAACTCAATTAATTTCGACAGATTTTGAACCGCGTTGGTGGTTGTGTCCGTTGTGTCAACTATTGACTCACTGGTATAAATCAATGTAGAATCCAACAACTCATCACCTGTTGGATTTTCTGCGACATAAATTTCACTTCCACCTGCAGTAGGAGTTGACAATTGAAGATTGAGTTTAAAACTGAATGTTCCATCAGTAGTAAATTGACCTAACAAAACATGATTGGATGCTGTAGCACCTTCAACACCACCCAAAGCAGCAATAGTAGCATTGGAAACTTCAAAAACCGAACCGGGTGTTTGATCAAACAATGCCAACTCATCTGTAATACCCAACAAATTAAGACTATTGGTAGTACCTGGCATCAAACCATCCTGTCCACTTGCCCCTGTTATGGGTGCTCCGGCAGAGATGTCATTGTTGGCCAAAATACCTTGATTGTTGCCAATAGTACCATCTGTATCTTCTTCCTTTAAAACGCCTACCAAACCATTGGCGACAGATCCAATCGTTAAATAAGAATCAATCAACATGGTGTTCTTTTTTGTGTTGTTTACACTTGTACCTGAATAGACTGAAACACCATAATTGGGATCGTTGTAAAAAGATGTTGTTGTAGAGATATTCAAGGGATGTGTCGGACTTCCATACATCTGTATCACTTTATAACCCGGCAATAAATTGGCGTATACACGATAGGTAACAGACCCTACATTTAATGGATATACAGCTCCATTATCTGACGCATCTGTAGAATCAGCAGCATCACTTACGTAATATTTTTCAACGACAACTCCCTCCAATCCGTTTTGCGCACTTGAATTTGAAATAGACATAATGCCCAACACAGCAAGTCCTAAAATAAGTTTATTCTTCATAATGGTTATTTTTCTTTGTTATTCCTCGTTTTTTTGGATTTCACTTTTTTCCCTCTGAAAACATCTGCGTGTCCTTGCAAAAAACTCAACAGTATTTCGTCCTCTTGAGGATGATCATATACATATTTGATGGATTGACCACTTGGGTCTGCCACCATTATATTCAAAGCGTAAGTCAAATCTCCTGCAGTTGTAAATTGTCCAATCAATACCATGTTGGTTCCCAGTGAGTCTGCACCGCAAGCTCCTTTCCCCATGCATGCCCATGCTCCATTGTCAATCTCAATAATGTTCGATCTTGTTAAAGAGTTCAACATCTTCAATTGTTCATCCATTTGATAAAAAGTAGGAACACCGCACTTGACAACGGCAACCATTCCATCACTTTGGCGAAAAGATTGAGTCGTCTCTTCTGTTGTGTTTTGAAAAAAACCTGACTCAAAACTAACGATGGCATCTCGATCAAATTTGCGTGGAACACCCAAGCTACTTTCATTTGCGGCACCTGCACTCAACCAAGAGTCCAATAAAGAAATATTCCTAGAAAGTGTTCTGAAAGGAATTACATTGGGCTGGGAGTTACCATATTCTACATGGTTGTAAAACATCTCTGAACTTTGGATGACCAAAGGGTGTGATTTGATCCCATAAGCCGCTTGAAATCGATAACCTGGCATCAAGTCCAAATAAATTCGATAGGTGCATGAACCCTCTGCAATCGGACCACTAAAATCAGGTTTGCTCGCATCTTTTTTGGATACCACATAAAACTTCTCAATGTAAACTGATTCGATCCCCGGCTGAGCCAGCAACAAAAGATTGCTCAACAGATAAAAGCCAATGGAAACTATTTTTTTCATGACCGCGCAAAACTATTCTTCACATGAAAAAATTGAATTACAAGAACATTATCAAAAAATAAACTTCGTCATGAATATCTGAATTAATTGTTAACTCTATGTTTTGTAATCAAAAAGGTCCGCGCCGTTGCGCAGACCTTTCCGAAAAAAAATAATTAAATAAAAAATTAGCGAGGCGTACCCACTAATGCGACACTACGAGTCTCATTTTTTCCTGACCGATTTGAATAAAATAAACTCCATCTCCTATACGAGACAAATCGATTGAAGTTCTTTTTCCATTTACAAAACATGAATAAACCTCTTGTCCCGTGACATTATACAAGAATAATTTTCCAATTTCCAATTGGCTTGACTCTACGACCAAATAATCATTGGCTGGATTGGGATACATTTTGTATGTCATGTCAATTTCAGAAATTGAGGTTATGATTTGACCATCACAATTCTCATCGACATTGTTATCAGGAATCTCTGGCATACCTGGATTGACTTGAGCTGCATTATCATCACAATCAGAACTATCGGCAACGTAGCCATTTACAATACCACAACCTTGAATAGATACATTCAAATTACCATAACCATCCTGATCTAAATCTTGATAAAACGTCAACAAAACACCTTCATCAACGATTCCATTACAATTTTGATCGATGTTATCACAAAGTTCAACAGCGTTCGGATTTACACTATCATCAAAATCCAAACAATCCGAGTTTGAACTTACTCCGCAAGCATCCAACGTTTGCCCACCATAACCATCCGAATCAGCATCAGTATACAACAACATATTGTCATCACAATCGAAACCATTGTCAACATATCCTACTATCCCGAAGCAAGATTCGGCTGTTACATTTATATCTCCGAATCCATCACTATCCGCATCCAAGTAATATGTTGTTGTAACTCCTTCATCAATTTCCACATTACAATTATCATCAATACCATTGCAAAATTCGGAAGCAGAAGGATTAATTGTCACGTTAAAATCATCACAATCGTCTGCATTGAAAACACCACAAGCATCCATATCATTCGAACCAAAACCATCTCCATCAATGTCCGCATATAAAATTATTGAATCATCACAATCATCAGAATTATTGACTCCGCATGCCACTAAATCACTACCTCCAAAACCATCAAAATCCAAATCGGCATATGTCAATAAATTATCATCACAATCTTCTGTATTACCAACATATCCGGTCGCAGGCTCACAAGCGTAAACTGTCACATTGATATCACCAAAACCATCTAAATCCGCATCATTATAATACTCACTCAAAACACCCTCATCTACTTCTCCGTTACAATTATCATCAATGGAATTACATATCTCAAGTCCAATAGGAGAAATCAAAGGATCACTATCATTGCAATCATCACTAACCAAATTTCCACAAGCAGCATATTCAATTCCACCAAAGCCATCATTATCCAAATCTTCAAATAACAAAACATTATCATCACAATCACCAGTAATAAGCACACCACAAGCATCAGCTATTTCGCTTCCAAATCCATCTCCATCTATATCTTGAAAGGTCATCACTTGATCATCACAATCCAAAGTGTTCTCGACAAAACCCTCAGGTTCAACGCATGCCAATATCATATTATTCAAGTCGCCAAATCCATCCAAATCCGCATCCCTATAAAATTGGATCATCACATATTCGTCTGCTTCACCATCACAATTTTCATCTTGATTGTTGCAAACTTCTACAGCGGCAGGATAAACTTGATTATCCGTATCATCACAATCACCAAAAACGGCCACATACCCATTGGGCGCTTGGCAAGCAATGACGGTATCCATCGCATTCCCCCATCCATCTTGATCTTGGTCTGCATAAAATGTAATCGATGAATCACAAAGAATCGCCACAGAATATCCAATCGAATTCGCTTCTGAAATTCTCAGAGTAGCATGAGCCGTCACTGGAACAAAATCCAAACAGCCCAAAAGAACTAAAAATGTAACAAAGACTCTCATACTATTTTTTTTTTCAAAATTGAGAGTTCAAAATCGATTTAAGAAATCAATTATATTAACCTTATTATAAATTTTGAAAGAATGCAAGCTTGATTGTAAATCCAATCAACTTTATATGTTAAGCCTGGATTACGCTAATCGATTAATGATTGCCCACTTCGCGAAAAGTCCAATCTTCTGCCCCAAATTTTTTATTAAATCGTGCAACGCTTTCTACTTCTGAGCCCATAAAGTTGACGAGTGAAGTTTCTCTTTCCCGAAGAGCGGACTCAAAAATTTCGACCAAAAGAAAAGTCATCGCAGCCGTGTTGCGCATTTCATTGGGAACAACATTTTGGATCAAGCAGATTTGACGATCATCCGCGATTAGAAATTGCATAGCCGCCCATTGGCCTTTCACTTTAACCCCAATTATTTTCCCCTCGCCCCTTTGCTTGGCCGCTTCATACAACCTTTTCATCACTTCAGCTGTATGTCCTTTCCATTTATAAGGATGGTGATTTTGCATGACCAATTCAAATTCAGACCATGCCACATCCGTTTCCAATACACCATCCAATTGGATGCACTTTCGATGGTTTTTATCCACTTCTTTGGATCGCTTCCAATTCGCACCCAACTTCAGCATCTGCACTTTGCGCATCTTCCCTTTTCCAAATGAATTTTCCAAATGAATTTTCTTCAGGCCAACGAACCGCTGAAGCAGAAGCCTCAGTTGCATTTGATCACCCTCTATCCATTTCACGTACAAAGGCGTTTTTAACACCGGCAACCAGCCCCACTTCAACTTTCTAGGCCAAGGAATTACCTGCTCATAATCGCCCAAGACATACCCCGTCCAATCAGGAAATACGGCATCCCAATACCAGGAAAGACTGAACAAACTCCCTCGATTTCGCAGAACGCAAGCATCCCAAAGAGCATCATCAATTTCCTCTCTTTTCATTTGCTTCCAATTCGCCTTCATCGTGGTAAAAATAAGTAGATTATTCGTTCAATGGAGTTTGCAACAATTTACGTTTCTTTGCGTCTTATAGAAAACCAAATCAAAACCATGAGGAA
>CANFLZ010000055.1 GCA_947448135.1 Flavobacteriales bacterium
GAAGTTTTTGAAGAACTTACGTCTCACGATTTGTATCAAAAGTTTGTCAAAGATCCCAATGCTGTTCAAACCTATCTAAACAAGAATTTAAAAATTACTGGCAATGTTGATTCCTTTAGCGCAGATTCAGTTGCACGATGGACGCTCAATACACAATCAGAAGATGGTGGTGTAATCACGGTAACATTTGCTGAATTGCCCAGTGTAACGCCTGCTGTTGGTCAACCTGTTGTTGTACAAGGTTTGTGCGCTGGATATTTAGCCGGTGACGAAATTTTAGGTGGTGAAATTCAATTGAACCAAGCCGTAGTGGTACAATAGTTGAAAAAGACAATTAAATTCAATAAGCATATGAAAAAGCAAATTTTAGTAGCCGCATTAATGACAACTTCATTCATGGGATTTTCTCAAAAGTATTTTACGCGTACTGGATATTTGAGTATGTTCTCCAAGACTGGAATGGAAGATATCAAAGCCAGCAATGAAAACGTTACTTACATCGTCGATTGGACTACTGGTGATATTCAAGTTTCCGCTTTGCAAACCAATTTCAAATTTGAAAAAGCTTTCATGCAGGAACATTACAATGAAAATTACATGGAAAGTACGAAGTTCCCAAAAGCCACATTCAAAGGGAAAATTGAAAATGTCTCTTCCGTGAATATCAAAAAAGATGGGACTTATACTGCTAAGATTTCTGGAACCATGGAACTTCACGGAGTTGCAAAGCCATACTCAACAACAGCAACTTTCAAAGTAGCCGGTGGGCACGTAGCAGCAGATGCGAAATTCAATGTGAAATGTTCTGACCATAACGTGAAAATCGAAGAACGTTTTAAAAACAACATTTCGGATAGTATTGAAATCAAAGCAAAAGCGGATCTTACTGAATTGAAAAAATAAAAGATGAAGAAACTTTTTACATGGGGCTTTGCGTTTGCCGCTTTTATATCTCAGCCCGCTTTTGCGCAACAAGACACAACAGATTTAATGTCGCTTTTGGGAGAAGATGAACCGATCATCATGACCACAGCAACTTTCAAGTCAACTAGAATAATTCAAGGCCAATCCATTGAGAGTGTAGCGGCTGGAGATATGGATTTCCGTATCTCTCACCGATTCGGAACTTTCAATTCTGGTATTCACAAATTGGCAGGTTTGGATGCCGCTTCGATGCGTTTGGGTTTTGAATATGGTGTTACAGATCGCCTGATGGTAGGTATTGGAAGATCAAATGTCAACGAAGAAGTGGATATTTTTGGAAAATACAAGATTCTAAAGCAAATGGATTCAGGTCCGAAGAAAATGCCGATTACTGTTTCTTATTTCGGATCAGTTGTGATGAGAGGAACGGAATGGGCGGATAAAGAGCGTACCAACTATTTCACATCTCGTCTTTATTATTGCAACCAATTGTTGATTGCGAGAAAATTCAATGATCAATTGTCTATTCAACTGTCTCCAACCCATGTGCATCGAAACATTGTAGCGACGTCAGATATTCCTCATGATGTATTTGCTTTGGGAGTAGGGGGACGTTACAAATTGTCCAAGCGTATCGCTGTCAATGCAGAATACTTTGATGTTTTAACTCCTGGATTGGCAAGTAATACAACCAACAGTTTAAGTCTAGGAATTGATTGGGAAACCGGTGGTCACGTTTTTCAATTGCATGTAACCAATAGTTCAAGCATGAACGAAAAAGGTTTTATTACGGAAACGACCGGTAATTGGGGAAAAGGTGATATCCAATTCGGATTCAATATCTCCAGAATTTTCACCATCAAAAAACCAAAAGAATTGGTTCTTTTGGATTAATGATTTGATTACCTACAAAGAAAAAGGCGTTCAATTGAACGCCTTTTTCTTTTCATTACAAAAGCACCAATCAGTGCTTTTTGAATATCTTCAATTCTGAATCAACGATCAGCAATTTCAATCAAAAAGTAAATAACTGTTACTGCAACGACTAGCAACATTACAGCCAATGTAACTGGTCCGCCAATCTCGTTTTGTTGAGCTTCTGAATGCCCGTGATGTTCTTCGTGATGTCCCATAATCATTTGTTTTTACAAATGTAAAAAAAGTGTCGCCTCAGTCAGTACATTTGCACTTCAAATTTTTACTATGTCATTAAAATGCGGAATCGTAGGATTACCAAATGTTGGAAAATCCACTCTATTTAATTGCTTATCGAATGCAAAAGCGCAAGCGGCTAACTTTCCTTTTTGTACGATAGAACCAAACGTTGGAACCATTACAGTTCCAGATGAAAGATTGACCCAATTGGCTGAGTTAATTACACCAGAAAGAATTGTTCCAACAACGATTGAAATCGTTGATATCGCTGGATTGGTGAAAGGTGCCAGCAAGGGCGAAGGTCTCGGAAATAAATTCCTTTCCAATATCAGAGAAACAGATGCCATTATTCATGTACTTCGTTGTTTTGAAGACCCAAATGTGGTGCACGTTGATGGTAGCGTAGATCCAGTTCGTGATAAAGAAATTATCGATATAGAACTTCAACTCAAAGACCTCGAAGGCGTGGAAGCACGATTCCAAAAAGTAGCCAAGGCTGCAAAGACGGGGGATAAAGACGCGAAAAGAAATTTCGATTTCCTTTCAAAAATTAAAGAAGCCTTGGAGCAAGGAAAGAGCGCTAGGGTCGTGGTTCCTGAGAATGATGATGAAGTGAAGTTGATGAACGACCTACAGTTGCTCACCTCCAAGCCTGTGATGTATGTCTGCAACGTAGAAGAATCGGCAGTTAAAACAGGAAACGCACATGTGGAAAGAGTGAAAGAAGCAGTGAAAGATGAAAATGCACAAGTCATTGTGATTGGCGCTGCTATCGAAGCAGATATTGCTTCTCTTGAAACTTTTGAAGAGCGCCAAATGTTTCTTCAAGATTTAGGTTTAGAAGAACCCGGCGTTTCCAAATTGATTAAATCCGCTTACTATCTTTTGAATCTTCAAACGTATTTTACAGCTGGAGTAAAAGAAGTTAGAGCTTGGACCATCCACAAAGGGGATACTGCCCCTCAAGCTGCTGGTGTTATTCATACCGACTTTGAAAAAGGTTTTATTCGTGCTGAGGTGATTAAATTCAATGACTACATTCAATACAAATCAGAACCTGCTGTCAAAGAAGCTGGTAAGATGGGAGTAGAAGGAAAAGAGTATATTGTTCAAGATGGTGACATCATGCACTTCCGTTTCAATGTATAGAATTGGACTCATTTCGTTTTTGTTTTTTCTCAGCGCTTGCTCCAATGAACCAAGCGCGAAAAACGAAATCGAAAAAATCATGATGGAGCAGACCAATGCTTGGAATGCTCATGATATTGAAGGATTCATGCAGCCATATTGGCATAGCGACTCCTTGCGATTTATGGGTAAAAGTGGTGTTACACTAGGTTGGAAGGCTACGTTAGATCGATACAAGAAAAACTACCATGCCAATCAAATGGGGCGTCTGAATTTTAATGAATTATTTTACAACGAAATTTCTTCAGATGCAGCCTGGATGGATGGTAAATGGACTTTGTACCGAACCGAGGATACCCTTTCAGGAAGATTTTGTTTGCTCTGGAAAAAAATAAACAACCAATGGCAAATCGTTGCCGATCACTCCAGTTGATATGACTAGTCCGTTGACCTTTGCAATTATCATTGTGACCGTTCTGATTTCATACTTGGCTTTTGAAAGAAGAGATTGGTTCAATCGATTGGCTTTTCATCCTTATGTTATTTTTCAAAACAAAGAATGGGATCGCTTGATTGGTCATGCTTTTGTGCATGCAGATTGGATGCATTTGGGTTTTAATATGTACACCTTTTACTCATTTGGTGAAATCCTCGAGCAAGTATTAACCCATCCAGAAATTCTTCAAAAATTTCATCCAGCCATTCATCTTTGGTCACCCCTTTCTGGTAAAGTTCTATTTGTATTCATCTATTTTCTAGGAGCTGTTATCGCATCGCTTCCCAGTTTAAAGAAATACCGTTATCAATACGCCTACAGAAGTGTTGGGGCATCTGGTGCCGTCAGCGCAATCATGATGGCGTTTATGATTTTATTTCCAACAATGGATGTTGGATTCTTGATGCTGATACCAATGCCCGCATGGATTGGTGCACTTGTATTCTTGGGATTGGAGCATTACTTCAGCAAAAAGGGGCAAGGTCCCATTGCACATGATGCACACATATATGGCGCATTAGGTGGTCTTTTGATTATCGGGTTGTGGGACTACCACTTTTACATCGATTTCGTAGAGGCAATCCGAAATCAAATCACTTCTATTTTTCAATAAGTTGATTTTTTCTTGCGAAAACATCTTCTATAAATAGTTCTCTGTTTTTAGGCGATACCAAAACATATCCCCACTTGTTGTAATGAATGGCAATGCGCTTTAATGAGGCTGCAGGTGAACTAATTGGATTTCTACTCATTTCCATTTTTTTTATAGAATGCAATTCAATACTCCTGTATAAAAATGGTCCCATGTATATTTTGAGATGTGTATCATCCAATACATACTTGATGCGAACCACAAAAAAATAAATGGCTATTGCCAAACCAAAGTGAAAAATTAAAAAATAAATACTGGTTTCTTGGGCAAAGAAAATGCCCTGACCAAGTATCAGGGCATAAACCGGAATCCAAATGCCCCATGAAATTGCAGTGGGGTAGGTGGTTGAATTCATTAATTTTCTTTTTTGTTTACTTTCATCACAATCTTTGATTCGTGGGTATCAAAGTCAACGAGTAAAGTGTCACCTTCTTGAAGATTTGCATTGATAATCTCTTCAGCAATTGGATCTTCTAAATATTTCTGAATTGCTCTTCTCAATGGACGTGCACCATACTTTTCATCATAGCCTTTTTCTGCGATAAAATCCTTGGCAACATCTGTTAGCTCAATCTTATAACCTAAGTCTGTGATTCGGTGGAAAAGTTTAGCCAATTCGATATCAATAATCTGATGAATGTGCTCTTTTTTCAAAGGATTGAAAACAACCAAATCGTCAACACGATTCAAAAACTCCGGAGCAAAGGTTTTCCTTAATGCCGCCTCGATGATCCCTTTTCGATCTTGCTCTTCGGTAGCAGCCCTGGAAGTAGTGCTGAAACCAACACCCGCACCAAACTCTTGCAATTGACGAGCTCCGATATTGGAAGTCATAATGATAACGGTGTTTTTAAAATCGATTTTACGTCCCAAACTATCCGTCATCTGTCCATCATCCAATGCTTGCAACAATAAGTTGAATACATCCGGATGCGCCTTCTCAACTTCATCCAACAAAACAATCGAGTAGGGACGGCGACGCACTTTTTCAGTCAACTGACCGCCTTCTTCGTAACCAACATATCCGGGAGGCGCTCCAATCAAACGAGATACAGCAAATTTCTCCATGTATTCTGACATATCAATGCGAATCAAAGAATCTTCTGTGTCAAATAAAAACTTCGCCAACTCTTTTGCCAATTGGGTTTTGCCAACCCCTGTTGGTCCCAAGAACAAGAATGAACCAATAGGGCGATTGGGATCTTTTAATCCTGCACGGTTTCTTTTAATAGCGCGAACAACTTTTTTAATCGCCTCGTCTTGACCAATTACTTTTCCTTCTAACTCTTGGTCCATTTTGGCCAAACGCCCGCTTTCTTTCTCCGCAACACGATTCACAGGAATACCCGTCATCATCGAGACAACCTCTTCAACATTTGTCTCTGTAACCGTTATTCTCTGTGTCTTAGAATCCTGCTCCCATTGATTTTTAGCGGCATCGAGACGTTCATTCAATTGCTTTTCCTTATCGCGCAATTTCGCAGCTTCTTCATATTTCTGGCTTTTAACCACTTGCGATTTTTCGACTTTTACTTCTTCAATTGCTTTCTCAATATCAATGATCTCTTGTGGTACTTTAATATTACTGAGATGCACTCTGGAACCAACTTCATCCAATGCATCGATAGCCTTATCTGGCAAATGACGATCGGTGATATAGCGTGCGGTAAGTTTAACACACGCCGCAATCGCTTCATCTGTATAGGTTACGCTATGATGCTCTTCATATTTGTCTTTGATGTTATTCAAAATTTGAATCGTCTCATCAATCGTTGTCGGATCAACAACTACTTTCTGGAAGCGACGCTCCAACGCACCATCCTTCTCAATATACTGGCGGTACTCATCCAAGGTTGTTGCACCTATACATTGAATTTCTCCTCTTGCCAATGCTGGTTTGAACATATTGCTGGCATCCAAAGAACCACTTGCTCCTCCAGCTCCAACAATGGTGTGAATTTCATCGATGAACAAAATCACATCTGGAGATTTCTCCAATTCATTCATCAATGCTTTCATGCGCTCTTCAAACTGCCCACGGTATTTGGTTCCTGCAACTAGAGATGCAACATCCAAAGTCACTACACGCTTTCCAAATAAGGCACGACTGACTTTCTTCTGCACAATTCGCAAGGCCAATCCTTCTGCAATTGCAGACTTTCCAACACCTGGTTCTCCAATTAATATGGGGTTGTTTTTCTTTCTACGAGACAGCACTTGACTGACACGCTCAATTTCTTTTTCACGTCCAACAATGGGATCCAATTTTCCATCCTCAGCCATTTTGGTCAAGTCTCTTCCGAAATTATCCAACACAGGTGTTTTGCTTTTTGAATCACCCGGTTTCTTAGAAGCAGAGCCACTTCCAGAAGCTGAACCACCACCCATGAAAGGCTCATCGTCATCATCTGACGCAGAAGGATATTCTGCTCTTGGTGAGTTGAGTGGGGTGTCGGTTGGACTTTCTAAATTCTCTGCTACAATCAATTCTTCTCGAACTGTTTTGTAATCAATCGATGCGCTCGCCAAAGTGCGGGTTGCTGCATTATCGTTGTCTTTTAAGATACTCAACAACAAGTGCTCTGTACCCACCAATGTAGCTCTGAAATTCTTGGCTTCTAAATACGTTAACTTTAAAATTCTCTCTGCTTGCGTAGTCAGCGGAATAGATTGATAAACTTGATTGGATTGTCCAACAGAAGCCAAACGCATTGTCGATTCAATTTGCTTTCTCAAATGAGACAAATCAACATTCAATCGTTTCAATAAAACTGCCGCCAAACTCTCTCCTTCTCTAATGATTCCAAGCATCAAATGCTCTGGACCAATGTATGAATGACCCAATCGCAAAGCTTCTTCACGACTGAAAGAAATCACATCTTTTACTTGGGGTGAAAATTTTGCCTCCATGCTCTTTTCTCCTATTATTTATTTATACTCCAAAATTATTCGTTCCATACAGTTATCATCCATTGAGATTCATTAATTATCCACACTTTTTTGTGTGAATGTGGATAAAAGATAGGCTTTTGGAAACCAATACTGATAAGGCCTTTGTTAAATTCGCAAACCACCGCTAGAGTGGCCAATAATCAAGATAAAAAACAATTATGGAAGGAGAAAAAATTGTCCGGATCAATATTGAAGAGGAAATGAAAACTGCTTACATCGATTATTCGATGTCGGTAATTGTGGGTCGTGCTCTTCCGGATGTTCGAGATGGTTTAAAGCCTGTGCACCGTCGTGTGCTTTACGGGATGTTAGACTTGGGAGTTTTATCCAATCGTCCGTACAAAAAATCAGCTCGTATCGTCGGGGAAGTTTTAGGTAAATACCACCCACACGGCGATAGTTCTGTTTATGATACAATGGTACGCATGGCGCAAGATTGGAGTTTGCGATATCCCTTGGTTGATGGTCAAGGAAACTTTGGTAGCATGGACGGTGATAACGCCGCGGCAATGCGTTATACCGAGGCGCGCTTGAGAAAAATTGCTGAAGAATTATTAGAAGATTTAGACAAAGAAACGGTTGACTTTCAACCCAACTTTGATGATAGTCTGCAAGAGCCAACGGTTATGCCGGCTAAAATTCCGAATTTGCTCATCAATGGCGCTTCTGGAATCGCAGTAGGTATGGCTACCAACATGGCTCCTCACAACTTGACCGAAGTTTGTGACGCCACCATGGCTTACATCGAAAATAAAGAAATCACTACCGAAGAATTGATGGAGTTTGTAAAGGCTCCTGACTTCCCAACAGGTGGTGTCATTCATGGTGTAGATGGTGTTAAAGCTGCCTACACAACAGGCCGCGGTAGAGTAGTGCTTCGTGCTCGTGCTCGAATCGAAGAAGTGGACAACCGTGAATGTATCATCGTTGACCAAATTCCTTATCAAGTCAACAAAGCTGACATGATCAAGCGTACTTGGGAATTGGTTCAAGAAGGAAAAATTGAAGGCATCTCTGAAATTCGTGATGAGTCAGATAGAAATGGGGTTCGTGTTGTATATGAAACCAAGCGTGATGCCATCACCAATGTTGTATTAAACAACCTATACAAATTTACAGCGCTTCAAACTTCTTTCTCGATCAATAATATCGCTTTGGTTAAAGGTCGTCCCGAGGCTTTGGGATTGAAAGACATGATCAGTCTTTTTGTTGAGCATCGCCATGAAGTGGTGACCAGAAGAACGCGATATGAATTGAGAAAAGCTGAAGAACGTGCGCATATTTTAGAGGGATATTTGATCGCTTTGGATCACATCGATGAAGTCATCAAATTGATCAGAGCTTCGCAAACTCCTGATGAAGCTCGTGAAGGTTTGATGTCCAAATTCGGATTGAGCGAAATTCAATCTCGCGCTATTTTGGATATGCGTCTTCAAAGATTGACTGGCCTTGAGCGTGATAAAATCAAAGCAGAATACGATGAGTTGATGGCCTTGATCACCAAATTGAAAGAAATCTTGGGAAGCGAAGTTTTAAGAATGGGAATCATCAAGGACGAAATGTTGTATCTGAAAGAAAAATTCGGAGATGCTCGTCGTTCAGTTATCGAATTCTCTTCTGCTGATTTGAGCATCGAAGATATGATTCCAGATGAATCAATGGTTGTTACCATTACCCATGCTGGTTATATCAAACGAACCAACTTAGCGGAGTATCGTGCACAATCTCGCGGTGGAGTAGGTTCCAAAGGAACTTCAGCTCGTCAAGAAGATTTTGTCAAAGATATCTTTACAGCAACGAACCACGATTGGTTATTGATATTCACTAAAAAAGGTCGCTGTTTCTGGATGCGTGTATTCGAAATTCCAGAAGGAGCAAAAACATCGAAGGGTAGAGCCATTCAAAACTTGCTTCAGATTGAACAAGATGACACTGTCTTGGCATACATCCCAACCAAGGATTTGATGAACGAAGATTATGTCAGTAAAAACTTCGTTATCCTTTGCACCAAACAGGGATTGATCAAGAAAACTTTGCTGCAAGCGTATGCACGTCCTCGTTCTTCAGGTATCAATGCCATCACCATTGTAGATGGCGATGAATTGTTAGAAGCAAAATTGACCAATGGCAATTGCGAAATTTTGATGGGAACCAGAGAAGGAAAAGCCATCCGTTTCAATGAGAATACGGTTCGTGCCGTAGGTAGAACAGCCCAAGGGGTGAAAGCCGTTACTTTGGGAAGTTCCAAAGATGAAGTTATTGGAATGGTTTGCGTAGAAAATGCAGACAGCGACATCTTGGTCATCTCCGATAAGGGTTATGGAAAACGTTCATCTTTGGAAGACTACCGCATCACCAACCGTGGTGGAAAAGGAGTGAAGACCATTAATATCACTGAAAAAACTGGTGATTTGATCGCGATATTGGCTGTTGACAATGAGTTGGACTTTATGATCATTAATCGATCAGGTATCACCATTCGATTGCGTGTAGAGGATTTACGTGTGATGGGAAGAGCTACTCAAGGAGTTCGATTGATCAGCCTTCGCGGCAATGATGAAATTGCAGCTGTAACTGCAGTAATTAAGGATGACGAAGATGCAGAAGTTTCTTCCGACATCGTTATTGAAAATGATGGAAACATCGATGTTTCAACCGAAACGGATACAACCGAAGAAAATTCTGCAGAGTAAATTATGAAATGAATGGATAAATCGCATCATGTTAAAAATGGCAAGATGATTGACTTCGTCCAAAAAAACAGAGAACAATGAAAAAACTATTGATGATGACCACCTTGATGTTGGCCGGCTGGGTGGCACAAGCGCAACCAAAAGTAACCAGCGCCTACAATGCCAACAAGGAAGGAAAAATTGAAGAAGCAAAAGGATTCATTGATGAAGCTTTAAATGATCCCAAGGCAGCTGAAAAAGAGAAATATTGGAGATACAGAGGAAACATTTACGCCAATATTGTCAAAGATTCTGTCCTCAATGCGAAATATCCAGATGCCTTGTCCATCAGCTTGGCCGCCTTTGCAAAACAAAGAGAAATAGACAAACGCAAAGATTATATCCAAGAGGTAGCTGTTGAATTAGACAATCTAAAAGCAGTTTCGGGTATTCGTGCTGAAAAACGATACAAAGCCAATCAATTGGCCGAGGCTGGTGACTTATTCTTGAACATCGCTGAAATTTCAGGTGTGATGGGAATTTTAGATACCGCTTTCTTTTACAATGCTGCTTTCTGTCACCACAAGTCGGGTTTGACTGAAAAAGCAATTAAGGAATACACCATTTGTATCAACAACAAATACAACACAAGAGAATCCTATTTGGGAATTAGTGACATTTTAATTTCTCAAGGAAAAAAAGCTGAAGCTGTTCAATTTTTAAGTGCTGCGCGCAAGGATTATCCAAAAGATGCCGAATTATTACGCGCTGAAGTCAATATTTACATTGACGACAAAGACTATAAAAAAGCACAAGATGTATTGAAAGCTCTTTCCGAAACGGACCCGAATAATGAGAGTGTTTGGTTCGTATTGGGTGTAACCTTTGAGAAAGAAAACAATCCTGCCGAAGCTGAAAAAAGTTATTTGAAGGCTTTGGAATTGAAAGCTGATTACTTTGATGCAGCATACAATACCGGCGCCTTGTATTATAACAAAGCCATTGAGAAAGGGAAAGAATGTGATGCAATTCCTATGAATCAATCGGATAAATTCAATGCCTGCAAAGCAGAGTTGAAACCCATGTTTTTAAAAGCAGCTGAATATTTCGAGATCTGTTACAAACAAGAGCCGAACGATGCGCAATTAAAACAAGCATTAAAAGAATGTTACTTAAAGGGAGGACAAAAGGAAAAGTCCAACCAGTACAAATAAGCATTTCATCAAAAATTTAAGCCTCGGGATTCCGGGGCTTTTTTATTTTCAAGTTATTGAAGAGTGAAGAGGTTGACGATCGAGAGAGTTATTATAATCCAGCTTAACATACTGAATGTCAATAACAATTATAACTTTACATAATGTAAATTATGGTTTGAATTATACAGGCTAATAAAAAAGGGTTCCATTTGAACCCTTTTAAATCATTGCTCCAAAGAAACCATTTTAGTCAAATAATGAAGGTTCCTCTCCACTTGCCTCAACTTGACTTTGAGCCAGTTTAGCAAATTCTTCATTGGCCTTTGATTCCAATTCAGGGTCTGGATCCAACAAATCCAAATTCAATATGGGCAATTGTGTCAAACGATTACCTATGGCTTTAACACCTTTAACAGCGATAAACTCTCGCAAATCAACGGTTTCATCCATTTTATTTTGGGCTTGCTTGAACTTTTTATTGAAACGCACAAATACTTTGGGATGATTCAATGTCGTCGCCAATCCCAATTTGCTCTTGGGATGTTCTGTGATAAAATGCACCAATCCCTTGCTGGGCTCAGCCAAAAATCGCTTCACCATCCATTGTTCCTTTTCACCATCGAAATAAATGGCTGAAATAGGTTTCTCTGGGATCCATTTCTCAAAATGAATCGTGGTTTCCTCAAAGTGCATGCTCAATTCTGGGGTGACCAATTGATAATCGCCGGTTCCCATGATAAGCAACAATTTGTCATTTGCCATGAACTGTCCCAAGCTTTCTCCACGCCCTTCATCATTCAATCTTTTAATTGAACTATCGTACCATAATTCTCTAGCACCCAATGTACTAACACCTTTCTCTTTAAGTTCTACTTTCTTAACGGCGTACTTGGTTACGATGTTACCAACGGCATCTCGACCTTTGACGGCGAGTTGTGCAAAATCAACATCGAAGGTCAACTTTTTCAATTTATCCAGTGCGCGCAAATGAACAGTAACAACCTCAGCCTCCCCATTTGGATTAGCACTGAAGTAAACAACTTCACTGCCGGTAGTTCCCTTGGTTAAGTCATACTCCTTGTCACGGGTGATCGCCGTAACCGCAAATCGTTTCATCATGGCACCATTGCGGCCATCTTTGTACATCAAGTTATAAATGGTGCGCTTATCGTCTTTCTTCCAAACTGCGCAGTAAATAATGTCCTTTCCTACAAATGACTTTGCTGAAACCCTGGTGACAATCATTTTACCATCATTTCGGAACACAATGATATCATCAATATCAGAACACTCCTCAACAAATTCTCCCTCGTCACGTTTCAACCCAGTTCCAATAAAACCTTCGGCCTTATTGACAAACAACTTGGCATTGGCAATGGCCACCTTTGCAGCTTGGACGGTATCGAACGTTCTAATTTCCGATTTACGCTCCTTGCCTTTTGAATACTTGGATTTGATTTCTTTGAAATAGGCAATTGCCGTTTCGGTTAACGCATCTAATTTTTCTTTACAATCATCAATTAAACCATCCAATTTTGCAATATAATCCTCAGCCTTTTTGCTATCAAACTTGGATATACGTTTGATTTTTATCTCCGTCAATCGAGCCACATCTTCATCGGTGACTTCACGGATAAATTGCTTGGTATAGGGTTTTAGTCCTTTGTGAATTGTCGCAATAATTTCTTCCCAAGTTTCACACTCTTCAATGTCACGGTATATTCTTTTCTCGATAAAGATCTTTTCAAGAGAAGCAAAATGCCATTCTTCTTTTAACTCGGAAAGCTCAATAAGCAATTCTAATTTGATCAATTCTTTGGTATGCTCGGTGCTATGACGGAGCAATTCGTCCACGCTCAAGAAGTGTGGCTTATCATTTTCAATGACGCAAGAATTGGGAGAAATACTCACTTCACAATCAGTGAAAGCAAACAAAGCATCAATGGTTTTATCGGGGCTAACCCCAGGAGCCAATTGAACAATAATCTCTACATGCTCAGCGGTATTGTCTTCAATTTTCTTGATTTTGATCTTTCCTTTGTCATTGGCTTTTAGGATGCTATCAATCAAAGAAGATGTTGTTGTTCCAAATGGAATTTCAGTAATAATCAACGACTTACCAGAATCTTCTTTTTTGATTTTAGCTCTGCATCGAATTTTTCCACCACGCAATCCATGATTGTAATCAGAACAATCAATCAATCCTCCGGTAGGAAAATCAGGAAGAATATGGGTCTTTTTACCTCTTAATATATCGATCGACGCATCAATTAACTCAATAAAGTTGTGCGGTAAAATCTTACAGGCCAATCCTACAGCGATACCCTCAACTCCCAACGCCAAGAGCATTGGAAACTTCATTGGTAAAGTTTCAGGCTCTTTGTTTCGTCCATCATAAGACATCAACCATTTGGTGGTCTTGGGATTGAAAATGACATCTTGTCCAAACTTATTCAGTCGAACTTCGATATAACGTGATGCCGCAGCGCTGTCTCCTGTA
>CANFLZ010000056.1 GCA_947448135.1 Flavobacteriales bacterium
ACCCCGTCCGGACCCCGCTTGCGCTCGTCCGGCCACCCCTCCTTTCTCTCACTGCGTTCGAGTAGTAGGGGAGATGCCCCCTCATCCCTTCAGGGCGAATGTCAATTCGCAAGGTGGATCAGTGGATCGGTAGATCAGTGAATCGGATATCTTCAGAATTGATGACGACGAGTGAGAAGCAGAGTGGCTTCGGTGCGACTTGATTTTTTGTTTCACTTTTTGATCAAGCAAAAAGTGAAGGATGGATAGCTTAGTAGAGCAAGAAACAGAAACAGAAAGAGAAAGAGAAACAGAATGAGAAAGAGAAACAGAATGAGTGTTTACAACGACAACGTCCTACCTCCATCGATGGGCAGGTTGATGCCATTGATATAGGCTGCGGCTGGAGTAGATAGGAATGCAATGCCTGCAGCAATCTCTTCGGGCAAGGCCAAACGTCCCAAGGGTACTTCTCTTTTCATCTCCTCCGTTACATCATCCACACTGTGGCCTGTCTTGTTGGCTTTGTTGGTGATGATCTGGCTCAAACGCCCAGTAGCAGTGGCTCCGGGCAACACGTTGTTGACGGTGATGCCAAAGGGGCCCAATTCTGATGACAAGGTCTTGGCCCAGTTGGCAACGGCTCCGCGAATGGTGTTGCTTACGCCCAAGTTGGGCAATGGCTGCTTCACAGAAGTGGAGATGACATTGATGATGCGACCATATCCGCTCTCTTTCATCTTGGGCAACAAGGCTTGGGTGATGATCTGAAAATTGATGAGGTGTAAATTAAATGCCAAACGAAATTCATCAATCCCGGCTTCGTGCGCTTTACCAGGGTTAGGGCCGCCGGTGTTGTTGACCAAAATATGAATGGTGTTGTTTTGGGCAAATTCCTCAATCGCAGTTTGCACTTCGGTGTTGTGCGCAAAGTTGGCCACCAAGATTTGGTGGTGCTGGTCGGCAGTGCGAGGCAATTGCTCCAAAACGTTGTTCAAACGCTCCGCATCACGGGCCATCAAAGTGACGTTGGCGCCTAGCGTGGCGAGTTCCAAAGCGGCTGCAGCGCCTATTCCTTGTGAACCGCCGCAGACCAATGCATTTTTTCCAGAAAGTGATAAATTCATGTCACAAATGTAGCAGTCGTTCGCAATGCGTTGTTAACAAATAGGAAAAGTCAGGATTTTTTTATAGGATTCAATTTTATCTTCGCAGAAATAAAATTTACTGACGTGGATATTTTTGAAAGAATCAAACACAACCGCGGACCGATCGGTCAGCATTCTAAAGAGTCTCATGGATATTTCTCTTTTCCTAAGTTGGAAGGAGAATTGGGTGCACACATGACCTTTCGCGAAAAGCCAGTTTTGGTTTGGAGTTTAAATAATTATTTGGGATTGGGTAACGATCCAGAAATTAGAAAGGTAGATGCTGAAGCGGCTGCCAAATGGGGAATGGCGTATCCAATGGGTGCTCGTATGATGAGCGGTCAAACCAAATACCATGAGCAATTGGAACAAGAGTTGGCTTCTTTCATGCAGAAGGATGATGCTTTCTTGTTGAATTTCGGATACCAAGGTTGTATGTCAGCCATTGAGGCTTTGGTGAGCCGCAATGATGTTGTGGTTTACGATAGTGAATGTCATGCTTGTATGATCGATGGTGTGCGTTTGCACCAAGGAAAGCGCTTTGTTTTCCAACACAACGACATGGAGAGCTTTGAAAAAATGTTGAAGTTGGCCAAGCGTTTGACCGAAAAGACAGGTGGTGGAATTTTGGTGATGACTGAAGGAGTATTCGGAATGGCGGGTGACCAAGGGATGTTGAAGGAGATTGTTTCTTTCAAAAAAGACTATGGCTTCCGTTTGTTGGTAGATGACGCGCACGGTTTTGGTTCGATCGGTGATATGGGTCGCGGAACAGGTGATGCACAAGGCGTTCAAGGTGAGATTGATGTGTATTTTGGAACTTTCGCAAAGGCAATGGCAACAGTGGGTGCATTTGTTGCGAGTGATCAGCACGTGATTGAGTTCTTGCGTTACAACATGCGTTCTCAAACTTTTGCTAAGGCATTGCCCATGCCGATTGTTATCGGTGCATTGAAGCGTTTGGAGATGATACGTACACGTCCTGAATTGCAGGAGAATCTTTGGAAAATCGCCCGTGCATTGCAAGGGGGGTTGAAAGAAGCTGGATTTGATATCGGAAAAACCAATTCAGTTGTTACACCTGTTTTCTTAAAAGGAACTTTGGGTGAAGCGACCAATGTGACATTGATGTTACGCGAGCAATATGGTATTTTCTGTTCGATCGTTGTGTATCCAGTAGTTCCCAAGGATGTGATTATGTTGCGTTTGATTCCAACGACAGTCCATACGCTTGAAGATGTTCGTTACACCATTGAGTGTTTCACCAAAGTGAGAGAGAAATTGGAAGCGGGTGAACTGGCAGGTGAGCACATAGCAAGCTGGGCATAATGATTAGACAGGAATAAAAAAAGGGATGTAGCTCTTTTTTATTTTATGATTATAGTCACTTTAACATTTAATTAAATCTTTAATGTAGAAATTGAGCTCCGAAAAAATTACATATATGAGAAAAAGAATTTTACAATCTTCGTTTGTTTTGGGTTTGGCAAGCATCTTTATGTTTGGTGTTCAAAGCCCCAATGGTAAGGCCGGATACACCGGAGGTCATGGTGAGTCTGACTGTACAGACTGTCATTCTAGTTATGCTGTAAACTCGGGGTCAGGTGGCATCACCTTTTCCTGTGCTACAATGACCAATTGGCAGTACGTACCTGGAACTACTTATACGATTAATGTGACTGTTGCACACCCTAGCAGAAGTGCATTTGGTATTGATTTTCAAGCTTTGAATTCTTCTAATGCCAACGCAGGAACTTTGACTGCAGGTACAGGAACGCATACCAGTACATCGAGCGGAAGAACAAATATTGTTCAGCAAACGGGCGGTGGAACAGGTACTACAGGTTCTCACACTTTCTCTTTTACTTGGGTAGCTCCTTCAACCAATGTGGGTAATGTTACTTTCTACTGCTCCGGCATGGCTTGTAATTCTACTACAGGAAACAGCAGCACGGGTAGTGATTATGTGTACACATCTTCTCAAGTGTTGACACCAGATGTTTCTTCAGGTGTAAACGAAATGTCAATTGGCGATTTCAACATCAACAATCAATCTGATTTGAATGCAGTGAAAATTTCAGGAAGCGCTGCTAAATCAGGTGTGATGACAGTAAAAATGTTCAACTTGGCTGGTCAAGAAGTAATGAATCAAAGTGGTATCGCGGTGAATGCTGGTGATTTCTCTCAAATGGTTGAGTTGCCATCAACAGCTAACGGAATCAACGTCGTCGTTGTGATGATGGATGGTAAAGTTGTAGCGAAGAAAAAGATTTGGAAATAAAAAACGGTTTTCCGTTTCATATCAAGTAAAGGCGCAAGATATTTGCGCCTTTATTATTTGCAGACATTTCATGGACGAACAATTGTGGCCTCGATATTTTATATCACTGTCTTATGACGGTTCGGCTTTCCATGGATGGCAGCGGCAGCCCAATGCGATTTCGGTTCAAGAGGTTTTGGAAGCTGCGTTGTGCAAGATTTTGCGTCAAGAGAAAGTCATTTCTGTAGGGTGTGGTCGCACCGATACAGGCGTTCATGCCACAGCCTTTTATGCGCACTTTAACGCGTTTGAAGAAATTGAGGATACAACCCAGACAGTTTTTCGTTTGAATCAACTGTTGCCTCATGGAATTGCGATTCACGATATATTCAAGGTGGGCGATAAGGACCACACTCGTTTTGATGCAACCGAACGTGGCTATCATTATTATTTGCATTCAAAAAAAGATCCCTTTTTGTATGGACGATCGATGTTTTATCCTTACGAATTGGATTTTGAAAAAATGAACCAAGCAGCGCAGTTGTTGGTTTTCAAAGGAGATTTCTCCAGTTTTTGCAAATCAGGTGGCGGACAAAAGACCAACATTTGTGATGTGCGCAAAGCGGAGTGGACGCAGGTAGGAGAGCATCAGTGGGTATTTCATATTGTCGCCGATCGATTTTTGCGCAACATGGTGAGAGCCGTGGTTGGAACCTTGATAGAAGTGGGGAGGGGAAAAGTTAGTGTCGAAGGAATGAAGGAAATCATCGACCTTCAAAAGCGTGGTGCCGCTGGGGATAGCGTGCATGCTTGCGGTTTGTATTTAACAGAAGTAAATTATCCCTACATAAAAAATAAACAATATGTCCAAAACATCGGGTAAGGGATTTGATTTGAAAATATTTTGGCGTTTGTACCAACGGAGTTCACCCTATCGTTGGCAGTTCTATTCTATTTTCTTTTTGGTGTTGGTATTGGCGGGCATGTCCGTCATTCGACCTGCCCAGATGAAAAATCTGATTGACGTGGATTTGCCATCGGGCAATTGGAATCAAATTACTTGGTCTGCCATCGGCTTTGTGGTGGTATTGATTGTAGAGAGTTTGATTCAATACTACCAAACCTATGCAGCCAATAAGATGGCGCAATCGATTACTTTGGATATGCGCTCGGAATTGTTCAAGCACTCTTTGGGATTTCGATTGGGCTTTTTTGACAAAACGCCGGTAGGACAGATGGTGACCCGCAACATATCGGACATCGATGGAATTGCGGAAGTTTTTTCGGTAGGATTGCTGGATATTTTTAGAGATGTACTCAAGTTGGTGGTCATCATTGGAGCGATGTTGTGGATGGATTGGAAGATGACTTTGATTGTGATCATCCCCATTCCGATTTTGTTGTATGCGACAAAAATATTTCAAGAGTCGGTCAAAAAATCATTTAATGATGTGCGCAATGAGGTAGCCCGGATCAATGTCTTTATTCAAGAGCATGTAACGGGCATGAATATCGTTCAAATGTTTGGGCAGGAATCCAGAGAGCAAAAGAAGTTTGACGAGATCAATGGAGAGCACAGAGATGCTCATATTCGTGGAGTTTGGGCTTATTCGATATTCTTTCCTGTTGTAGAGGTGTTGTCCGCATTGTCAGTTAGTTTGATGTTGTGGTGGGCTTTGCGCGGTGCTTTTGATTCGACGATGTCTCCTGGTATATTGCTTCAGTTTTCCACATTTATTTCCATGATGTATCGCCCCATTCGTCAAATGGCGGATAACTTCAATGTGTTGCAAATGGGAATGATCAATGCAGAGCGCGTTTTCCAAATGTTGGATCGCGATGAATCTCAGACCAACAAAGTGGTGCCATCTGCCAATATCGAAGGAGCTGTCGAATTTCATCATGTTGATTTTTATTACAATGAAGATCAACCGGTTCTTCAGGATTTTAATCTGAAAGTTTCACCGGGTGAAATGATCGCCTTGGTGGGACATACGGGTAGCGGCAAGTCGACGGTGGTTCAGTTGATCAATCGGTTGTATGAACCACAATCAGGAACAATCTTATTGGATGAAAACAATGTGGTGGATTATCCCATCGAGGCGCTGAGAAATGGTATCGCTGTGGTTCCTCAGGATGTGTTTTTATTTAGTGATAGCATTCACAACAACCTGACCTTGTTTGCGGATGATATTTCTCGTGAGGATGTTATTCAAGCTTGTAAGAAGGTGGGGATACATGATTTTATTGAGCAATTGCCCAATGGATATGATTTTGATGTGCGCGAAAGAGGAGCAGTTTTAAGTGTGGGACAGCGTCAACTGTTGGCTTTTGTTCGCGCTTATTTGCGCAATCCGGCCATTTTGATTCTGGACGAAGCCACGAGTAGCATCGACTCTGAGTCGGAGAAAATGATACAAGCAGCAACCAAGATCATCACTGAGGGAAGAACATCTTTTGTGGTCGCGCATCGCTTGTCAACCGTTCAAGAAGCCAATCGTATTTTGGTTTTAGAGAAGGGGAAAATTGTGGAGCAAGGCAATCACAATGAATTGATGGCTTTGCAAGGGAAATATTTCAAAATGTATAATCTTCAATTTGATGAGCAATAACGAGAAATCACAGGCGACCCGCATTGTAGATGCGATGTACAACAATGATCCTTATTCGAAATGGATGGGGATCATTCGCCTGGAGGATGGTCCTGGAATTTCCAAATTGCAAATGACAGTTCGCTCTGAAATGTTGAATGGATTTTCGATTGCTCATGGAGGTATCACCTATGCATTAGCTGACAGCGCGTTGGCATTTGCCTCGAATGCGCATGGCATTCATGCCGTAAGTATAGAAACCAGTATATCCCATGTCAAGAAGGTAGTGGAAGGAGATGTATTGACGACGTACGTTGAAGAAAGGAATTTAACCGCGAAAACGGGTTTGTATTATATCACAGTTTTCAATCAAAACGGAGAGGAAGTGGCTCACTTCAAAGGAACTGTTTTTCGTACTGGGAAGCCCTGGGAAATAAGGGACTAAGGATTTTTTGAGTCAATGCTGATGGTTACTGGGCCATCATTGATAAGCGACACTTGCATGTCCGCACCAAATTCACCCGTGGCAATTTTGTGCGGATATTGTTCTCTCAACATTTCAACCCATTCTAAATATTTTTCTCTTGCAATGTCGGGCGCTGCGCCTTTTATAAAACTGGGTCGGTTTCCTTTTTTGGTGTCCGCAAATAGTGTGAATTGACTGACGACCAAAATTTCTCCTTGGACATCCAATGCAGATCGATTCATTTTCCCATTTTCATCGGAGAAAATTCTCATTTGGGTAATTTTCTGTATCAGATACTCACCATCCTGACGCTCATCATCAGGCCCAATGCCCAATAGGATGAGCAATCCGTGGTGAATGTTTCCTACAGTTTCTCCTTGAATGGATACTGCAGCTTTGGATACTCTTTGAATAATGGCTTTCATGAAAATTGTTGTGTTCGAATTTATCTAAAAAACGAGTCGGCGAGCTATCATTTCCTTGTAATTTTATTGTATGGCATTGGAACGAAATTGGGGTATTGATAGTTTGAAAGGAGGTTTGATGGTATTGGTAATCATTGGCCATATCATTCCTGCGGCATTGGATGAATCGATCACGCGAAGTGTGATTTACAGTTTTCATATGCCACTATTTGTTTTTATTTCTGGATTTTTATTTCCCTTGAACCGCATCACAACAGAATCGGTGGTTGCTCTTTTTAACCGGTATCGCTTTCGAATCATCATTCCATGGGTGATAGCCGTTGTCGTATACGCTCTGATGAATATTCAGATTTATCAGAGTGCTCAGAATCCACTCATCGTCATTGCCCGGCATTTTGTCAAACCTTATTACCATTTGTGGTTTATTCCTTCTCTGCTATTTTTCATGTTGCTGACAAGAACGCTCTATACAAAAGTGTTGAATGGGGCATTTCGACTATGGTTTGTTTTTGGAATTTCCTTTGTCTTTTATGTCACCGCACATTGGGTTAATTTTTCAAATTTACCTCCTTATATGGACGTATGGGATGTATTTCAGAATACGATAAGATTGCAGTATTGGATCTTTTTTGTTTTGGGATGTTATCTGCGAAGTAATCCACAATGGCTTTCCCCTATCAGGGGTATGCGATGGATTTATTTGGTGTATCTGATTTTAGCGATTGCTGATTTTTATTTGCATCATGTTTCATTAAAGCTAATGGTGTTCTTTGTGGCCAATTTGTTGTTGTTATTCCAAGTGGCTTGTGATTTGAATGCCTACCGAGGGAAAGGTTGGGGTATATTGAATTGGATGGGAAATGAATCGATGGGTATTTATTTATGGCACATCGTTTCAATCATGTACATCAAATACTGGTGGGGAACTGAGGATATTTTTATGTTGTACCTATTGCAAATCTCAGGCGTAGTTTTGACATTGGTTGTATTGAGGTTGATCGCTCGAAATTCACTTTTGCATCAGTATTTAATGGGTGTAAAAAAATCGTGATTTGAATTTACTACAAGACATAGCGTATCTGAAAGGAGTAGGGCCTGCAAGAGCAGAATTGTTGCGGGATGAATTGCGCATTTTCACATTGCGGGATTTGCTGATGTATTTTCCTTTTCGATACGTCGATAAAAGTCAGATCACGACGGTTCGGAATATTCAATCGGAAAATGAACCTGTTCAGCTGCTATTGGAGTGCGTTGGTTTTAGTGAAGTAGGCATTGGAAGGGCCAAACGTTTGACGGGTAGATTCAGAGATGCTTCGGGAGATATAGAGTTGGTATGGTTCAAAGGAGCGAGTTGGATTCAGAAGAATTTTCAGATTGGACAAACTTACTTGGTTTATGGGAAGCCCGCTCTTTTTTCAGGGCGTTACAATATTCTGCATCCCGAGGTGGAGTGGGTAGAGAAGTCTCGATGGAACGCTGGTAATACATTTAAGCCGGTGTATCGAACCACCGAGAAGTGCTCCAAAAAAGGTTTGAACAGCAACGGCATCGCTCAGTTGACCAGAACCTTGGTCACGCAATTACCGGAGCACATTATCGAAGAAAATTTACCAGCAGATTTGTTATCCAAATACAAATTGATCGGCAGAGAAATGGCGATTCGTCAAGTTCATTTTCCTGCGGATATCCAAAGATTGGAGTCTGCACGCCGTCGTTTGAAATTCGAAGAATTGTTCTTTTTACAAATTCAAGTAGCCCGACAGAAAGTGTCGCTCACAAAAGATGAACGCGGTGTTGTATTCGGAAAGGTGGGTAATTTTTTCTTGGACTTTTATAACAACCATCTACCTTTTGAATTGACCAATGCGCAAAAGCGTGTGGTGAAGGAAATTCGCCAAGATGTGGGCAAGGGATTTCATATGAATCGATTGATACAGGGGGATGTTGGTAGTGGAAAAACCATTGTGGCCATATTGAGTATGCTGTTGGCTGTTGACAATGGTTTTCAAGCTTGTCTAATGGCTCCAACCGAAATTTTGGCCATGCAGCACCACCAGAGCATGCAAGAGTTGTTGGCTCCTTTGAATTGCCAAGTGGCATTGCTCACGGGAAGTACCAAAACGGCTGAACGTCGGCGCATTCATCAGGGATTATTGGATGGTAGTATTGCTTTATTGGTCGGAACGCACGCATTGATCGAGCCCATCGTTCAATTCCAAAAATTGGGATTGGTGATCATTGATGAACAGCATCGATTTGGCGTAGCCCAACGGGCAAGACTTTGGGAAAAAGCGTCGATTCCACCCCATATTTTGGTGATGACCGCCACGCCCATTCCAAGGACATTGGCCATGACTGTGTATGGCGATTTGGATGTGAGTGTCATCGACGAATTGCCACCGGGAAGAAAACCCATTCAAACAGTGTGGCGATCGGATGCTCGACGGTTGGAAGTTTTTCAATTTATGGAAGACGAAATCAAGAAGGGGCGGCAAGTGTATGTGGTATTTCCTTTGATCGAGGAGAGTGAGGCTTTGGATTACAAAGATTTGCAGGATGGCTACGATGGAATCTCTCGCAGGTTCCCTCGTCCCCAATACCAGATCAGTATCGTGCATGGTCGAATGAAACCTGACGATCGTGATTATGAAATGAATTTGTTCGTCAAAAAACAAACGCACATCATGGTGGCCACCACGGTAATCGAAGTGGGAGTGAATGTTCCCAACGCTTCAGTGATGGTGATTGAAAGTGCAGAACGATTTGGACTGTCTCAATTGCATCAGCTGAGGGGCAGAGTTGGTAGAGGTGCTGATCAAAGTTATTGTATTTTGATGACCGGAAATAAGTTGTCCGATGAGTCAAAAACCAGAATGGAGACAATGGTGCGAACCAACGACGGTTTTGAAATAGCAGAAGTGGATTTGCAATTGCGGGGGCCTGGAGATATCGCAGGAACCCAGCAAAGTGGAGTGTTGCAATTGAAGATTGCAGATATCGTGAAAGATCAATCCATCCTTTTGGTGGCACGAGAATGTGCTTTAGAAATCGTCGAAGAGGATGCTACGTTGATGTTGGAAAAAAATCGAATGGTGAGACGATATTTAGAAGAGATTTCTAAGGGCAATTCAGATTGGTCAAAAATTTCATAACATGGTACGATTTATCCTATTTTATTTTTTGTTGCTGTTGAACGTATCTCAAGTGTGGTCACAGATTTATGGATGTGCAGATCCACAGGCCAATAATTACAATCCTTTGGTCACTGTCAATGATGGATCATGCTTGTACAATTCTACAACTTTGTCACCCGCTCAATCTATCGAGATGCCCAATGCGGTGAATGAAACTTCAGGAATCTTCTTTTTTGATGGCCAGTATTGGACACACAACGATGATACGGATGCTATGTTTTTTGCCATTGATTCAGTGACGGCTGAGGTTGTCGATACAGTTTTGTGGAATTGTTTGAGTAACATAGATTGGGAAGAATGCCATGTTAACGCAACGCACTTATTCATTGGAGATATTGGCAATAATTTGGGCAATCGAACCGATTTGAAATTCTTCGTGATTCCATTGGTTGCTTTTTATAGCAATGATATTGGTCTTGTTGATACGATTCAATTTTCTTACGAAGATCAAGTTGCCTTTAATGCCAGTTTGAACAATCATGATTTTGATGCGGAAGCTTTTGTAGCGACTTCAGATAGTCTATTTATTTTTTCGAAGTGTTGGCAGAGCCATGAAACCAAGCGCTATGCCTTATCAATCAGCAATGGTGTCCAAGTGGCAAAGTTAAGAGAGACCTTCAATGTGAATGGATTAGTGACAGGGGCTACTTTTTTTAATGGACAACAGAGCATAGCCCTTTGCGGTTATACAGCGTTTTTGCAGCTATTTGTTTGGCTTTTATTTGATTATAATTACGGTCTTTTTTTCAATGGTAACAAGCGAAGAGTGGAATTGGGTTTGCCTTTTCATCAAATAGAAGGAGTAGTTTCTACGCAGGACTTTCACTTTTATTTGTCCAATGAACGGTATGTTGGTGCAGCTACAGTTTCTCAGAAATGGCATGATTGGAATGCAAGTCAATTTTTTGATAATCCCAACGGAACAGTAGAAATGGGAGATCGTTTTGTAGATGAACCCTATCCCAATCCAACAACCGGTATTTTTAGAATCAACATACCCGGTCCGCATTGCTACTGGCATTATGAGATATATGATGACCAAGGCAAGACTTTGAAAAAGGGATTTTATATTTCTTGCAATTTGAATTTTGATATTTCTGAGTTCCCAGACGGGATGTATTATGTTCACATTTCTAAGCGGGAAACTAAAATGGTTTATCCGGTATTGAAACAGTCAAAGAATTAATATTGTACCATGTCGGAAAGAAAGCAATGGATCAGTAGTTTCTCATGGAATTCGCTGACTGTAGTATTACAGGTTGTTATACAATTGTTGTATACCGCAGTAATGGCAAGATGGATTGCTCCAGCGGATTTTGCAATGATGGGAGTGGTGATCAGCATGATGGGATTTGCAGAGATTTTTTCGCAGGTCGGCATTGGTCCGGCCATTATCCAGCGCAAGCAAATTGAACAACACCACATCAATGGTGCGTTTTGGACGGCCGTAGCTTTGGGAGCTTCATTTACTTTGCTCTTTGTTGGGATGGCGCCTTGGCTGAGTCACATCTACCACATGCCGCGATTGACTCTGATTACCCAAGTAGTGTCGACCAGTTTTTTTATTTCTGCTTTGGGTGTTGTACCCCGCAGTTTTATGATGAAACAAATGGCCTTCAAGACTTTTTTCAAAGCGAGTATGGTCAGCATTATTGGCGGAAATTTATTGGTAGGTTTAACCTTGGCGTTTTTAGGATGGGGTGTTTGGGCCTACGTCTGGGCCTTGTTTGCACAAAACGCATTGATGACGTTGGCTTATTGGTGGTACACTCCCATTCGTGTTGGATGGGCAGGGGTTAAACGCGGAACCAAAGATTTGTTGCATTACGGCGTGGGGAGTACCTTGTTCAATGCGTTGAATTACGCTGCAACCAAAGTAGATGTAACCCTAGTTCCTCTTGGTCTTGGACCGCAACAATGGAAAATGGCAGGATGGTATGAACGCAGCGCTTATGTGGTCTCTTTGCCCATTACGATCATGGCGAAGTTGAGTGATAACGTTTTGTTCAGCGGGATGTCCAAGATGCAAGAAGAACGCGAACGATTGAAAAGGTTGGTTGTATTAACGACCCACGTCTTGGCATTGGCCATTATCCCAGCTTCTGTATGGGTCATCTTCCACGCAGAATGGCTCATGACTTTTTATTTGGGGGATCAATATGCGGGTTCAGGAATTATTCTCCAATATTTATTTGTGGCTGTTATTTTCAGGACATTGAACCGAGTGAGTGATGCCTTGTTGCGCGCAGTGAATGCAACCTTTCAAGCGAGTTGGATCAAATTGGTGTATGTGGCCATGATGGCCTTGGGAACTTGGTATGCATTGCCTTTTGGAGTGCAGTATGTTGGATTGGCAATCGCTATGAGCACAGCGATTCATTTCATCATGGGTGCTTGGATGGGCCAAAAGATGATTGATGGCGCTTTGTGGGAAGTCCTATACGTGACCCGTTTTGCTTGGTTTTTGGGAGCAATTGTTGCCGTTGAACAAGTGATGGTCAAGGTATTTTTTCCAGTTTCACCGATGGCTTCAGCGATTTTCGGACTGTTGCTTTTTGGAACAACAATGCTTTTTATTATTTTGAAAAAATCCAGTTGGTTGGGCGGCGATGGAATCAACCCCATTCAATTTTTACCTGAACGGATTCGCGCTAAATTCAAACTGAATTAACGCTTGCTGATTTTGTTGTTGCTGATATTTCTCTGTCGACTGCAACGAAAACGCTCAGGACCTTCCCCCATCTTGTTGTGATGTTTGGTTACTCTGCCAGACATTCTTTTGCGCCACATTCTGAAGCTCGAAGGAAGTGAATGTTGACGCATAAAGTCAATGACCTGCGCTTCTGTTAAACCAAATTGAAAGTGAATGGCCTCGAAAGATGTGCGGTCTTCCCAAGCCATTTGAATGATTCTGTCGATTTCTACTTCTGAAAACATGGAGTGAAATTAGAACTATTAACGTTCAACAAAAAATCACCAAACAGCTTTTGCTATTTCTGCAGTCTCCTTCGATTTTCCCATCGTGTAAAAATGAAGCACAGGCACTCCATGCGCTTTTAATTCTTTGCATTGTTGTATGCACCATTGGATACCGATTTCCTTCACTTCTGCGTCGTTCTTGGCGGAAATCATCGGATCTACAAGACCATCCGGTAAGTTGATGTAGAAATTTTTTGGAATACTGATGAGTTGCTTTTTAGTGAGCAAAGGTTTGATTCCAGGGATGATGGGAACGTTGATTCCATAATCGCGGCATTTTTTTTCAAATGCGAAAAAGCCCTGATTATCAAAAAACATTTGTGTGACAATATAATCTGCACCGGCATCTACTTTCTCCTTGAGGTATTTGAGGTCGGTATTTAAGTTGGGAGCTTCGAAGTGCTTTTCTGGATAACCTGC
>CANFLZ010000057.1 GCA_947448135.1 Flavobacteriales bacterium
ACCCAACCACTAATTCTCGATCCCAAAACAGCTCCGACGCCATTTACCATCATTGTAAATAATCCTTGTGCGCTCGCGCGGATGGTGGGTTCAACGCTTTTCTCGATGAACAATGAGCCAGAGATATTGAAAAAATCGAAGGCCATTCCATAGATGATACAAGACAAGAGAATCATCCAAAGTCCGTCACCGGGATTTCCAAAAGCAAATAATCCAAATCGCAAAACCCAAGCAACCATGCTCATCAACATCACTTGTTTGATGCCGAAGCGCTTCATGAAAAATGGAATAGCAAGGATGAAAAGGGTCTCCGAAATTTGCGCCAATGATGAAACAATCGCGGGATATTTGACAGTCAAGGTGTCGCTGTACAAAGGATTGGAATCGAAGTCATGCAAAAACACATCACCGTATGCGTTGGTCAATTGAAGGGCAGCGCCGAGGAGCAACGCAAAAATAAAGAAGATAGCATAGCGATATTCTTTGAACATGGCAAAAGCATTCAGACCTAGTGCGTGAACCCAAGTTTTACGTTCAACGTCTTTACCCAATGGAGGACAGGCAGGTAGGGTAAAGGCATATACTCCCAAGAACAAAGATGAAACACCACCGAGGTAAAATTGGAACGCATCTTTTTCATGTCCGGTCAAACTGACAATCCACAAGGCAACAATAAATCCAACGGTTCCCCAAACGCGGATGGGTGGAAAAACCTTGACCACATCCACACCCTCTTGTCGACTAAGAATGGCATACATGACCGTATTGGACATGCTGATCGTGGGCATATAAAAAATCATGGTAATTAAGATGCGCCAAAACATGTCATCTGGCGTTTGGGCAGCAGGAACGAAGAACAATCCAATCCCTCCCAGAATATGCAGGATTCCATATAGTTTTTCAGCATTGATGAACCTGTCGGAAAGAATTCCTGTAATAGCAGGCATGAAGAGAGCAGAGATACCCATGGTGGAAAAGATCACCCCAAATTGATCGGGACCCCAAGCTTTGGTTTTGAACCAAAAGGCACCAATGGTGATCAACCAACTTCCCCAAATGAAGAACTGAAGAAAACTAACGATGGTCAAGCGAAGTTTAAGCATACAATAATCTTTGTCGCAATATAAGACTGAAAAGCAATGGCGACAAAGACTTTGTTGGACTAGAAATTCCAGCGCTTGGTAAACGTATTGAAAAACGCAATACCGAATTTGTAGGTCACAGCAGCCTTGGTGAAATTGTTATCCGATGTACAGGCGTATGCACTGAACCGAAACATTTGACCTTTGATTTTAAAAATCCGTTCAGCACCAACATACAATTCTTGGTGCCAAAATCCTTGGTCGGGAATTCCCAAAAACGCTGTGCCGGCTGTTTCGGTAATTTTCAATCGATTGATCAGTGGAATTTTATTGGTGAACATTCCGTTGAAATGATGCAAGTAGCTTCCTCGCATATAACTAGAAGAAGAACTCAATTGTAAACCGAGTAATTGAAAAGAAGTGCTGGGATTAGAGAACCAATAAGGATCTGTTCCTCTAAAATAAAAATACTCACCAACACTGATGTTCTTTTTGCTCAAATACTGCCCGGTTTCAAAATTCCAAAATCCCTCACCAATGACTGGGATACTGAAATTCTGTTCCATTCGAAACATGATTCTCTTGTAATCAATGGTAGACTTAAAAAATCCGGGCACCCCTTGAAAATACTCTAAAAAGATCCTCGGGTTTTTGTTGGGCAAATAGTAAATACGCCCCTTTTTGGAATAATATTTTTGTCCAATTCTGTATTCAAAGCGCAAATTCAAATCTAATCTGGAGTAAGATTGAAAATCCACCGGCCTATTGTATTGACCATACAAGGCATCAGACCAATCTTCGAGTTTCATTCCGTTTAAAGGAGTTTTCTCAGAGTAATTGATTGCAAATCGACCAAAAAGAGCGGGGACAATTTGCATGGTGTGATTGATGCCAAAACCTTTTGAACGAATGTAATTGCTTCGGGCTAATACTGTACTAATTGAGGGTGTTCTGTTCAATTGGTTGTAATTGTCTTCAACCGATATATTGGTTCTCATGAATTTATTGGGGTTGTATCCAACGCCAACCGATAATGAGCCTCTTAAATCCTGATTGGCAAATCCATAACTAAGATTCGGTTCAATAAAAATGGACTTGCCACTTTCAAATTCTTTGCTGAATGATCCATTGATTTTTGGTCGCACACCACCAACACCCAAAAAATCGTAATTGGCCATTAATGGAGCGATGGAGTATTTGATTTTTTTGAAAGAGTTTTGAAAATTAATTCCAGACAAGGTGACATCCCAAAATGTTATTTTATTGTACAATGAATCTCGAATAGTCAAATAACGCGTACTGTTGTATTTGGTTTGCACAGAATCACAGAAGTGCGCATATTCATTTTCCATAGAATCGAGTGGAATAGGTCGGATGGCCTTCCAATAAGCTTGATCCTTTTGATCATAATCATCGGCATAAGACTGCAATTCTTTTGATTTCTTCAATTGATTTTTGCTCACAAAATGTGGGGTGTCAAATACCATAATGGTTTTGCCATGAACGGAATCTAAATCTTGTGTGATATGATAGTCGATGATTCTACTTTTGACATATTGGATGTTTTTCCAGTCGGCTAATTCTTGGCGGAAAGTAAAGTCGTTGTAATAAGTTAAAGCCCGAGGTGTAAAAGTGTATTCTATTTTTTCAATTCTAAAAGTGGAATCTTGTATCCAAATCGAACCTTGAATCAAGGCTTCTCTTTTAAATCGAGGTTGTATTTGTATGCAATAAACGTTGCCGCCTATCCGCTCTTCAAAGTTGGTAATGCTGTATAAATAGGTAGCATGGCCCAAATCAGAAAAAGGAGAGGCTATGAGTTTTTGACTGACCCCATCCACCCGCAAATGATGTTGAAGAATGTCAAATTCTTCAAGGGCAGTATGCGATTCCAATACTTGAGTATTAGAGGAGACATCCCGCTCGTTGTAGATAACATCCTCACCATACTGAATATTGGCTCCAATAGAAACAGCGCCTCCGGGACGATAAGGACGGTATGGACTATAATTGACTTCTCCTGAGACATGTTCATGGTGTTCTTTTCCAATCGGAAATTGATGCTCTGCTAAATTTTCCATGAGGTGTCTTTGTGAAAAGGTAGGAATCGAATCTTTCAAAAATTTATAGGCTGCACTGTGAAGCTTCGCATCATTGATACTGTCCTTGCGATGGTACAATCTTGGAAATTTTTTGCGCCACCATTTTTCCCATTTGGAGGTGTCGAGATCAATTTTCATTTCTATTTCTGCTTCTATTTTCGTCGAGTCCAAGGCTTCATCGTTGCCTTTGGGTTGAATCGGAAAACCTTGTACGGTGCTTTTTTGATATCCTTGTAAGACGAGAATACTATCAGGATTGGCGTTCAGAAGATATCGCTCTTTGGCCTTATCCATGAGGTATTTGGCAAAATCACTGCGGTCGGCTGAGATCATGAGACTGCTGAGTTCACCAACGTTTTCTTTTAGTACAATGGTGATATTGATTTCCTTTGAGTCTATTTTGATTTTCTCCTGATGATCAGCATAACCAATGCACCTAAAGTGTACGATGTAATTTCCGGAAGGTACTTTCAATTCGAATAATCCTTCCTTGTTGCTTAAGGCACGGTATTCAGAGTTTTCAATACCTATCCATACCCCTGGAATGGGATTGTTTTTTTCATCTACTATTTTCCCTTTAATGAGATGTGCATGCAATTGGAAAATAAATCCAAAAAGGAAGATAACAAGGGTGGAAAACTTCAAAGGCATGACACAAATTTAATTGGGTCATGCCTTTGAAAATCATAATTTATGTTGGAAAAGATTATTCCTCTTTGTTCTTCATGGCTTGAAGGACATAATAAGCGGATTTCGAAATGACCTGAGCAGGACTGGTGATATGAGTATCTGTCCATATCAAATCACCTTCTTCATTTATAATTTGCACAGGAGTCATTTCAAATTCATTCTTTCCTTTTTGAATGAAAACATAATTGTTGTTTTCAAAATTCACTACGGATTCTTTGTTGAACACTGCGGCAGAAATAGGATGAGAAGAAATCAATGCGGTGATCGGTAATCCAGGTTTCCATTCGTTGGGTACTTGATCAATTTCAATCCAAGCATGCACAGCATGATCTTCTTTTGAGACTTGTCCATCGAGCTGAATGACTTGCCCAGCGCATTGATTGTTCAAAGCGTCTTTGATGATTACTTTTTGGTGCATCAGCCCTTGTGCATTTTGAACATTGAACATCGAAATTTCTGCCCATAGTTTTCGGTTATCCAATAATGTTGCAATCGATTCGCCGGGTTGAATCCGTTGACCATTGGTGACATTTAAATTGGCCAATTGTCCGCTGTGCGGCGCTTTGATGGCGACAGTGGAGAAAATTTCCATTTTGCCAGTAGTTCCTATCCCCAGCAATTTCATGCGTTCTGACTGTGCTGTTAATTTGGCTTTGGTCTTTTCAAAAGCTACCTGAGCCTCCATCCAAGCCTTATCGCTGGTTGCATTGTCTTTTTTCAAGTTTTGTTGTCTGTTCCATTCAGACTCCATTAGCGAATACTCACTTTTGGTTGTCCAAAAATCTTCTTGTAATTGAACCAACGCTAGATCGGAAACTGTTGCAATGGTTTGTCCCGCTTGAACCATTTGACCCGGTTGAATAAAGATTTTTTCAATCTGGACTGAAAGAGGATATGACAATTGTGTTTGCGATTGATTGGGGCAAATCAAATTTCCAGTCAGTGAAATGGTCGTTTCGATGGTGTCCATTTTTAAGGGCGCTATTTCAATTCCCAATTCTTTGATTTGCTGATCACTTAATTGGACTAAGTTGGCATTAGCGGCTTTGGCCTCCTCGGTGGGAGTGGTAGGGTTTTGATTGCTGCATTGCGCAAACAAAAGGGCGATGGTCACCCATAAAATATTTTTATTCATGAATTTGTAACATTTGAAGTTGATATTGATTTTCGATACAATCAGAAAAGGCTTGCTGCGTGGCTGAGAGAAAATCAATCCATTGATTGACTTGACTTGTCCATTGCAATGCATCGATATTGCCCGATTCCCATTGCTTTTCCCAAATGACCCAAGAAGGGTCCATGGTCATGTTTTTTTGTTGTCTTAAATTCTGAATGGTTGCTACACGAATCATGTCTTGTTCATGTCGAGTTTGAATTTCAGAATGATGTCTACTTTTCTCCAAGTTAGAAAAAGCATTTTGCTGTTTCAATTTTAATTCTGCTTGAGCAATGCTTTTGCGTTGGTTTCCTGTAGGCAATGGAATTTGAATGCCAGCATTCAACGTTGGAAACCATGTCCCGCGATTGAAATAGACGTCATTGCCATATACATTTTGATAACCTTGAATCGTCATGGCGCTCATTCCCAAAGTCCATTGCGGGCTGAGTTTGGATTTTTCCATTTTCACTTGTGATTGCGCCCACTCTGTCTGAAGATTCAAGAGTTTGTCGTGAATATGGTTTTCATCGTTGATTGCCAAAGGTTTTAAATCTTCCAGAGGCGAAAGCGCAGAAGTGATGGGTTGAGCTATCAACCATTCCAATTGTTTTTGCCATTGGATTTTTTGGTTATCCAATTCAGCTTTGATGAGCATGATTCTACTATTGGCTTGAACAATATTGGCCCATTCCACTTTGGTGATCGTTCCGTTTTTCCATTGTGACTCTGCAACTTGTTGAGCTTTGTTGGTTAATGCATACATACGATCCCAATCCTTTTGCATGTCGTTATTCCATTGAAGAAGTTGGTACAAACGGGTAACCCAAATCGTGATTTCCGCTTGTGTGACTTTTGCATTTAAAGTGGCGATTTCCTTCTCAACATTCCAAATTTCTTTTTGCGTTTTGTATTGAGAAAACGGAGAGAAACTTTGGGAAATACCCAATCGATAATCCAAGGCCATGCTGTTGACATGCCCGTATTCTCCAAATGAATTGAAGTCATTTTGGAAGGCAGTTTTATTGGCCTGAATGCCTGCGCCTTCTTTTTCCAATTGAGCAATGATGTTGAAACTTGATTTTTCAGAGAGACGAATACACTGTTCTAATGACAATACCTCATTTGCATTCTGTGCTGTTAAAGCACTACTTATTGCCATCAATGCCAATAAGGAGACGACATTTTTTAAGTTATGCTTTTTCATTTGTCGTTGATGATTGTATGCATAGAGTAGTGGTAGTACAAACAAAGTAAGAATGGTTGCTGTGATGATACCGCCAATGACAACAACCGCCAATGGTCTTTGTACCTCAGCACCTGCGCCATTGCTGATCGCCATTGGAATAAAGCCAAGCGAAGCTGCTGTAGCGGTCATCAATACTGGGCGCATTCTGGTTTTGGTTGCTTCCAAAATAATTTCCCAAGTGTCTTGCCATCCTTCTTTTTCAAGTCGATTGAACTCTCCCATTAATACAATTCCATTCAAAACGGCAACTCCAAAAAGAGCAATGAATCCGATTCCCGCAGAAATGCTGAAGGGCATTCCTGAAAGTGATAGGGCAAAAACACCGCCTACAGCAGCCAAAGGTATGGCGGTATAAATGAGGATTCCTTGTGCCACGGAACCAAATGCAAAATAGAGCAAAAGGAAAATCAACAACAGGGAAACGGGAACAGCCACAGATAGTCTGGCTTTGGCCGCCTGCAAGTTCTCGAAAGTTCCGCCATAGTCGATGCTGTAAAATTCGGGCAGTGGCATTTGCTTTTGCACTTTTTCTTGGAGTTCTGTTACGGTTGATTGAATATCTCTGTCTCGAACATTGCATCCAATGATAATACGTCTTCTGGCACCTTCTCTTTGAATTTGGTTGACACCATCTTGGGTATTGATTTTTGCCAAAACAGAAAGTGGAATTTTACCGTGACTGGGCGTATCGATGTACAAGTTTTCTAGTTGTGAAAGCGATTGAATTTGGTCTTCTTTGAATTGTACTTGAATACCAAATTTCTTTTCACCTTCAAAAATAAATCCCGCCAATTGACCTGCAAATGCAGTTTCGATAATGTTGTTGATGGAGGCAATGCTCACGCCGTATTGCGCAATGGCGGTTCGGTCGAATTGGATGACTGCTTGCGGCATGCCTGTCATGGATTCAACATAGACATCTTTGGCACCTTCGATGGTTGACATGATTTGTCCCAATTTTTCAGCATAATGGGTCAAGGTGTCCAGGTTTTCTCCGTAGATTTTACAAACTACATCTTGTCTCGCTCCGGTCATTAGTTCATTGAAACGCATTTGTACGGGGAATTGAAATCCAACAGAGATGCCAGGAAGAGCAGTCAAGCTATCTCCCATTTTTTGAGCGAGCTCATCAAACGACTTTGCGCTCGTCCATTCTTTTTTGTCTTTCAGTACCACGATCATATCGCAAGCTTCCATGGGCATGGGATCGGTTGGAATTTCACCACTTCCGATTTTGGTGACAATTTTTTCTACTTCAGGAAATTTGGATTTCAAGAGATGAGCTGCTTTTTGAGATCCTTCAATGGTTGTATTGAGATGCGTCCCAAGAAGCATTCGTGTTTCGATGGCAAAGTCACCTTCTTCTAGCTCAGGAATGAACTCACCACCCATTTGTGACAAGATGAAAAAAGCGACAATCATCATGGTAAATGCTGTTCCAATGACCCACTTCTGATGCTTTTTGGCTTGCATCAATCTTTTGTGATAAGCTTTTTGAATGGAGTCGATCATTCTGTCAGAGAAATTGGGTTGGTGGTGCTCATCTTTCTGTAGCCACAGTGAACTCATCATGGGCACATAAGTCAAAGACAAAATGAAAGCACCCACAATGGCAAATGAGATCGTTTGTGCCATTGGAATAAACATTTTCCCTTCAATTCCCGACAAAGCCAGAATGGGCAAGTAAACGATGAGGATAATGATTTGTCCGAATACGGCGGATGTCATGATGCGAGAAGTACTTTGTACAGTGATGTCGTCTTTGGACATGTGCCGATGAGTAGGGTGGTTCATCAGATGCAGAACACCTTCAACCACAATGACGGCGCCGTCCACAATAAGTCCAAAGTCCAGTGCGCCGAGACTCATTAAATTGCCGCTAACACCAAAAAGATTCATCAGTCCCACCGCAATTAACATCGCCAATGGAATGACAGAAGCGACAATGATTCCTGCTCTCCATTGTCCTAGAAATAAAATCAAGACAAACAAAACAATGGTAGCTCCTTCTAACAAATTGGTTTCAACAGTGTGCAAGGCATTGTTCACCATTTTGGTTCGATCCAAGAAAGCTTCCACTTCAACTCCTTCGGGAAGTTGCTGTTTTATTTCTTCTATTTTATCTTTTACATTGGCAATCACCTCCATGGAATTGGCACCTTTGAGCATCATGACAACAGCTCCTGCTACTTCACCTTCATCGTTGTAACATAGTGCACCAAATCTTTTTGCACTTCCCAATTGAACCGTAGCAATATCTTTTACTTTGAGTCCAATTCCATTTTGAGTTTCGCGGAGTACGATGTTTTCCAAATCAGCGACACTTTGAGCCAATCCTTCGGTGCGGATGAATAATGCCGAACTATTGCGCTCAACATAGCTGCCGCCAGCGTTTTGATTATTGAAATTAATGGCGTCTAAAATTTCTTGTAATGAAATTTTATTTTGAACCATTTTCCACTGATCTACTTGAATGGAGTAACGTTTCAAAAGTCCACCGAAACTACTCACATCAGCCACGCCAGGGGTACTCAATAGTTGTTTTCGAATGATCCAATCTTGAATCGTCCGCAATTCCATCGGACCATATTGCTTCTCATAGCCCGGTTTGGCTTTCACTACGTATTGGTATATCTCACCCAATCCTGTCGTAATCGGTCCCATTTCAGGTTTGCCAATTCCGTTAGGGATTTCATTTTGAACTTGAACGAGACGTTCTGCTATTTGCTGTCGGGCCCAATACAAATCCACACCCTCATTGAAAACGACTGTAACCAACGAAAGACCGAATCTAGAGAAGCTTCGTATTTGTTTGATCCCTTGAACATTTTGCGTTGCCAATTCAATGGGGGCGGTAATCAGGCGTTCGACATCGGCAGCTCCTAATGCGGGACTCAGCGTGATGATTTGAACCTGATTGTCCGTGATATCTGGAAGTGCATCAAATGGTAATTTGGTCAATTCGTAGCTTCCCCAAATGATGATTCCTAATGTGAAGAGTGCGACAATTAATTTGTTGCGCACTGAAAATGATATAATTTTTTCTAGCATGGTAGATGAGTTTTAAAGAAATATGAAAACCGAAAAGAAGCCTATGCTCCTGGTGGTTGCCAAATTCCTTTAGACTCATACATGTCTATGGAGACGGGTTGGTCGAAATGCCATGCTATAAGAGTATCCTCAACGGTGAAAATGGGGAGAGATACCGTGTTGTTCGGAATGCAAAAATTGTAATTGTTGATGTGGGTGTTTTGAAAAGGAAATTCGGCATGATCCATTTCATTGGATGCTTGTCCCCAATAATGATTGTAGACAAAATCAAAAATGTTTTCTGAAACTTCATGCTCGTAAACATAATGATTGACCAGCTCTTTGACTTTCAAAAGTTCCCCCAATACACCATGTTCCAAGAAAGACATGGTGCCTACTTGAAGAATCATGAAGTATATGAAGAGTTTTCTGCTCACGATGCAAATTAAAGGATGAATGATGAACGGGTAGGAATGTTTTGTCCTAATTGTTTGTTAAACTGTTTTTACTTCCTGCCTCCAGCCATTTTCTCATTCCCCAATGTCCCAAATAAATGATCGGCGTAAGAGCGACTGCAATCACCAGTTTAAGTGAATAATTGACGGGGAAAATTTGCATGAATTGCGCCCATGTAATTTTCCCCGGTAATACAAAACCGATGTAAAGAACCACAATGGAATCGATCATTTGCGACAATACCGTTGATCCTGTGCTGCGCAACCAGATCATTTTGTTACCCGTTCTGTTTTTAATCCAGTGAAATAGATAAGTGTCCATCAATTGTGAAAGGATGAAAGCAGTTATACTGCCGAGAATTACCCAATTGGCTTGACCAAAAACAATGTTGAAATTGTTATCATCAGCCAATCCATTTCCGGTTACAATTGTGGATGCAGGAATTTTAAGGGCAATGGTTACAATGAAAAAACAATAGGCAATCATTGCCGCGGAAATCCAGGACAGACGGCGAATCGCTTTTTCACCGTAGAACTCATTGAGTAAATCGGTCAGAATAAAAACGATGGGCCAGGGAAGTACGCCAACGATTGTCGTGAACGGACCAAACTGCCAATCACCCATTGAGAATTGAAGTGGTATGTCAATGAGTTTGCTGGAAATCAATTCAGCGGTAACAGCATTGGTGATCATCATTCCTGCAAGGAAGATGAAGGTCCATTCGCGTCGGGACGGGGTGAAACTCAAACTCATTGGGGTTGATTGATTATGGTTTGAATTTCTTCTTTTAAAGGTTCAAGGTGTCTTTTGATGATGGCCCAAACAATTGTATTATCAATGCTGTCATAAGCATGCACAAGACGATTTCTAAATGAAACAATTTGATGGTCGCTAGATATGACAATGCTATTATCAATTTTTCTTATTTGGTTCAACGCTTCACCAATGATCACCAATTGTCTTTCAACAGCGCTTTGCGTTTTATGATCATTGCAATAATCTTCAAAGCGTTCAATTTCGAGTATGAATTCTTGAATGAACTCAATCGCAATCTGGATATCAGTAAGATATTTTAAGCTCTTTTCCATCATAAATAAGAACTTTTGTGGATTCAATAGAAGCTTTTAAAATTGGATTTCTAACAGAACGAGAAGTCAATAAGTCCACCTTTTTCTGAAAGAACAACTCCAATTTATCCCAAATACGCATTAAAGTTTCACCGGATTGAATAGGGTCTTCTGTATTGATTTCAATGATAAGATCAATATCACTTGAACTATCATTAAATTGACCATTTACCGATGAACCGAAAGCATAAATTGATTGAACGTTGTGATCACGACACAATTGTTGAAACTCTTTAGGTTTATTGGCTATGGATTCTTTCAGGGTCATACGTCGAAGTTACAAAAGAAAACGCAGAAACTAAATTGTTTCTGCGTTTGTCTCGTTTACATATTTCTGCGGTATTGTCCACCCACCTCAAACATACTTTGTGTCAATTGACCCAAAGAACAATATTTGGTGGCGGTCATCAGTACTTCAAAGATGTTCTCATTTTGAATGGCGGCATGTCTAATTTTATTCAGACTGTCTTGCATTTTGTCTGGACTCATTTTGTGCAAATTCTCCAACATCTGAATTTGGTATTCTTTCTCTTCAGATGTTGCACGAATGATCTCTCCTGGAACAACGGTTGGAGAGCCTTTAGAGCTCAAGAAGGTATTGACACCAATGATGGGGTATTCGCCTGTATGCTTCAACATTTCATAATGCATCGATTCTTCTTGGATCTTGCTGCGTTGGTACATGGTTTCCATCGCGCCCAAAACACCTCCTCTTTCAGTGATGCGGTCGAATTCACTTAAAACAGCTTCTTCCACCAAGTCGGTCAATTCTTCAATGATGAAAGAACCTTGCAATGGATTCTCATTCTTGGCCAATCCCAATTCTCGGTTGATGATCAACTGAATGGCCATCGCGCGACGCACACTTTCCTCTGTAGGAGTAGTGATGGCCTCGTCATAGGCATTGGTATGCAAACTGTTGCAGTTGTCATAAATGGCATACAAAGCTTGTAAGGTGGTGCGGATATCATTGAAGTCAATTTCTTGCGCATGCAAAGAGCGACCGCTCGTTTGAATGTGGTACTTCAACATTTGTGCACGTGCATTGGCCCCATATTTTTTGCTCAATGCCTTTGCCCAAATTCTTCTCGCTACGCGACCAATCACTGCATATTCAGGATCGATGCCATTGCTAAAGAAGAAGCTCAAGTTCGGACCAAAGGCATTGATGTCCATACCTCGGCTCAAGTAATATTCGACGTAGGTGAATCCATTGGACAAGGTGAACGCGAGCTGTGTAATCGGATTGGCACCTGCTTCTGCAATGTGGTAACCGCTGATGGAAACAGAGTAGAAGTTGCGAACTTGTTGATCGATGAAGTATTGTTGTACATCCCCCATCAAACGCAAAGCAAACTCTGTAGAGAAGATACAAGTATTTTGCGCTTGGTCTTCTTTTAAGATATCCGCCTGAACTGTTCCTCGAACGGCACTCAATGTTTCTGCTTTGATTTTGTTGTATACTTCAACATCCAAAACTTCATCTCCAGTAATACCCAACAACATCAAACCCAATCCATCATTCCCTTCTGGCAATGCTCCTTGATAACGAGGACGCGTTAAACCGCGGTCTTCCCATTTGGCTTTTAGCTTTTGCTCCACCAACGATTCCAAGCCATTGGCTTGAATGTATTTCTCGCATTGTTGATCAATAGCGGCATTCATGAAGAATCCCAACAACATGGGTGCAGGACCGTTGATGGTCATGGATACGCTTGTTTTGGCATCGGCCAAGTCAAATCCACTGTACAATTTCTTGGCATCATCCAAACAACAGATGCTCACACCAGAGTTTCCGACCTTTCCATAAATATCTGGACGGTATCCGGGATCGTTGCCATATAAGGTAACACTATCAAAAGCGGTGGACAAACGCTTGGCGGGCATTCCCAAACTCACATAGTGGAAACGACGGTTGGTTCTTTCTGGGCCACCTTCCCCGGCGAACATTCGCGTTGGATCTTCACCTTCGCGTTTGAACGGATATATTCCTGCAGTGTAGGGATATTC
>CANFLZ010000058.1 GCA_947448135.1 Flavobacteriales bacterium
ATCATGAAAAAAGAACAAAACTATTGGATCATCCTCATCGTGCTATTGGCCATCGGAGGCTTGGTTTATGTTTTTAGAAAAATATTGCTCTTCATGGTCTTGGCTGCGGTAGTGGGATTTGTCGGTGATCCATTGGTGGATCAATTTGAAAAAATACAATTCAAGCAATGGAAAATGCCACGGTGGATTGGCGCTATTTTGACGTTGGTCATGATGATGGGATTGTTGGTTGGCATTGTTGCCTTGTTTTATCCATTGATACAATCGGAGATTGTGATGATACAACAGATAGACAGCAACCACATCGAGCAAAATTTATCCCTTCATTTTCCCCAACAAATTCAATGGATGCACGACAATGGAATTGACCCCAAGGCGTACATCGAGATATTCAAGGAGACCCAACAAAGACTTAGTTTCTCCAATTTCTCTGCCTACTTTCCAGATGCACTCAGCTGGTTGATCGCCCTATTGGGCGGATTTGTATCGGTATTGTTCATGTCATTTTTCTTTTTGAAAGACGAGGATTTGTTTTACAAAATCCTTCTATCCATCACCCCCGATCAACATGTTGACAAGATGAAGAATATTGTTATTCATACCAAAAAAACTTTATCCCGTTATTTCGGCGGTTTGGTTGTTCAGACCTTGCTCATGACCATTATGATTGGGATTGGACTGAGCATTGCCCATGTACCCAATGCATGGCTCATTGCTTTGTTTTCAGGATTGATGAATGTTATTCCTTATTTGGGTCCGTTGATTTCTTTTGGATTTGCTTTGCTGATCGGCATCACCTCTGCCCTATCCAATGGAGCAGCGCAACCCATGAGCAATTTGTTGCTTGGCATATCACTCGTTTACCTGATTGCACAATGCATAGATGCCTTCTTGGTGCAGCCACTGATCTTGGGAGGAAGCATACGGGTGCATCCTTTGGAACTCTTTATCGTTTTGATGGCGGCCGCCACAGTAGGCGGCATTCCCGCCATGGCAGTGGCCTTACCCGTTTATACGATCCTGCGTATCGCGGCGAGAGAATGGCTCATCGAATTCAAGTGGGTAAAACATTTGACCAAGAACCTATAATTTATTCCGTCTCGACCACTCACCTGCTTTATCTTTGTATCCCGTAATCCTATTTTCTATTACGGGAATGTCCAACAACACAAAATATATCTTTGTAACCGGCGGTGTTACATCATCACTCGGCAAAGGAATCATCTCAGCTTCACTTGCAAAACTCCTTCAGGCCAGAGGCTACAAGGTAACCATACAAAAATTGGATCCTTATATCAATATCGATCCAGGAACGTTGAATCCCTATGAACATGGAGAGTGTTTTGTGACGGATGACGGAGCAGAAACGGATTTGGATTTGGGTCACTACGAGCGTTTCTTGAACGTTCCTACTTCCCAGGCCAACAACATTACAACCGGAAGAATTTATCAAAGTGTTATCGAGAAAGAACGTCGTGGAGAATACTTGGGAAAGACCGTGCAGATTATTCCGCACATCACCGATGAGATCAAGCGATGCATTCAAATATTAGGCAATAAAAAGCAATTCGATTTCGTCATCACTGAAATCGGCGGTACGGTAGGAGATATCGAGAGTTTGCCTTATATCGAAACCGTTCGACAATTGATGTGGGAGAAAGAAGAAGATTGCATCGTCATTCACCTCACACTTGTCCCTTACTTGAATGCTGCCGGAGAGTTGAAAACAAAACCCACGCAACACAGCGTTAAGATGTTGTTGGAGAATGGGGTTCAACCTGATATTTTGGTTTGTCGTACAGAGCATCCTTTGGGCGCTTCTGTTCGTTCTAAAATCGCTAAATTTTGCAATGTCACTACAGATGCCGTCATTGAGAGCATTGATGCACCCACGATTTACGATGTACCCATTTTGATGCAGGAAGAGAAGTTGGATGAGGTAGTTCTTAAAAAGTTGCATGTTAAGTCAACACAAAAACCCGATCTTACGAAGTGGAATCAGTTTTTGAAACGATACAAAGAGCCCAAGCATGAAGTAAATATTGGCCTTGTGGGAAAATATGTAGAGTTGAAAGACGCCTACAAATCAATTGCAGAAGCATTTAATCACAGCGGCGCCGCCAATGAGACCAAGGTGAATATCCATTGGATTCATTCCGAGGAATTGTTGCCTAAAAATGTGGTTGCTACTTTAAAAGGCTTAGATGGGATTTTGGTTGCGCCAGGATTTGGCTCCAGAGGTATCGACGGAAAGTTGGAAGCGATTCGTTATGTGCGCGAGAACAACATCCCATTTTTTGGAATTTGTTTGGGAATGCAGATGGCCACCATCGAATTTGCACGCAACGTGTTGGGTTGGAAGGAGGCCCATAGCACTGAGATGAAAGAATACACGCCCTACCCTGTGATTGCCTTGATGGATGAGCAAAAGACCGTGGTGAACAAAGGCGGCACCATGCGATTGGGATCGTACAGTTGTAAGTTGGATAAAAAATCCAAAGCATACAAAGCATATGGTACTGATATGATTGAGGAAAGACACCGTCATCGTTATGAATTCAACAATGCCTACAAAGCCGATTTTGAAAAGGCCGGATTAAAGTGTACGGGTATCAATCCAGACACCGGATTGGCAGAGGTGATTGAACTTCCTAGTCACCCATTCTTTTTGGCAGCACAATACCATCCTGAATACAAGAGTACTGTGATGAATCCTCACCCCTTGTTTGTGGCATTTGTGAAAGCAGCTTTGCTGTACAAAAAATCACATACAACGACCAAGAAAAAAGCGACCGTTAAACCATCCAACAAAAAGTAAAATGGCTTTTGCTTCCGTCAGTGATGTCTTGAATTCTCTTCCTGAAGATCGCAGGAAGATCATGGAAAAATTGATTGAGGTTTTTGATCAAAATCTTCCAAAAGGATTTGAAAAAACCCTGTCATTTGGCATGATCGGTTATGTGGTGCCTCACGCCACCTATCCCGCAGGCTACCATTGTAAACCCGCAGAGCCTCTTCCATTTTTGAGTATGGCCTCACAGAAGGCCGCTGTATCCATTTATCACATGGGCATTTATGCCGACGAGAAGATATTGAATTGGTTTGTACAAGCTTACCCATTGCACTGTAAAACAAAATTGGACATGGGTAAAAGTTGTATCCGGTTTAAAAAAATGGAAGATATTCCATGGGATTTGTTGGCTGAATTGGCTCAAAAAATGACGCCCACGCATTGGGTGGAATTGTACGAATCGAAGTTTATACGCTGAGATTAAAAAAGGTCTTTAATAGAATTCGAATATCGCTGTACACATTGTAATCCTTGGCGTAGAGCATACTTTGTTTGATCCGTTGCTCTTCTTCCGCATTGGCATGATAAATTGTCATCACAGGGCTTGCTAAAATTGGTAATCCTGCCATTTTATAATCATATCCCACCCAGGTCTTTTTTCCCATTAAAACAGAAATAGCATCCTTGAAATAATGACCCCGCCATTTTCCAAGCAGCGCAATCATCAAAAAGAAAAATAGCACAAATAAGGAAGTCACTATATCGAGCAATCGCTTCTTTCTTTTGTTTTCGGGAAGAGAAATAGAGTTGATGTCTACCATTGCGTTTTCACCAATTCCATCGATGGATTGACTCCCAATGAGGAAATATGTTTCCGGCGGAGCGATTTTCATTTCCACGGAAGAGTTGGACAATTGTCCCATTGCAGCGATAATGGATTCAGAGGAAATGTCTTTGGCACAAAAAACAACATCGGTTACTTGCTCGATCCGCACTTTGGCAGAGAGTGTCATCCCAGACAAAGCCTGCTGAAAATCGGAGACCGTCATTCGATGGTCGGAACCCGGCGAAGTCTTTTTCATCACAAGACTTACCCGATCACATTCATCTTGATTTCCGATGATCAATATGTTTTGCTGCGTGATTTTTCCGCGTTTCGACCACCACAAAAACAACTTTCGATTGAACCAAAAAACCAACATTGCAATGGCCGATCCCGCCATAATCAACACCCGAGAAAAACGCCATGTTTCAGGCAGAAGGCTATACATCAACAAAACGTAAACGGCAGCACGACCGATGGCCAACCAAGTCTTGTTGGGTTTGACGGGGCGATCATACAACCCATGCAGCCACGCGTGGGTAGTCCAAAAGATTCCTGTTATTGCAAAAGCCGGAATTGCAATTTTATTGGGAATCAAAATCCCCGTTGTGTCTGAATACAAATTTTTCACCAGCCACCACAAAGTCAATGTCATCAGTAAATCCACTGCTGGCAGGGTAAGCGTTGTAATAATTCGTTTAACGAAACTGAAGCTAGCTCTGAACCAAATGGCCAATTTGAGCAAGGCACTGAACCCGCCTGCATTGGAAGATGAAAAATGCTTCTTCGCAAAAATGTCCATGGCTTGGTAAAAGACATAGACATAATTGAGACTACCCTTTTTGGTACTTTCTCCCTTGTAATGGATGATCCGTGTATCCGCTAAATAGTAATTTTTATATCCCCCTTTGATGATTCGCCAAGACAGGTCGATATCTTCACCATACATGAAAAAATCTTCGTCCAATAAACCCACTTCGTCCAGCGCTTTTTTGCGCATGAACATGTATGCCCCTGACAAAATCTCCACCTCGCAATTTTCCATTTCTGACAAATGACCCAAGTAGTAGTGGTTGATTTTTGCGGACTTAGGGAATAAGCGATACAGACCCGAAATTTTAAAGAACGAAGTCAACGGATAAGGGATGCCGCGTTTTGATTCCGGTAAAAATTTTCCAGATCCATCCACCATCCGCACACCCAATCCACCGCCATCCGGATGCTGATCCATCCAGTTGATGCATTTTCTAAATGTATCTTCCTCAACCAAAGTATCAGGATTGAGGAGCAAGAAATACTCGCCCTTGGCCAGGCGCATGGCTTGGTTGTTGGCGCGAGAGAAACCTACATTTTCTTCATTGGCGATTAAGACAACATTTGGAAATTTTTCACGCACCATTTTAACAGAGTCGTCCTTGGAAACATTGTCCACAACAAAAACCTCTGCATCAATACCCACCAATGCCTTTTGAACGCTGATTAAGCATTGTTCCAAAAAATATTGGACATTGTAATTGACTATGATGACCGATAATTTCATCGCTTTAAGGTCATTTCATAAGGCGTTCTGTGCACGATGCTTCTTCCCAAAGTAACCTCGTCCGTATATTCCAATTCACCACCCACTGCTACACCGCGAGCGATGTTAGAAATATTGATGGAGAACGGGCTTAGTTTGCGGTACAAATAAAATGAGGTGGTTTCGCCTTCCATGGTTGCATTCAAGGCCAAGATTACTTCTTGCACTAGATTTTTTTGAACGCGATCGATCAATGAATTCACATTCAGATCAGAAGGAGCAACACCTTCCATTGGAGAAATTAATCCCCCTAAAACATGGTAAACACCATTGAACTGACCTGTATTCTCCACTGCTAAAACATCTCTGATATCTTGAACGACGCAAATTGACGTTTTATTGCGCATCGGATTCTTGCAAATTTCGCAAATGACATCATCAGAAAGTTGGTGGCATTCGTTACAACTTTTGATATTGGCTTTGGCATCCAGAATTGCCTGCGCGAAGCGATTGACTTCATCGGGAGATTTTCGAATCAAATGCAACACCAATCGCAGAGCGGTTTTTTTGCCGATGCCCGGCAACGTTGCTACTTGATCGGCAGCATCTTCTATCCAACGCGAGAGATTAGGCATAGGTCAAAGATAATGTTTCTGCAATCCTTACTCCATCGATCGCTGCAGAAATAATTCCTCCAGCATATCCAGCACCTTCACCGCAAGGATAAAGTCCCTTGCAATCGGGATGCTCCAAAGTTTCTTTGTCTCTGGGAATTCTTACCGGAGAAGACGTTCTGGATTCTGGCGCAACCAAGATGGCGGATTCATGCAAATAGCCTTTCATTTTCTTGGCAATTTGTACAAATCCCTGTTTTAAACTTTTGGCTACGAAAGCCGGTAGCACTTGATTCAAATCTTTGCTCACCACACCTGGCAAGTACGAACAACTGGGCAGATCCTTGGACACTTTTCCATTGACAAAATCAACCAACCGCTGTGCTGGGGCTTGCTGTGTTTTTCCACCTTCTTCCCAACATTTCTTTTCTACAAACTGCTGAAAGCGCAATCCTGCCAGAGGACCCGCAGCATGAAATTCGGGGATATCTTCCCACAGAATGGGAACAACAATTCCACTATTGGCCCAAGGGTTGTTTCGTTTGCTCGGCGACCAGCCGTTGGTTACCACTTCTTGTTTATCTGTAGCACAAGGTGCTATGATACCACCGGGGCACATGCAAAATGAATATACACCACGACCATTCACTTGCTCTACCCAGCTGTACGCTGCAGGCGGTAAATTTTCGGATTTGACTTCGCAATGATATTGCTGCTGATCGATCCAAGTTTGCGGATGCTCCACACGAACACCCAACGCAAAAGACTTGAATTCAATGGCCAACTTTTTGTCATTCAGCCACTCAAAAATATCGCGTGCACTGTGACCTGTAGCCAATATTACTTTTTGAATCTCTATTTTTTCATCCCGTTGATTGGTCGCTGAAATGATTGCTCCATTCCTCATCTCAACGTCTTTAAATTTTGTATTAAAATGCACCTCACCACCACTTGACAATATTTGTTCACGCATGTTGGCAATCAATTGAGGCAATTTGTTGGTACCGATGTGCGGATGCGCTTGGATCAAAATGTTTTGATCTGCCCCAAAATAAACCAACCACTGAAGAATGCTCCGAACATCACCCCGCTTGGTAGAGCGCGTGTACAATTTGCCATCCGAGTACGTTCCTGCACCACCTTCACCAAAACAGTAATTGGATTCAGGATTGACGCTTTGGTTTCTGGTGATGGCCGCCAAATCACGTCTTCTTTCTTTTACATTTTTTCCGCGTTCCCAAACAATGGGTTTGATTCCCAATTGAATCAATTTCAACGCTGCAAACAAACCTGCAGGACCAGCTCCAATGATCAATGCCTGCTGAGACGAACGCTTGACATCCGGAAAAATGGGTGGAGAAAAGTCCAATGGGTTTTGTCCTTGCGGATGAATCGCCATTTGCAAGCGATATATGGGTCGCTTTCTTGCGTCAATACTGGATTTTACGATGGTAGATGCCCATTCTATCGGATTCAACTGAGCTTGTCGACAAGCTCTATTGTGGAGCAACGAGAGATCGTTGATCTCCTCGGGCTGTGCGGTAATTTCTATGATTTCATTCATGTCAGTCTATTCAACCGAAAGCTCAAAGATACAACCAACCGCTCGATGAATTTCCTATCTTCGTTGCCATTATTATGGCAGCAGAAATTACCATTGATTTTAAGAAAGGAAATCTTTCTAACGAAGACTTGATTCGTTTGTATGACGCAATCATTTTACCTCGATTAATTGAAGAGAAAATGCTCAGTCAATTGCGATTGGGTAAAATTTCCAAGTGGTTCAGTTCGTTTGGACAAGAGGCCATTTCCGTGGGCATTACCTGTGCTTTGGAGCAAGATGAATACATTTTGCCGATGCACAGAAATTTGGGTGTATTCACCTCACGCGGTTTGGATTTAGAGCAATTGTTTGCTCAGTTTCAAGGAAAAAAATCTGGATTTACGAAAGGTCGTGATCGCTCCTTTCACTTTGGAACACAAGCCCATCATTTGGTGGGAATGATCTCGCATTTGGGTCCACAATTGGGCTTGGCAGATGGCATCGCACTCGCACAGAAATTGGAAATGAATCCAAAGGGAACCGTTGTTTTTTCTGGAGATGGTGGCGCCAGCGAAGGTGATTTTCATGAAGCTTTGAACGTGGCTGCGGTTTGGGATCTCCCTGTTATTTTTGCTATAGAAAACAACGCTTGGGGTTTATCTACTCCGAGCAATGAGCAATTCCGCTGCAAACAATTCATCGATAAAGCCATTGGTTATGGGATACCCGCCGAGGATGCCATTCAAATCAACGGAAATGATATTTTATCCGTTTACAGCACCGTAAAAAATATTTTAGAATCGATTCGTCAAAGACCACGTCCGATTATTTTGGAATTGATGACCTTCCGAATTCGAGGGCACGAAGAAGCCTCCGGTACCAAATATTATCCCGCAGGATTGATTGAGGAATGGTCGAAAAAAGATCCCGTCGACAACTATGAAAATTGGTTGATTGCGCAAAATATCTTGAGCACCTCTCAGATTGAAGTGAAGAAAGAAGAGGTGAAATTGCGCATCAATAATGCGCTTAAAAAAGTGTATGCCCTTCCAGAAATCACAGCTGAAGAGGAGGAAGAGTTGACCGATGTATTTTGTCCATTTGATATACCCGCTACCCCACCTTCGAGTTCCACGCAAAAAATGCGCTTTATTGATGCCATTTCAGATGGGATGAGAGAGAGTATGCGCAAGCACGATAAATTGGTTTTGATGGGGCAAGATATTGCGGAGTATGGCGGTGTTTTCAAAGTGACTGATGGATTTGTAGAGGAGTTTGGAAAAGGGCGTGTTCGCAACACACCGCTTTGTGAATCTGCTATTGTAGGAGCCGGTTTGGGATTGTCTATCAAAGGATGGAAGGCCATGGTTGAAATGCAATTTGCAGATTTCGTTACTTGTGGATTCAATCAAATCGTGAACAACTTGGCCAAGTTGCATTATCGTTGGAATGAGAAAGCTGATGTGGTGGTGCGTCTCCCATCTGGAGCGAGCACCGCTGCCGGACCCTTTCACAGTCAAACCAACGAAGCTTGGTTTTTTCATGTCCCAGGATTAAAGATTGCCTATCCCGCTTTTCCGGCAGATGCCAAAGGATTGTTGTGTCGATCATTTGAAGATCCCAATCCTGTTTTATTTATCGAACACAAAGCTTTGTATCGAAGTATCGAAGGAGAAGTTCCGCAAGGATATTATTCATTGGAATTTGGAAAGGCAGCCACTTTGCAAGCTGGAACCAAAGCGACCATCATCACATATGGATTAGGCGTTCATTGGGTGTTGCAATATCTAAAAAGTCAACCTGCGGATGTAGAAGTAATTGATTTGCGCACACTTGCTCCGCTTGATTACGATACCATTTTTGAAAGTGTAAAGAAAACTGGTCGTGCATTGATTGTACATGAAGACAACATGACCGGCGGAATTGGAGGGGAAATTTCTGCTCGAATTACAGAAGCCTGTTTCCAATATTTGGATGCCCCAGTGATGCGCTGCGCCAGCATGGATACACCCATTCCGTTCAGTGCCGAATTGGAAAAAATTTATTTGGCCAATCACAAATTGGCCAGTACACTTGAAAAATTATTGAGCTACTAATTCATTCAATGCAAAGAGCGCAGAGCTTTCACGGAAACTTTGCGCTCTTTGATTTTTTGTCTTTTATCTCAATCCTTTGTATCCTTTTCCAAAGTGATAACGGAGCATGATTTCATGTGCGCCGCGGGTAAATGAACTCAATCCTGAAACTGTTCTATCGTAAGCATATCCTACACGAAAATGCTCATTGACAATAGCCTCTGCATTCAATGTAAGGGCATCACCTACCCTGTATCCCAGACCCATACCCCATTGCTTTTTCCAATATACCGTTGAGCCCATTTCTAACTGAGGTGTTACATTTTGTGCCCATTTGATGGTGGTATAGGGCTTCACATCTACAAATGGGTTGATATTGACCACTCCTCCTGCCTGTATATAATCATGAGCCACTTGGTAGGCGGGTTGGATATCTGAATTGCTTTGATTTCCCCATTGCTGACGCAATAGATGAGGCATTGAAAATCCGAGCCAAAAACGGTCATTGTAGGCGTACCCTCCAAATCCAAAATTGAAATATGTACGTTTTAAGTCCCCCGTAAATGCATTATCCATTTCGCCAGCAATAGTATGATTCACACTTGAAAGTCCGGCTGTCAATTGCTCGACGTCAGCATTCAGAGCCAAGGACAATGTCCAAGTTGGCATCTTGATGTGGTATGCTTGTGAAACAGTTAATCCATTTCGATTGAATGCACCCATCTTATCACCAAAAAAACTCACGCCGGTCGCCAATTTCCCATCTGAATATCGGGTTTGATAATTGCCGGCAATAGTTTTGGGGGATCTATCGAGTCCCATCCATTGGTTGCGGTATACCAAAGTGACATCCTGCTCTCCGCGAGAACCTGCAAAAGCAGGATTGATCGCAAGAGGATTAGAAATGCTCATGGTATATTGAGGGTCTTGTTGCGCCGTAGCCAACAAACTCAAAAACATTAATCCAAAAAATATCGACTTTTTCATAGTATTCATGTTTTAGAATTATCTCCAGATGGTTAAATTGTGTGTAAACTCAAGTCCTTTATTGTCTATTCTTACAACGTATACATAAGAACCTGCAGGAAGATCATTGCCATCTATATTGGTTCCTTTCCAATCATTTTTGTAGTCTTTGCTGTCGTATACAAGAGCTCCCCAACGGTTGTATACTTCCAATCTTACGATGGCCGCATACGGCAACTGTTGCAACTCAAAGAACTCGTTCACGCCATCTCCATTTGGACTGAATCCTTCTGGAATAAAGACTTCACAATCGTCAGCATCCAATGTATTGGGAATACCATCACCGTCGCAATCATCCCCATTGATTCCATCTCCGTTGAAATCATCTTCAATAGTATCCAAAATACCATCGTTGTCGTCATCTGCATCGGTTCCATTTTCCATTCCATCTCCATCGGTGTCCACGAAATTGTCATCTACAATTCCATTACAATCGTCATCGATAAAGTTGTATGTTTCAACAACACCCGGATTGATATTGGCATCATCGTCATTGCAGTCATCTGTCTGCGTTGAGAAACCAGCACCTGGGTTGTAACACAATGTATCGGAAACACCTGCTCCATAATTGTCACCATCCTGATCTACATAATAGATCGTGTACAATAAATTCTCGTCAATCAATCCATTGCAATTGTCATCGATGTCATTGCAAACATCGGTTGCATCTGGGTTGATATTGGGATTCAAATCATTACAATCAACCGTATTATCAAAACCATCTCCATCCATATCGACTGGACAATTTTCATTGATATTGCCATCACAGTTTTCATCCACTGCATTGCCGCAAATCTCCAATGCACCTGGATTTGAAACGGCATCATTATCATTGCAGTCATTATTAAAAATAACCCCGCATGCCACAGCCGTTGTGTTGCCGTATCCGTCGCCATCAACGTCTTCATACAACAGCACTGTATCATCGCAATCATCGGCATTTGCTACATAGCCGACAGGTGCAGAACACTCGTAAATCGTTGCTGATACACTTCCAAAAGAATCTCCATCTGCATCTTGGTAGTAGGTACTCAATACAAACTCATCAATTTCTCCATTGCAATTCTCATCCGCATGATTGCAGATCTCTGAGATGGCAGGATTGATATTCGCATTGGAATCGTCGCAATCTGTGTTGTCATATACGCCACAAGAAACGATGTTTGTATTTCCAAAACCATCACCATCCAAATCTTCGTAAGTCAAAGCAAAATCATCACAATCATCTGAATTGGTAACAAATCCAACGGAGGGAGAGCACGCCCACTCTGTGTTATTCAAATTACCAAACCCATCACCGTCGTTATCAGCAAAGAACATCGTCTGAACACCTTCATCCACTTGTCCATCACAATTATCGTCTATCAAATTGCATACTTCAATTGAGCCAGTATTCACCGCTGAATTGGCATCATCACAATCCGTATTGTCGCTTGAAGTCCCGCAAGCGATTGGACTGCCGACACCGTAACCATCGGCATCGCCATCAAAATATGTCAACAAAGCATCATTACAGTCTTGGTTGTTGCTGACAAATCCTGTTGAAGGAGAACAAGCCAACTCAGTATTATTCAAATCACCAAATCCATCACCATCCACGTCTGCGTAGTACGTATTTAAGACGGTCTCGTCCACTTGCGTATTACAGTTGTCATCGATACCATTGCATGTTTCCGTATTGGTTGGATAGATTGACGATTGGCTATCATCACAATCTTCATTGTTGAGTGCAGAACCACAGGCAATTGGAAGTCCAACTCCCCATCCATCCGCATCCGCATCCGTATAAGTTATCGCATTGTCGTTGCAATCAGAGTAATCCACAATGTAGATTGGATTGAACCCGAGGCAAGCGTTGATTGATGCGTTGACATTACCAAAACCATCACCATCTAGGTCAGCATACAAATTCTGTGTTACCCCTTCATCAACATTACCATCGCAATTTTCATCCAGTTGATTACAAACCTCTGCATTTCCAGGAAACACGCTTGAATCGTTGTCCAAACAATCCGTATTGTATATCGAAGCTCCGCAAGCAACAGGAGCGCCCACGCCAAATCCGTCTCCATCTATGTCATCATAGGTGATGATGGTGTCATCACAATCGTCTGAATTAACAACGTATCCTGCCGCTGGAGAACAAGCAAAGGCTGTATTGTTGGCATCTCCAAAACTATCTCCATCAA
>CANFLZ010000059.1 GCA_947448135.1 Flavobacteriales bacterium
AGAACTTATGTTGTTCACAATACCAATGGTGGATTAACGAGCAATCAAAAGACATTTACCTTTAGTTGGACCGCACCGGCGACCGCATCAGGCAATGTGAATTTTTATTTCACTGGTTTGGCCGGAAATAACAACGGCGGAAATTCTGGCGATTATGTTTACTCTACAACATTAACGCTTACTCCAGCATCAATGGGTGGAGGTGGAAATGTTGTCATCAATGAAGTGGATTGCGATCAGGCCGGACCTGATACCCAAGAGTTTGTTGAGTTGTATGGAACGCCAAACATGTTATTAACAGGTTACACCATTGTTTTCTTCAATGGCGCCAACAGTTTGGCCTATGCTTCTTTTGATTTGGATGGATATAGTTTGGATGCCAATGGATTTTTCGTTTTAGGAAATCCGCTGGTTCCCAATGTCGATATGACGTTTGACCCAGGCGCCTCAGGCGCTATGCAAAATGGAGCAGATGCTGTTGCGCTTTATCTGGCTGATGCCACAACTTGGCCCGTTGATGCAGCTGCCAGCAATGTTGGATTAGTGGATGCTTTGGTATATGGGACGGCAGATCCTGATGCTACAGGTCTTTTAACGGCATTGCTTCCAGGACAATTGCAAGTGAATGAATCTGCGGGCAATATTGCGGAATGTTTGGCTCGTGTACCGGATGGAGGAACTCCACTAGTGGTGACTTCCTATGTTCAACAATTGCCAACTCCAGGTGCTTCGAATTCGACTACGGTGATTGCGGGTTGCATGAATAGCAATGCATGTAACTTCAACAGCGCAGCAACTTTGGATGACAATTCATGTTTGTATACCGGAACTGCTTGTGATGATGGTAACCCCAATTCAACTGGAGACGCGATAGATGCTACTTGTGTCTGTACTGGTTTGATTACACAGGTGAACGTCACTTTTCAAGTGGACATGAATACCAGCACCGTAGCACCTTCAGGCGTGTTTTTGCAAGGTGATTTTCAAAATTGGCAAGCAAGTCCAGATATCGCAATGACTGATGCCAATGCTGATGGAGTGTATGAAGTGACTGTTGTATTACCTGCCAACTCACCTTTCCAATATAAATTCTTGAATGGTACGGGTGGATGGGAAGTTACACCAGCCTTGGCTGCATGTGGCACCCCTGATTTGGTCAATGTAGATGGTTACAATCGCGCAGATACAACTGCAGCTGTAGATTTGGTTCTACCTATTGTTTGTTTTGGATCTTGCAATGCTTGTAGCTTGAGCAGTACAGGATGTATGATCCCCAATGCATGTAACTACGATCCAACTGCAACAGTGAACGATATTGCCAGTTGTGTTTTTGCGACAACGTGGTATTTGGATGCGGATGCGGATGGTTATTATGCCAGTTCAACTTCGTCGTGTACCAACCCTGGATCGGGATTTACTGCTACGCAAGGAATCAATGGTGATTGCAACGATGCTGTTGCATCGATACATACCGGCGCAACTGAGATTTGTGGAAATGGGATTGATGAGGATTGTTCTGGAGCGGATTTGTCCTGCGGCAATGCTGGATGTATGGATCCAATCGCCTGCAATTATAATGCTGCGGCTACCATAGAAGATGGTAGTTGCACATATGCTACTTTAGAGTATTTTACTGATGCGGATGCGGATGGCTTTGGAGCCGGTCTGTCCAGTTTGTTCTGCTCCAATCCAGGTGCTGGATTTTCTCTTTCAAATACCGATTGTGACGATAACAACGCAGGGATTTCTCCCAATGCAATAGAAATTTGCAATGGGTTGGATGAAAATTGTAATGGAGAGATAGACGAGTTTGTTACCGGAACTTTTTACGCAGATATGGATGCGGACGGATTTGGAGATTTGAATAATGCTATTCAAGGATGCACACAACCAGTAGGATATGTTTCGAACGCTGATGATTGTGATGATATGGCATTGACTTATCAAGACTTGGATGGTGATGGAGACGGTTCTTTGAATTTGGATCCTTGTGGTGTAAACAACAACTTAGATTGCAATGATAATGCTGCAGGCATTAATACGCAAGCTGCTGAATTCTGTGGCAATGGCATTGATGAAAACTGCGATGGAGTTGATGAAACTTGCACTGGAATCCCGGGTTGTACAGATGTTTTGGCTTGTAATTATGATGCCGCAGCCACCCAAAATAATGGAAGTTGCTTGTACGCATCGAATTGGTATTTGGATATGGATACGGATGGATTCTATGTCAGTTCTGTTTCTTCATGTACCAATCCGGGTGCTGGATACACTGCCATTGCAGGAATTTCAGGAGATTGTAATGATGCTGATGCAACGATTAATGCAGCCGCTACTGAAATTTGTGGAGATAATATCGACCAAGATTGCTCAGGTGCTGATTTACCTTGTGCTGTTTTGGGCTGCATGGATGCAACGGCTTGTAACTTTGAATCAGCAGCTACACAAGACGATGGTTCATGCTTCTATTCAACGGATTGGTATTTGGATATGGACTTGGATGGATATGCTTCCGAGATTTTGAACGCTTGCTTTAGTCCGGGCATAGATTATACGGACACTGTATTGGTGATGACAGATTGTGATGATACAGACGCAACGATCAATCCAGGCGCAACGGACATTTGTGAAAATGGAATTGATGAAGATTGTTCAGGGGCAGATGCAAGTTGCAGTGTTGCGGGATGTATGGATGCTACAGCTTGTAATTACAATGCTGCTGCTACCCAAGATGATGGTTCATGTTTTTATTCATCCATGTGGTACTTGGATGCAGATGCAGATGGATACTATTTGATTACTGTTCAATCTTGCGTGTCTCCAGGTGCTAATTTTAACAATGTGGGCGGTGTGCAAGGCGATTGTGATGATGCCAATGCCGCAGTGAATGCCGCAGCCAATGAGATTTGCGGAAATTCAATCGACGAAAACTGTGATGGAATTTTACAACAATGTCAACCAGGTTGCCCAGATCCAGTGATCATCACTTTGGATTCATTGGTGAATTTGGAGTGCTTCGGAATTCCTACTGGTTACATCGGTGTTTCGGTGACAGGAGGGTCAGGATTGTATTACGCACAATGGAATACAAATCCAATCCAAACCACTTCATACGCGCACAATTTACCAGCAGGGTTCCATTCGATTTATGTGACCGACACGCAAGGTTGCGGTGATACGCTGACCGTAGAAATTACACAGCCTGCCGGTAGTTTCCCTGTTGTATCAGGGAACAACGATACGGCACCTGCGGAAAACGCTCAATACACGGTAAATACTTTTCCAGGAGCTACTTATTCATGGACGGTATCTGGCGGTGTGATTGTATCAGGGCAAGGAACAGACACCATCAATGTGATTTGGAATGACGTACAATTTGGTAATGTTACAGTGACTCAATTGAGTGATAGTTGTGAATTGAGTGATGGCATTACCATCTTCGTTAATGGAGTGGGAATAGATGAATTGGAAACAGGAGTTGCCATTTATCCTAATCCAGCTTTGAACGAAGTGAATATTCAATCCAATTCAACAATCGGAAATTGGGAAATTGTCGATATGAGTGGAAGAAGAATTTCCATGGGTCTAGAAATCGGAAATATGGTGCATTTGGATATCTCGGAATGGTCTCCAGGACTATATTTTGTGAAGACAGATGAGGGTATTTTTAAACTAATGGTACAATAAAGCAAAAGAGAGGCGAAAGCCTCTTTTTTTTTTTGCTTGTTTTTTTTTATATTCGCAAGGCTAAATTATCTACAAATGAAAAAACTCTACATTTCTCTTAGCTTAATGGCAATGGGAGTTGCAGCAATCGCTCAAAACGTTGCTCCAATTTCTAAAAGCCCAGCTAAAAGGGTGCTTACCAAAAATGAAGTAAGCCCAACGACAGTGATTGGTCACCAAGAAATCAATCACGCAGGAACAACTGACCGTGTTGTTGCATTTCAAGAAAACTTCCAAGGTGTTACAATCACCGGAAGCAATCCAGGTGTAATTCCAAACGGTTGGAGCACCAACGAGACGACAACAGCAACTGCTGGTGTTACAACTCCGGCTTTTAAAATCTATAACTCGACTATCGCTAATACAGGTGGTTACTGGCCAGTACCTCAAGTAGGTGTTGGTAACAAATTCGCAGGTGTGGATGATGATCCAGCTCCTTGTGATTGTGACTTCATCGATGCTTGGTTGCAAACGCCTTCAATTGCATTGAACGAGTATGACTATACCACAATTTCTCCAGCAGCATGGGGAATCATCACTTCAACTCCAGTAACGGACATTTGGACAGATTCTCAAAACTTGGGTAATGGTCCTCAAATGATCACAACTATTCCTGCTCCAAACGGAACTATCCAATGGACTGAATTAGGATTGGGATTCAGTGCAGATTCAGCTTCAGCTTTGCCATTGATGGTGAATATCAATGGATTTGATGTACCTGTATTCAACCCAGGCACTGTAGATGTTTCTACTTTCGGTTTGACTGGTGATTTGAATATCATGATCACAACTGCTGATGGAATCACTTTGATTACAAACGTTACTGTAGATGCTGCTGGAACTTATGAGACTGGTGAATTTACTTACGATACAATTCCAGCTAACCCTAATGATGCTGGTGCAATCATCGTTACACCTGCTGTTGTAGATTCTACTTTCATCGGTAACTACACTTTGGGATTTGACTTCTTCCACGATCAAAACTTTGGTGGTGGTGAAGCTACTGTTCAAGTTTCTAACGACAATGGCGCTTCTTGGACTATCGTTGATACTTTGACTGTAGATGGTTCATACTGGCAAAGCATCGTTTTACCTTTGTATACTTACAATGGTCAAAATATTAGCATCCGTTTTCAATGGTCTGACAACGGAGCTTGGGCTTCTGGATTTGCAGTAGATAACGTGATTATCCAATCTGCTTTGAATAACGACATGATCATGGCAAAAACAATTGCTTCTGACTGGAACAACGCTACTTTCGGTTTGGGATTCTGGGAATATTCTCAAGTTCCTGTATCTCAAGTTAGCCCTATCCGTGCTACTTCTGTTGTATACAATGGAGGTTTCTTCGATCAATTGGGTGTTACTGTTGATTATGAAGTAAGCTTCAACGGAAATTCTCAAGCCACTTGGTCTACAACTGCAATGGACGTTGTTTCTTTGGATAAAGATACCTTGTCTGCTGTTTCTTCTTGGACTCCATCAGCTGTGGGTTCAGTTTCTATCGCTTCTACTGTTGTATCACCTGCTGGTGACGATAACATCGCGAACAACACAGGTTCTGCTTCTTTGGAAATTACCAACGATATCTATGCCCGTGACTTGGGCGCTGCTCAAGCTTTCGTAGGTCCTACATCTGCTTATGAGTATGGTAACTTGTTTGATATCTATGCCAACGATACAGTAGGTGCTATCGATGTTGCTGTAAACTTCGCAGCTGCTGACGAGGGTTCTTTGATCCAAGGTAAATTGTATGAGTTCACTGGCTTGGATGCTACAGGTCTTCCAACGTTGACTGACTTGGGAATTTCTACAGTTGAGTATTCAGTTACTGCTGCAGACAACAATGCTGCAGGTGGTTCTACTTTCGTTCACTTGGGCTTTACAGATCAAGTTGTTTTAGAGGCTGGAAAAATCTACATGGCTTCTATCATCTCTGATGGTGCTATCCGTACTCCAGTAGCCGGTAACAATGATTGGGTTGTGTCTTGGTTGAACAGCGGTTCAGGTTGGGGCGCTACAGGTGGTATCCCAATGATCCGTTTGAACTTCGACGAGTCTTTGATGGTAGATTTGAATGTTGCTGAGAACATGAACAACGGTGTTGTTTTGTCTCAAAACATGCCAAACCCAGCTTCTTCAAATACAGTTGTAAACTACTCTTTGAATAGCAACGAGCGCGTTAACTTAATCGTTCGTGATATTACTGGTAGAATTGTTATGAATATCAATGAAGGTGTTCAAGCTGCTGGTAACCACAACATCAACATCAATGTTGATCAATTGGGTGCTGGTATCTACACTTACACTTTGAACGCAGGTAACGTTCAAGTGACTAAAGAAATGATGGTGAAATAATCAGATTATTTGGCAATTAACAAAAGGCCTCCCCTGTGGAGGCCTTTTTGTTTGTTATATTTGTCCATCATCAAGGAAAAAATGAAAAAACAAATTTTATCTGCATTGTTCTTGACTTCAGCTTGGATTGCTGGAGCGCAAAAGAACGCATCAGAGCCGCTTTATGCTCCTAAAGTGGTTCAAACCAAAGGTCACCAAACAACATCGGCTCCAGTAAGTGGAGCAGACAGAGGGGGTACCATCGTGTTTACCGAAGATTTTAGCAATGGATTTGCTGGAAACAATGGCGTTGGCGCTTGGCTTCCTTGGGATACCAGTGCAGATACTTCTATCTGGATGTTGGCCAATGCCAATAGCCCAGGTGGTGCTTATACATCAAGTGCACCTGCTATGACGGGTCCTACAACTTCTACTGGTTGGATCATTTTTGATGCGGATTTGTATCAAGGTGGTGCTATCTCTGCTACCAATCCTGCAGAAGATGTTTCAGGTTGGTTGCAATCGCCTAATATCGATTGTTCTCAATTGTCTTCCGTTGTTGTAGATTACAACCAATATTTTATTTACTGCTGCTTTTCAACTTCTCCTTTAACGTTGGAAGTGTCCAATGACGGCGGAGCAACTTGGGTGGTATTCCCAGGACACGGTGATTTCTCGCCTTCTGCAAATGCATTCTCTGCTAACCCATTGGCAACTACTGTAGACATTTCTTGTGTTGCTGCTAATCAAAGCAATGTTATGATCCGTTTTGGTTTCAACACAGCGCAAACTGCTGGTTATTCTCATTACTTCTGGGGATTGGATGACGTGTCAGTTCACGGGAATCCAAAAACAAATGACATCGAAGTTCGTCAAGTGATGAATGGTGATGTATTCAATGTTTGGGAATACCGCTTGACTCCTATGGAGCAACATACTTTGAATGCTGATGGTGGTCAATTGGTTGGTGTTATCTCTCGCAACGTGGGAGCAGCAAATCAAACCAACGTAAACGTTCAAATTGATATCACAGACGCAGCAGGTACTGTTGTGCATACCCAAACTGAGGTAATCGCTGACATGCCTTCATACGCTAACGCTCCAGAGTGTCCAGCTTTTGTAAATGACACGATGTATGTCAACACAGGTTGGGAACCAACTGCAACAGGTGTTTACACCATTACGGTTACCATGTCTGCTGACTCTACTGATGAGACTCCTGCTAACAATGTGGCTACACGTGTGATTGAGTTCTCAGCGGATGAGTATGGTCATGACGACACTACTTTGGATATCGAGCTTTTGGCTACCGAAGTAACTGGTTCTAATCCTGTTGTATACGAACCTCACGGATACGGAACGTTCTTCCATTTCCCTTATGCCAACTCATTTGCTTATGGTTCGACTTTGTTGTTAGGTGGTACTTCTGATATGGATGCTTACTTCAGCACTGTATTGTACCAAGCAACAAATGGATTGAATAGCAGCCCTGCTGTAGCGGCTTCAAACGAATTTACGGTTACCCAACAAATGATTGGTACAACTGGTGCTGAGCCTTTCTATTATTTGCCATTTGCTGATCCGGCTGAAATGTTGCCTGGTGAAGTTTATTTCAACTGTATCGTAACGAATCCAGAAGCCACTACAACACCAACTGCAACAACTGATTTGCAAGTGACTATGTTGGCTCAAGACAATTCAGACACTGACAACTCAACTGCTGAATTGTCAATGACTGGAAGCAATACTTATGCATGGTTTACATCTCGTGCTTATTCTCCAGCTTTGCGTTTGATTTTGTCAGAGCGTGTTACTGTTGATGAGATCAATGGTGAATCTTTGCAAACTTTAAAATTGTTCCCAAATCCTGCTGTTCAAGTTGCGCAAGTTCAATATACATTGAACAAGAATGTAGCGGTTGCTTATGAAGTACGCGACATGCAAGGAAAATTGGTAACCTATTCTAACTTGGGTGTTAAACCTACTGGTACTCACACTTTGGAATTACCAGTTGCACAATGGGGTGTAGGTTTCTACCAAGTTTCATTGGTTGTTGATGGAAAGAAAATGTACACCAAATCATTGCAAGTTTCTAAGTAATGGTTTGAATCAAAAAATAAAAAGGGACTTCGGTCCCTTTTTTTTATCAAAGAAAATTAGCTTTGCAATAAATATCAGATTATGTACCAAATCGATCAAGTTTCTTTTTCCAATAAGCGTGTACTCGTTCGCGTTGATTTTAATGTACCCTTGGATGCTCAATTTGAAGTTACCGATGACACCCGAATCAAGGCGGCCATTCCTACTATTCAAAAGCTCGTAAATGATGGTGCCAAGGTGGTGCTCATGTCCCATTTGGGTCGACCCAAAAAAGGTCCTGAAGATGCTTTTTCCTTGAAGCACATTTTGGCTGCTTTGAAAAAATATTTATCATGCGATGTTCAATTTGTGGAGGATTGTATTGGAACTAAAGTACAACAAGCTGTGGATAATATTCCATTTGGAAGCGTTTTGGTTTTGGAGAACTTACGTTTTTATAAGGAAGAAGAAGCAGGAGATGAATTTTTTGCAGGACAGATTGCAGAAAATGGTGATGCTTATGTGAATGATGCTTTTGGCACTGCGCACAGAGCGCACGCGAGTACAGCCATTATCGCAAGATTTTTTCCGACGGATAAGTATTTCGGATACCTCATGGAAAACGAAGTGCAGGCGATTGATAAAGTTCTTCACTCCCATGAAAAGCCGGTGGTGGCAATTGTTGGTGGATCAAAAGTATCTTCCAAAATCGGCATCATTGAAAATTTAATTCAGAAGGTGGATGCCTTGATAATTGGCGGTGGAATGGCATTTACTTTCGTCAAAGCGATGGGAGGAAAAGTGGGAAGTTCGCTGGTAGAAGAAGATCGATTGGAGCAAGCCATTGCGCTGATGAAGCTAGCAGAGGAAAGGGGAGTGAAAATGTTATTGCCTGTCGATGCCATCGCAGCCGACAAATTTGCAGCTGATGCCAAAACCCAAGTTTGTGCAATCAACCAAATTCCTGACGGGTGGATGGGCTTAGACATTGCTGACCTTTCTGTTTCTATTTTCAGAGAGGCAATTGAAAATGCCAAGATTGTCTTGTGGAATGGTCCGATGGGTGTCTTCGAGATGGAAGCATTTGCGGGCGGAACCAAATGCATCGCTCAAAGCCTTGTTACAGCGACACAGAAAGGAGCCTTCACTTTGGTAGGTGGTGGTGATTCGGTAGCGGCCATCAATCAAATGGGAATGGCCAATGATGTCAGCTATGTAAGTACTGGCGGTGGTGCCATGTTGGAAAGTTTGGAGGGCATCGTTCTTCCGGGAATTGCCGCTATCCGGGATAGTCAATAATATACTGAGCTTCCTCAATTCGCTCTTCTAACCGATCGGATTCTAAAACATAATATTTTTTGTGCACAAGCAATTGGAGATGCTCTCGAAAGAGGGCATCTCTTGTTTCAAGGCCTTGGCGCAAGGGATCAGGTTTCCATTCGATGTTCGGAGGACAAATGATATACCGGTGCTGGTTGTCTAAAAAACGCTTCATCCAAAAGTTTTGAAACGGATGATTTTCCCATTGACTCCATATCAGCAAATTCAATTCATCCGTATCCCAAATATTGAATCCAATCGAAGGTGCTTGATCATATAGGGATATACTGTGCTCGAAAATGGAGGTTAATTGATTCGTTGTATAAGGAGGTGTAATTTGATTTTCTTGGAGCCAAATGCGATTGGCTTCAGGAATCATTTGCGCTGTATTGAAGATATTTCCCAACGATTCCCACAAGGTGGTTTTGCCGCAACTCTCCGGCCCTGCTATAACCCAATTTCCTGATCTCATGCTACAATATATGAAAATATCCCTGAATGGCTAATAGCGTGTAGACAACGAAGAGCAAACTGATAACTTTCAGGTTTCTTTTGTAAAAAAGAACAACAGAAATCAGATTGATAAAAATAAAATACAGCCAAGCACTTTCAAATCCGGACATGAGAATGATAGTCGCCCACAACGAGAACGCGGTAATCAAAGAATCCATTAAGGGAAGTGCTGCGGAGGTTTTCATTTTAAAAAAAAGACCCATCAAAAGCCCAACCAATATACTGCACGCCACACCGACGAAATGCAATTGAATACTCTCCTGAAAGCTGGGAATTTGGATGGATTGGAAGTAGCCATATACGGCCAATCCACAATAGGCGAATTGCAATAAAACATCCGCAAAGAGTTTTCTTTTCAAGCTGAGAGCCCCTAAAATCAAGGGCCCCAATACTCCCAACAAAAATGACCAAGAATTGCCGATTTGAAATAGAATAGTGAAACCCAAATTGAGCAGAACAGCCATCCATTCGAATATGGGTACTGATTTTTTCAAAAAACGCGGTGCCATTTGCATGGTGCAAATATGGTGGATGAATGAAGTGTTTGGTCAGACAGAGAATTTAAGAAATCGATGTTAATAGCTTTTTATTTCGTTGATTTTAAGCGGAATTCTTCATGCTAACTTCGTTTTGACTAAAACCACATTTATGACAAAAAAGTTTTGGATGCTAATCGCCTTGACTGTTGCATGGAAATTCAATGCTTTTGCATTGTCCACGTATTCCAACTATGAGAATGCAGATTTGAGCGCCACAAGTGCCTTGGATATTGTGCTGAGCGCATCCGGTAGCACTGTTTTGGGATGCACGGATGTAAATGCATGCAATTATAATGATGCAGCCACTGAGGATGATAGTACTTGCACTTATCCATTGGATTATTTTATTGACGTGGATGGTGATGGTTTTGGATCTACAAACAACACATTATCCCAGTGTATAGCTCCTGCTGGCTATGTTATGGATAGTTCGGATTGCGATGATCAAAACCCAACAATTTCTCCCAATGCCTCAGAAACTTGCAATAACATTGACGACAATTGTGATGGAGAAATAGATGAATTTGTTCAAAACATCTATTATGCAGACGTGGATATGGATGGATTTGGTGACTTGAATTCGACAATTTATGCTTGTGATTTGCTTGCGAATTATGTAGAAAATAGTGATGATTGTGATGACACTATATTAACGTATGTAGACCAAGACGGTGATGGTGAAGGAAGCACAACCGCAGATGCCTGCGGAGTGTCGACATCAACGGATTGTGATGACATCAATCCTGAAGTGAATTCATCACAAACTGATATTTGTGGTGATGGTATTGATCAAGATTGTTCTGGTGCTGATGAAATCTGTCAATTGATGGGTTGCATGGATAGCACGGCTTGCAACTATGATGCTTTGGCCGAAGTAGGGGACTTTTGTATTTATCCTACGGAGGAAGTGTGCAATTATATTGACGACAATTGTAATGGAGAAATAGATGAGTTTGTTCTGAATATCTATTATGCGGATGCTGACATGGACGGATATGGAGATATCAATTCTCCTAACTATGCTTGTGAATTGCCTTTGGATTATGTGAACAATAGTGATGATTGCGATGATAATATCTTAACTTATTTGGATCAAGATGGGGATGACGATGGAAGTTTGATTACAGTAGCTTGCGGTGTATTAACATCTACAGATTGTGATGATAACAATCCTGATGTCAATGCCTATCTCACAGATATATGTGAAGATGGTATCGATCAAGATTGCTCTGGTGCAGATGCAATTTGTCAATTGACGGGTTGCATGGATAGCACGGCCTGCAACTATGATGCGTTGGCAGAAGTTGCGGATGTTTGTGTTTACCCCATTGCTGAAGTTTGCAATGGCTGGGATGATGATTGCAATGGAATAATTGATGACGGCGTTCAAACTGTATTCTTTCAAGACAATGATGGTGATGGATTTGGAGACAACAATGTTGAACAATGGGCTTGTTCTGTTCCTTCTGGTTTTGTAACCAATGATTGGGATTGCAATGATGCTTTGTTGACTTATGCAGACATTGATGGTGATGGTTTTGGAACTACCGAATTAATCGGTTGTGGAGTAGAAAATAGTATCGATTGCAATGATGCTGATGCCCTGATCTCTCCAGCTGCAACAGAAGTGTGCAATGGTATTGATGACAACTGCAACGGTGAAGCTGATGAGTTTGTCTTGCTGACTTTCTATGCAGACCTTGATGGAGATAGTTTTGGAGATGCCAACAATACAGCCTTTGCTTGTTCTCCAGCGGCAGGATACGTTGTTAATTCAGACGATTGTGATGACACCATCATCACCTATGATGACATAGATGGAGACGGATATGGCGCGGGCGCTCCTGTTGCTTGCGGAGCTTCGATATACAATACGGATTGTTTGGACAACGATTCAAGCGTTTTTCCTGGAAATGCAGAGGTTTGTAATCAACTGGATGAAAATTGCGATGGTAATGTTGATGAAGGGGTAACACAGAATTTGTATGCTGACCTAGATGGTGATGGTTTTGGTAATGTCAACGCATCAATCAACGCTTGCCTCG